>NZ_JBEYTS010000071.1:0-34475 GCF_040643155.1 Streptomyces sp. NPDC047453 | reverse complement strand
GGCCGTGCCGGTGCATCGGGTGGGCGATGCGGCCGTGCCGGTCGATGCGCACGAACAGGGGACCGACCGGCTGGCGGCCGTGCTCGATCAGGCACTGGCACCAGGCGCGGACCGCGGACCGCGGACGGGGCAGGTGGCCGGCTTGGAGCCGTAGGGCACGCCGAGCGGGCCCTCATGGTTGACCTTTGGCCGCCAGACCTCGACGGCCAGGCCCTCCTCGACCTCGAGGTCGGTCCAGTCCAGCAGCCGCAGTTTGGAACAGCGGGCGGCGAGGGCGAAGCCCAGCAGCAGGACGGCGAGGTCCTGGCGACCGTGCCGCGTTCGTCGGACAGCCACCGTTCACGTGGCCTCCTTGGAACCTATGACAGACCACATGTCAAGCAGCGACTCGCCGACACTTCCCGGCGACCCAACGTCACAACGGGTGAGCCGACGTCAGAAGATCACCCGCAAGGGCTAATTGTCATTCAATCTCCAAGCTGAGGGGTATTTTTGACGGTCATTCAGCTCTCTTTCGGAGCGGCGTAAAGGACCTCCACATACCCGATCAGCCCCACAAAGCCGGAGATCACGATTTGCTCGATATGACAGCAATGGGGGGTGTTAGTACGTTCAATCACGCACCGGCTGCCACAGCGGGTGTTTCTCTCTCCGTCTCAGAAGGAGAACAAGCGACATGATCATGAACCGTTCCCACGCAATCCCCGCGGCCCTCGCGGCCGCTGCGGCACTGACCGCGACCGGCATCACCTACGCCACCGCCGCCACCGCACCCCAGACGGCCCCGGCTGTCGTCAAGCAGGCCCCCGCTCCCGCCTACGCCCCGCTGGGCGGCGAGGGCGGACAGGGCAAGGGCAACGAGGGCGGCGGCGGCCGCGGCGGCGAAGGCGGCGAACGCGGCGAAGGCGGCGAGCGCGGCGAGGGCTTCAAGGGCAAGCGCCACCACCGCGAGATCGGCCGGATCTTCATCAACGAGCGGTCGTTCTCCGCCGTGCCCGACGGCTGCATCACCGTAGTGAGCGGTCTGGGCTCCAAGAGCTTCAACATCCGCAACGACAGCAAGCGGACCGTCGAGTTCTTCCGCGGCGTCACCTGCGACAACGGCGCCCCCATCGCCACCGTCGGCCCCCGCAGCGAGGCCAACAACGTCCGCCCGGGCAAGGTCAAGGACGAGGACGAGGACGAGAAGGGCGAGCACGAGAAGGGCGAGCACCACAAGAAGCACCACGAGGAGATGGAGGACGGCGTCAAGGTCAAGAACGGAGTCGTCGGCAGCTTCCGCGTCATCAAGCGCCACCACGAGAAGGGCGAGGGCGGCGAATTCGGCGAATTCGGCGGATTCGACGAAGACTAAAATCAGCAACCGCGTGATGCGCATGCTGGAGAACCCCGGCCCGCCGTAATCGGGCCGACGCCCTCCGACCAGGCGCACAACACAGAATCCCGGCCCGCCGCAATCGGGCCGGGATTCTCGTCTGGACCCCGGCCCAAGGACATCCCTTCTCGGAACATCCACACCAGACCATTGTCCGACAGATCACGCGCCCGCTACGCCGTCCTTACCTCAGCGACGACCGCCAGTCCACCTTCCACGGCATGACCGGACACCCTCGAAGAGATGACCGTCCGCTTCGCCCTCTGGGACCAGATCACCGGCGCTGCCGGCCAGTCCACCACGGTCTGACCCCAGGCCCGAAGCACAAGCCCATCACGCCCCGACGGCGCCATCAGACACTCACACACCCAACAACGTGACAGCGCCTCACCAAACCGTGCATCACTCTCTTTGGGGCGCCTGTCGCAGGCGTCAATAATTTTCATCGACTGGGGCCGGGCAGCTCCAGGACGCGCGAGGGCCGGGCGGCACGGCGCCGCCCGGCCCCGCGGATGCTCTCCCTCGGCTACTTGCCCGAGGCGTACAACCGGGAGATCTCGTGGCTGCTGAGCGCCCGGTCCCAGACGCGCACCTGGTCCACGCCGCCCGGCCAGAAGTCGACCTTGCCGCTGTTGAAGCGGGCGCGGCCGACCGAGAGCGGGCCGTCGGACTTCGGGTTCAGGCACTGATTGAACGAGCCCTGCTTCACGCCGTCGACGTACAGCGAGTGCTCACCCGTCTCCGCGTTGCGCACGCCCACCAGGTGGTACCACCGGCCGGTCTGCGGGGAGAACGTCGACAGGGCGCGCCCGCCGCTGGTGCTGAAGGAGAACTTGTTCGTGTCACCGGTCTTCTGTAGGAAGAACGCCGACTGGACCTTCCCGTCCTGGCCGACCGCCGTGCGCCAGCCGTCCAGCCGGTCCAGCTTGACCCACGCCGACACCGTGAAGTTGCCCGAGGTGTCGAGGACGGGTCCTGCCGTCTCGGCGTGGCCGGCGACGCCGTCGAACTGCAGGTCCGCACCCGAGGTGCCGGTGCCCCACGTGGCGCCCTGACGCAAAGTCAGGTCGTGGTCGCCGACGTCGTCCATGGCGACCGTGCCGCTGCCCTCGTCCATGGACCAGGCGGCAGTGCCCGTCAGGCCGGGCGTGCCGGGCGGGTACTCCAGCGGCGGTGCGGAGCCGTCGGCACCCTTGATCACCTTCTCGTTGATGTCCCGCACCTGGTCGAAGTCCATCTTCTTCACTTGCCGGTCGTAGGTGAAGAAGCCGTTGACCTCGTGCTCGACATCGGTGAACTGGGTGTAGATGCCGCCGGAGACGCCGCACTGCTGGGCTGCCGTGAGCAGGTCGCGCTGGTTCTCGACGTAGCGCCGGGTCAGCGTCGCCGAGTCCGGCTCCATCTCGTACGCGTGGCCGTTTTCGAACCACATGTGGCCCGGGACCTGGAGGCCGAAGCCGCCGTGCTCACCGTCGATGGCCACGCGCCGCCCCTCGGGTACGGGCGAGGCAGGCCCGACGTACTGGTGGAAGTCCACGACGTCGCCCTTGCCGGAGTCGCCCAGCGAATTGCAGCAGTTGACCCCGGAGTGGGCGTTGACCAGTCGGCTCGGATCCTGCTTGGCCACGTCGTCGGCGATCCGGCCGGTGGCCTCGCGGCTCCATTCGCCCCAGCCCTCGTTGAACGGGATCCAGCCGATGATCGACGTCCAGCTGTCGTGCTGGTCGACCATGGTGCGGAGCTGCCGTTCGAACTCCTGGCGGGCGTCCTCGGGCGGGGTGTTCTCGGTCCGGGACTTGGAGAAGTCGACCTTCATCGACGGCATGTCCTGCCACACCATCAGGCCGAGCTTGTCCGCCCAGTAGTACCAGCGGTCGGGCTCGACCTTGATGTGCTTGCGGACGGTGTTGAAGCCGAGCCGCTTGTGCTCGGCCAGGTCGAACTTCAGCCCGGCGTCGGTCGGCGCGGTATGGATGCCGTCCGGCCAGAAGCCCTGGTCGAGCGTGGACATCAGGAATGTCTGCTTGCCGTTGAGCGTGATGTGCATCCTGCCGTCGGATCCCTTGGCGGTGCCGATCTCGCGCATCCCGAAGTACGAGCCCACGTCGTCGACCGGCTTGCCGCCGCGCAGCAGCCGGACCCGCAGGTCGTACAGGAACGGCGAGTCGGGGCTCCACAGCTTGGCGTGCGTGACGGGCAGCTTCAGCGTCGAGCCGGCCGGGCCGGTGACGGTGCCCACCGCGCCGTCGCCGTCGTACGCCGTGGCCTGCACGGTCATGCCGTCGGCGCCTGTGACGCGCGGTGTCACCAAGAGGGTGCCGGTGTCGATGTCCGGCGTGGTGCGCAGCGCGTCTATATGGCCGGTGGAGACCGGCTCCATCCAGACCGTCTGCCAGATGCCGGAGCTGGAGGTGTAGAAGATACCGCGGTCGGGCGCGTTGCGCTGCTTGCCGACCGGCTGCCAGGTCTTGTCCGTCTGGTCGGTGACACCGACCACGACCTCCTGCGGGCCGGTGCCCTTCAGCGCGTCGGTGACGTCCGCGGTGAACGCGTCGTAGCCGCCGCGGTGGGTGGCGACGAGACGGCCGTTGACCCAGACCTTGGTGTCGTAGTCCACGGCCTGGAAGTGCATGAGGAGCCGCTGGCCGGGCTCGGCCGTCCAGTTGCGCGGGACGGTGAAGGTCCTGCGGTACCACATCCGGTCCTCGTGGCGCTTGATGCCGGACAGCGCGGACTCCACCGGGTACGGCACGAGGATGCGCTCGTCCAGGTCCTTGCCGAAGGGCGGCGCGTCGCCGTCCTGGGCACCGGCGAACTGCCAGACGCCGTTGAGGTTCTGCCACTGCTTGCGCGTCAACTGCGGCCGTGGATACTCCGGGTGGGCGTTGTCCGGGCCGACCTGGTCGGTCCACGGAGTCTTGAGCGGGGGCGCCTTGGGCGTCCAGCCTTGGGCGGCCGCGCCGGAGCCGCTTTCGGGGCTGGCCACGGCGGGGCCCGCGAACAGCGCGCCGACGAGGCCCACGGCCGCTGCCGCCGCCGCCAGTACGCGCCGTCGCCGGCGACCCGGACCTAGGGCGTGCCATCGCTTTTTTCGTCTCACGACTCCTCCTGTCACTGCGTCTCAGCGGTACGGCCGGGCGGCTGGTGCCGGCTGCCTGACTGCTCGGCCGGTGGTGAGTGAGCGCCGAGTCCCCGCGCGGCACGGTGACCTGACGGGGCCGGCGCCTTCTAACGTTGGAAAAGTGGGACTGGAAGCATGACAGCACGCCCCCGGGAGCGTGTCCAGAAGGGCGAGCGGCCGCACCATGGCGAGCCCGGGCGAGGAGAAGGGCGTGCGCGGGCGCCTTCTAACGTTGGAAAAGCGGGACTGGAAGCATGACAGGACGCCCCCGGGAGCGTGTCCAGAAGAGCTGCTGCACCACGGTGAGCCCGAACGAGGAGAAGGGCGTGCGCGTGTGAAGTACCGCTGCGGTGCCAAGACTGAGATGTTGGTACTGAGCCAGCGTCAAGTTCATGGTACGAGTGTGCTGGCCGGTAGTTGAACGCTCGGGCCGGGTCGCCCGCAGCCGGGATACCTCAAGATCACCAACTGCTTCCCAAACCGGCAGACACGGCGTCAGGAAGAAGCACCGCGCCCCGCGTCCTGACGCTCCAGTGGGGTCGGTCGGTGATCGCTGACAGGTGGGGTGCCGAGCCGTTCGGTCGCGCTATCTGTCCGTTTCACGCCTGTCCCGCCTTCGGCGCTGCGAAGATGGGCGCAGACTCGTGCTGGGGGGATGCTGTGCTTGAGCGCGTCGGCTTGTACTACCCGTACGTCCGTGTCCGAGACGAGCAGTGGATCAAGACTGCCGCGCTGTACATGCCCAAGCTGGCCCGCATCGTCCCCAGTGGTTACAGCGTCGTCGACTCGCCCACGGTGCGCGCCCTGAACGACGAGCTGGGTTTCGTCGTACCCGTCGACCCGATGCGGATCGCGCAGCAACTGGCCCCCGCCTTCCTGGACCTGCTCGAACGGTACCAACCTGCCCTGCGTCGGTGGTACCGGATGACCGGGGATGCGCGTGACCTTTCGTCTGGCGGCGAGCATCCGGGTCGGCAGGACTCACGGCCGTACCGACCGTGGTCGCTGAGAGCCACTCCGCCCTGGCAGCGGACCGAGGGTGGTCAGGCGTTGGCCGAGCTTCATTGCGGCGAGGTCGACGGCCGTCTCCGCGCCGCGCTGCTCGACTCGGGACTGGCCGTGCAGAGTTCCCCTCGGTGGATCACCATGGACGCCTCCTTGGCGTGGGTGTACAAGTACTCCCTCGTCGAGGAGATCGCCCGTGCCGGGAACTTCTCTCCCTTCACCGACCAGCCGAGCGCCCACATCGCCTACGGAGGCTGGGAATCCGACGGCCTCGCATCGGCTCTGCTGGGCGGACCCGTCGCCGCCTCGGCCGACGAGGACCTTCGTGCGGTGGGGTTGCTGGCCCTCCGCGTCGTCACCCCTGAAAACCTGGCGGACGTGCCCGTAGGATGAGGACGACCATGACCGTGAGGCCGAGGCCGCGTATCGGAAGGGCCTCGCGCTCCTGGTGTCGTATTTGGAGCTGTGCCTTCGCTCGGACTCCTTCGAATACCCGGAGAGAGCGCGCCGTGCGGTGGTCCTGCAAGAAAGAATCGAAGAGCTGGCGCCGCCCGGGTCAGCTGAACGCGAGCGCGTCGATGATGCGACCGGCTGGGCCGGACGGGGTTACTGGGACGACCTGAACGCGGGCGCTGCTCGCGGGCAAGCTCAGCAGGCAGCCCTCGCGGAGCAGAGCGTGCTGGTCACCGACGCGCTGCGGCGAGCCGCTCGTGGCGAGTCCGGCGAGGACACAGGGGAAGACCTCCGGGCCGCCGAACTGGCCGCGGCGGTTGAGCTGCTGCAGGGGGCCCGGAACGCACCGCTGCGCCTGCTTCTCGCGCACCGGGTCGAAGCGTATGTGCTGACGTTCGTCGCATCGTTCGGCCTGAACAAGGCACTGGTGTGGAGTGGAGTGCAGGACTTCAGCCTGTGGGGCTGGTTGTTCTGGGTCCCCGTGCTCGTTGCCGAAGCCAAGCTCCGCCAGGCCAAGAGGCTGGGACAGGAGCGCGTCATCGCGCGCATGCAGGCGCGCCACGACGCAATGGACCTGCCTGACAGCCAACCCGAGAGCAAGCGTCTGTGAGTGCTTCAGTTGGCGACAGCCGCGAACTGAAGCACTAGGAACCGCGTGGCTGTTTGACCACACTGCCGTCCTCGTCGCCCGATGCGCTGGTCGCAGACCCATTCGGCATTGATGCAGGCGAACGGCGAACGGCGAACGGCGAACGCTGATGCGTGAAGCGGGGGACTGGAAGTCCGGCTTCCAGTCCCCCGCGTGGCATCCGCCGCCCGGGCCGGTGTGTTCGGCGCGGGTGCTCAGCGGGTCACGGCGACGGCCTCGGACGCGCCGGACTCGGTGCCATCGGCGTAGAGGACCGTGACGCGGTAGTACACCGTGGTGGCGGCCGGCTGGGTGTCGTCCACCCAGTGCCCGGTGCTGGAGGCGTCCTCGGGCTCGGTGCCGATCAGGTCGAACGTCCCGGTCCGCGGGTTCCAGCGGTGGATGGCGAAGCCGGAGACCGGACTGCCGTTCTCGTGCTCGGCGCTGGAGAGGGCCCAGGTGATCAAGCCGCTCGCGTGGGTGCTGAGGTAGGCGAGTGGAGCGCCGGTCGCGGGTGGGGCGGTCGGGCGGAGGTCCAGCTCGGTGACGTCGACGACGGCCGCGCCGGTGTCCGGGGTGAGCTGGTTGCCGTACTGGTCGACGGCGACGACGCCGTAGCGCACCTGCTGCCCGTCGGCGGGTACGGCGTCGTGGAAGGTCGTGGACGTGACCCGCCATGGCTTGAAGTCCAAGGGGTTCTTCACCGGGATGTACGTCCACTGCCCGTCGACGAGGGAGCCACGCAGCACGAGGTAGTGGTCGAGGCCGGGCGCGCTGCTCGCGTCCCAGGAGAGGGTGACGCCGTTCTCCTTCGGGACGGCGGCCAGGCCGGTGACCGCGGCAGGGGCGGTCGTGTTGCCGACTACGGTGATGACGACCTCTTCGGAGGGGGTGCCTCCGTTTCCGTTGTGGTCCAGGGCGACCACCGAGTAGTACGTGACGCCGGGCGGCGGGGCGGCGTCGGTGAACGAGGTGCCCTTCACTCCCTGGCCGACCCGCTCGCGCACGCCCGGGGCGGTGCGCGGCTGGCGCGATCGGTAGATCGCGTAGCCCGCGAAGTCGTCGCTGGTCCGCTCGGAGGCGTCCCAGGTCAGGGTGACGCCCGCCTCGCTCTCCGTGGCCCGCAGGTTGAGGGCGGTGTCCACCGGGCCCGTCCGGTCGCGGGTGTAGTACACCGCCGTGCCCGAGGGCGCCGACTCGTTGCCGTGCGTGTCGACGGCGGTGACGACGTAGTGGTAGATATCGCCGGTCTGCGGCAGGGGCCCGCTGTAGTAGCCGGGCGACAGCTTGTCGCCGGTCAGCCGGTTCTCGGCGGTGAGTGCGACCGGGGAGGAGGTCGAGCGGTACACGCGGTAGCCGGCCAGGTCGGGCTCCGTGTTGCTGTGCCAATAGAGGGTGATGGTGTCCGGGGAGCCCATGACCCAGTTGTCCTCGACGCCCTTCGGGGCGGCGGGAGCCGTGCGGTCGACGGTGGTGATGCCGAGGTCGGCGGTGCCGGACGAGACATTGCCGGCCTTGTCGTAGGCACGGACCTCGTAGTAGTAGACGTTGCCGTCCTTCGGGACGGTCGTGTCGGTGTACGAGGTGGACGTCGTGGTGGCTATCGGCTTCGTGGGGAAGGAGGTGTCCTTCAGGCGCCGGTACACGCGGTATCCGGCGAGGTCCATCTCCTTGTTCTTGGCCCAGCCGACCTTCGTGGACGCGGTCTTCGTGCTGTAGTTGACGGCGGCCCCGGCCGGGACGAGGGGCTTGACCTTGTCGACGGCCGCCGAAGTACGAGGTGTGTAGGCGAACTTGACGTTGGCCGCGCCCTTCCAGTTGACGAAGTCGACGCGAAGGCTGTGCTTGCCCTTCGGGATGGTCACGTTGACGGTCTTGGAGACGGTCTTGGACACGTCCTTCCACATGTCGACCTTGCGGACGCCGTCGAGGTAGACGCGGATGCCGTCGCGGGAGGAGGCGGCGAACGTGAAGGGGCCGCCGGAGCCGAAGTCACGGGTCACGGACCAGCGGACGCCGAAGTTGTCGGCGGGCATGCCCTTGTAGCCGGGTGCGCGGGTGCCCCAGTTCTCGTTGATCACAGAATCGCAGTCTGTGCGCTTGGGAGTCCCGGAGAAGGCGGTGTTCGCGTAGAACGTCCGCTTGAAGACGGGAGACGCGCAGGTCACGGCGGCAGAGGCGGGAGTGGCCGCGGTGAGCAGGCCACCCGTGGTGGCGAGCACGACGCCGCTGGCGATGGCGACAGTTGTGCCTCTGGGTCGGATCATACGTTCCTCCGGTCGTGATCGGCGGCGGGACTTCGCCGCCGCCGATCACGACACGTGAGGAACGCGCTTGGTTGTACGCCGGTACCCAGGCAGGACACCGTTACCGGGACTCTTGCCGAAAGCCCCGGCGTTCACGCCGGGGATGAATGCATCTCAAGGCTGCTCTGGCGTGCACCTTAGAGCGGGCGTTTTTGCTGCTCGATGTACTGGCGGAGGATCGCCAATGGTGCTCCGCGGCATGATGTGGAGAAATACGAGGGTTACCACAGGTGTCCGTGCATGATGGCGCGGTTGGTCTGGCCGTGAACTCTCCCTCAGCCTTCGGCCAGGAGGTACCCCGAGCCGTATCCGGCGAGCGGAGACGCCCCTTGAGGCTGCTGACCAGTTTCGAGACGGCAACCTTGGGCGGGTAGTGCCGAAACAACGTGCCTGCCACGCCTGTAGTCGTTCGGCCCAGCCATGAGGCCGATCGTAGTAGCGTCTTGGTTGTGCAGTTCCGTTACAACTACCGGGCCTATCCGGACGCCTCCCAGCGGCGTGCGCTGGCGCGTGCGTTCGGGTGTGCCCGCGTGGTGTGGAACGACTGCCTGCGGGACCGGAAGGAAGCACACGCGGCAGGACTGCCGTATGTGAAATCAGCGGATCTGTCCCGGCTGCGCATCACCCAGGCCAAGCGCACCGAGGAACGTGCCTGGCTCGCCGACGTGTCGGCGGTCGTCCTGCAGCAGTCTCTGCGGGACCTGGACACCGCCTACAAGAACTTCTTCGACTCGATCAAGGGCAAGCGGCAGGGCCGCAAGGTCGGCCCTTCCCGCTACAAGTCGAAGAAGGACACCCGGCAGTCGATCCGTGTCAACACCAACGCCTTCTGTCTCCGGGGCGACGGCACGGTGTACCTGGCCAAGGTCGGCCATCTCAAGGTCAAGTGGTCCCGTCGGCTTCCGGCCGCACCCACGTCCCTGACCGTCACCAAAGACAGCTCCGGCCGGTACTTCCTCAGCTTCGTCGTGGACACCGATCCGGACATCCTCCCCGAGCTGGAGACGGAATCCGGGATCGACCTCGGTCTGTCCGCCTTCGCGGTCCTGTCCGACGGCAGCAAGATCGACAGCCCTCGCTTCCTGCGCCGGGCGGAAAAGAAGCTCAAGCGCCTTGGACGGGGCCTGTCCCGCAAAACCAAGGGATCGAAGAACCGGGCCAGGGCCCGCATCAAGGTCGCACGCCAGCACGCCAGGGTGACCGACCGGCGCCGGGACTGGCACCACAAGGCATCCAGCAGATCATTCGCGACAACCAAGCGGTGTACGTGGAAGACCTCGCGGTGTCCGGTCTGGGCCGTACCCGGCTCGCCAAATCCGTGCACGACGCGGGATGGTCCGCGTTCGTCCGTATGCTGGAGTACAAGGCGGTCAAGCACGGCCGCACCTTCGCCAAGGTGGACCGGGCCTTCCCGTCCTCTCAGGTCTGCTCGGCCTGCGGATTCCGGGACGGCCCCAAGCCCCTGCACGTGCGGAAGTGGACGTGCGGCGAGTGCGGCACCCTGCACGACCGCGACCACAACGCAGCCCGCAACGTCCTCTTCGAAGGACGCCGCATCGTCGCCGCCGGACGGGCGGAGACGCTAAACGCCTCGTGGAGCGCCGGTAAGACCAGGACGAAAGTCCCGGCACAGCGCGTTGAAGCAGGAAGCCCCCGGAAGGGTCAGACGACCCAGGCCGGAATCCCTGGACTTTAGGCCAGGGAGCACGTCAAGAAAACACGTCGAACGGTGCGGGCCGCGCGGAGACCTTGAACCCGGGCGCGACGGTGGTTCGTCGACCGGCGCTCGCACGGGGAAGGAAAACAGGCATGGCCGCTCCCGCCGCCCGGCACCGCGCGTACGGTGGCGATACGACCCGCTAGGAGGTGCTGATGAGTGCGCAGCCCGAGGAAGTCCCCGCCCCGCCGGCTCCGGCTGCCGCCGCCCAGCTGCTTGCCCAGCTGCGCGAGGACCGCCGCGCCGACACGTGGGTGCCGGCCTTCGAGCGGGACTGGGCCAAGGCGCTGGAGGACTCCCGCCACAGCTACAGTCTCACGCCCCTGCACGACGTCGTCCGCACCTGGCAGGGCCGACTCGCCGCGGCCCCGGCCGTCGACGCCTTCATGGACTCCGGCCAGGATGAGACCGGCTTCGTGGACCTGGCCGACGTCCTCGGTGCCCGCCGGTGACCGGTGAAGCCTGGGTGGTGCGTCTGTCCCCGCAGGCCGCGAAGATGCTCACCGCGCTCCCCGAGCACGTGCAGGAGACGGTCCGCGACGTCCTGGACATCGCGGTGCGCTCCCCGTGGGGCTGGCCCCAGTGGAACACCGGCGATCCGGAGGGCGAGGACGTCCGTGCCGCGTCCGTCGGACAGTTGTCCGTCGTCTACGTGATCAATCGGCTCACCCGGCACCTGTCCGTCCTGGACATCGTTTGGATCGGGTAGCCACCCGCGCAGGCGGCCCGACCCTGGTGGGTCTTCCGCTCCGAGTCACACCCCGAAGTCGGCGACATGGCTCTTGTTTCTTCGGGAGTCGTTTGTCGACGAGTTCGGGAGTCACTCAGGTAGCGTCCACGTGATCGATACCGGCGAGTTCTGATGTCATTCTGCGGGGTTGTAGGGCTACGCGGGAGAGGGGAAATGGCGTCAGTTCTTGGCTGCACCGGCCAGAATGTCGGCCAACTCGACGGGGCGACTGAGCGCGACACAGTGGCTCGCGGCGATCTCGTCCGGGGCCACTCCGAGACGTTCCAGCACGAGCCGGCGCAGGAAGTCGGGAGGAAACAGACGGTCTTCGGTGCACAGCACGAACTTGGTCGGCACGGCCGGCCAGGCGTCGAGCGGCCACAGCTGGGCTGACGCAGCCGACGACGGGTGCGCCCGTTCCTTGCTCATTGCTTCCTCGGCGAGTTCGCGGGGTACATCGTGGTAGAACGCGACGTAAGGGTCGTCGCTGCCGGTGAGGCCGCCGTCCCGGGCGGCCTGGCGCCGTACGGCCTCGGTGTAGCCGGTGTTGCTCCACCACTGGTCCGGTGATTCGCCTGGCCCGGGGACCATCCCGGCGACCAGGATCAGTGCCTCGACCGGGCGGCGCACGGCGACCAGGGGGGCGGTGAACGCGCCGAACGACTGACCCACGACCACGAGACTGCGGCGGTCGCCGACCGCCTCGACCACGGCGTCGGCGTAGTCGTCGAGCGTCAGCGAGTCATCGTCGCCAGGAAGGTCCGGAGCCACCACGCCGTGCCCGCGCGCCCGAAGCTCCGCGTCGACCAGATGCCAGTACCAGCCGACGTCGCCGGCACCGTGGATCAAGACGAACGTACTCACAACACGGCTCCCGTCCTCTGCAGCTTGCCCATCCGGCCTCCCGGTGGGAGGAACACACCCAGGCTCCCACCGCAAGGCTCCAACTGTCGTCACAACAAGGAGACATCACCAGGCCCGGTCAGCAGGCGCCTCCCGTGGCCACTTACAAACGACTCTCAAAGTCATTGACATGGCCAGCGACAAACGGCTCCCGTTCGTTCTCACGTACAAAGCCACCCGGTGTCACCGTGTCGGTCACCTGTCCGGGCGCGGCGGCGGGCGGGAAGTCGTGCGGCAGGTACTCCCACGGGATGCCGGTGCGGTTGACGTACAGGATCGCGTTGACGATCTCCCGCAGGTCGTGCACGCGCGCCGCCGTTCCGGGCCCAGTTCGTCTCACCCTCCAGGCGGTGAAGACCGGCTCGATCAGAGCTCAGCGGGCATCGGACACATCACTGCGGTACGGGCGACGAGCACTCACCACGATGGCCGCGATGATGAGGTCCGACCGGTAGTGGGCCACTCGCTTCGCGTAGCGGGTGGCCAGGGCGCGGAACTGCGCGGGCAGCCCGCCGACGAGGTGCGCTTCGTCCGGGATCTGACGGTTGACGGAACCGGCCGGCCAGCCGATCGATGAGTTCCGAGTCGTGCGGAGGTCACAGTCTGCAGGACCGCTAGCAGACTGACGCGCTCGTACCCGAAGGAGACGCATGGCAAAGCTCATCTACTCGATGATCACCTCGCTCGACGGCTACGCCGAGGCGGCGGAGGGCGACCTCGGCACCGGCCCCGCCGACGACCAGGAGGTGCATACCTTCATCAACGACCTCTTCCGCCCTGTCGGCACGTACCTCTACGGCCGGCGGATGTACGAGACGATGGTCTACTGGGAGACCGCGCACACCGAGCCTGACCAGCCGCCGCACATCCTGCAGTACGCCCGCGACTGGCAGGCCGCGGAGAAGATCGTGTACTCCACGACGCTTGAGTCGGTGTCCAGCGCGAAGACCAGGATCGAGCGGACCTTCGACCCGGACGCGGTGCGCAAGCTCAAGGCCGAGGCTGATCACGACCTCACCGTCGACGGCCCGAACCTCGCGGCCCAGGCGATCGCGGCCGGCCTGGTGGACGAGTACCACCTGTTCATCACCACGAGCGTGGTCGGCGGCGGCAAACGGTTCTTCCCCGACGGCGTGCGCCTCGATCTCGAACTGGTCGAGGAGCGTGCCTTCGACAGCGGACTGATCCACGCGCGCTACCGGACCCGCTGAGCCGCACCGGTTGCTTCCGGAGCCGGAGGTGTCCTCGGACGATCAGCCAGCCCCGATCGAGGCGGCTCGGCTCCAGCGCCGCCGCGAGTCCGAGGACACTCGTGCCTTGGCGCTGCGCCGGACCCGGGCCGACCGTGCTGCCCGGCAGGAGCAGACGGTGGCCGCCATCGCGCGTGCTCATGGACGTATGGCGCGACGCGACACAGACAGTCGGTCCCGAGCACCCGCTCTATTTCTTGCACGCCGGTGAGACGGCGGCCGATCAGATGGTCGAGGAATGGGCAACGGCTGCCCAGGACGCTGACCCATCGGCAACACCACGCGTCGACACCCTCATGTATCACGCCGCGGTCACCGGGGACGATCCGCAGGCCTCTCGCCGGCGCAATGAGTGGCTGGTGGGTGAACAGCACGAACTGTGCGTCGTCTTCGTTGTGCGGGAAGACGAGAAGCTCCCCCTCGCCGAACTCGCCCGCGAACGCGGCGTGACCGTCTGGCCATATGTGCAATGACGGTTCGGTCTCGCAGGCGGTGAGTCGGACGGCTATTGGTGTCGCCAGTGGCGGTGAACTTGCTGTATGTCGGCTTCGACTACGTCACGCAGGTCGTCGTTGTCAACGGGTACGTCCATGCCCAGAGCGCTGGTGACCTTGCGGTAGGTCGTCATGTCCAGGTCTCCAGCGGCGTCGATGCACGACCGGAGTGGCTGGTCGGCGGTTGTGGCCTGGTCGGCGAGGGGTAGAACTTGGACACGGTCCGCGAATGTCATGTGGGGCAGCGCGGAACCGAGTTGCTGCTCCAGCCAGGCCCAGCTGGTGGTGGTCTGCTCGCGGGCGGCCTTCTTGAGTGCCCCGCGGACGGCAGCGGCGGCGGATTCCAAGACGTGTAGAGAGAGCCCGCGGCGCGGCTGGCGTTCAAGGGCCTGCTTCTTCTTTCGGGACCTTTACCAGGAGCTTCACTGCCGCGTACATCCAGGCGGCCTCAACACCTCCAAAAGAGTTCAGCCTGCCGCATTCACCAGGTCTTTCAGCTCGGTCTCGCTCGTCCCCGGAGGGAGACGAACATCGAAGGTATAGCCCTCATCGCAGAAGCCCAGGTCAAGGTTGCCTGGCGTCAGCCTGCGGAAGGGGATCGCCAACCGGATGGCGTCGTCTTCCCAGACGTCCATGTACAGGCACTTGCCTTCCACATGCAGATACGCTTCTCCGGTACCGTTCATCGTCTCGAACTCCCATATGAGACTGCGCACTTCGCTGAGTTGCTCCGAACGGATCTCGACGTCAGCCCATCGATCGAGGATCGCCTCCGTCAGCGCATCCTCATCCACACGCCATCCACCTGCATCACCCTCAACCATGACCAGGAACGTCATAGCCACGGTCTATCAGGCGCCGATGACAAGCACCGATCGACTGCCTCTCCAGGTTGGAAAAGGCCGGGGGTGGCAGGTCACTTCCCACACTTCTGGCCCCTGTACACGGGCACGTCGATTCCCATCGACTCCTCGCGGTCACGAATGTGGCTGGACACCTGGGTCTAGCTGGGCAGACTCACCATGAGGGCGCGACTGTGAGTCGCGCCCTCATGGTCGTTGCTGGTCGTTAGCGGCTGTCGCCGGTCACCGTCAGACGGCCGCGAGACGGCCCACGGCAGATTTACAGACCGCGCGGCAGTCAGCACATGACCAGGTTCTTCGGCCGCAAAAGTCCTGGATTCCCATGGATGCCCCAGAGGCTCCCTCCGGGGCCGGGTGCGCACCGCCGGTGAGCGAGCTGGGCCTACTGTGAATCTAGGCCCCTGGACGTGGTGGTGTGCCGGTCAGCCGGATGAAGTGGTAGCCGAAGTAGTTGAGGCCGTCGGTCTCGTCCACGAACTTGATGCCGGAACCGGTCATGACCGTGAACGTGCGCGGGTCCTGGTTGAGCAGGTTGTCCTCCTCGGACATGATCTTCCGTGAGCATGTCCGGTGCGTGGTTCGGGTGAGCGAGTACAGCGTGACGTGCTCGCCTGCGAAGGCGGCCCGGCCCTTGATGCCGTTGCAGCCTCCCTTTCCGGTGACCGTGCCATCCCGGTGGAAGACGAAGTAGACCTCTTTGCCGGCCGTCATCGCGACGGTGGCGTCGGCGACGATCAGATACTGGAGTTGCCACGGTGCCCCGAAGAGCCCCTGAGGCCACAGCATTTGCAGCGCGGCGTAGTCGCCCCGCTGGTTCTTCAGGGTCATCGACACGTCGTCGACCCGCTCGGCCACTGCCAGCGGACCGCCGGTGAAGATCTTCCTCATCCGCCGCTCGAAGGCGCGTTCCTTCGCCGGGCACGCCTCATCCGGCACCGCCCTCGACGCCTGCGCACCGACGGTGAGCGTCGTGGCGGTGACCGTGGCCGACGCCTTGAACGGCGTACACCCGTAGTCGCCCACAAGCGTGTTGTCGTAGCCGAACTCCACCCACGCGCCGGCGTTCGGCGGTGCGTCGATGTTGCGCCCGTCGACGGTGGCCCAGTCGACCCGCCAGCGTGCGCCCAGGAGCAGACCGCCGTAACCGCCCGGCCCCTTCGGCGCGGTCCACGGCGTGGGACGGTCCAAGGCCTTCCGCCCGCTCCCCGCACGGGGCGAACCGCACGCGGTAACGGTGAGCAGAGCGACGAGCAGTGCGACGAGGAGGGCGCCGGTCCGGTACATGCGCATGATGATTCAGACCTCCGACCAACCTTCGGGGTTGTCCCGTCAGGGCCGCGGAAGTTGCCGCGCCCACCCCTCCCAGTCGTTCATGCGACTGTAGGTCAGACGTACGTGCCTGCGGGCCGCATCGCCCTGGAAGGACTCCTCCTCCTCCTCGAGCGGGAGGCGGTACAGCGTCCAGGTCAGCGCCGCGGCGTGCGGCTCCCGCCGCGCCCGCTCGTGACCGCGTCCCGGTCTGGTCCTCGCGACCTCGACGTGCGTCTCCGCTGATGCGAGCGCTGACACACGGGTGAGCCGAAAGCTCGGCAGCTTTACAGCGGGCCGTGTGTGCGCCCGATGAACAGGGGCTTTCCATCCAACGGGGGAGCCTGGGGGACGGGTGGGGGATCGAGCTTCACTAGCCGGCTCGTGCAGCACGCCACCGCAGTGATCGGCGTCGACCCTGCGCAACGTTCCACGGCTTCATTTCGCATGGACCGCGGCTGTTCTCGAACTAAGCCGGTGATGAACATCTGAACCCGCTTCGTCCGTGGGGCCCCTGAGACACTGATTTCTCAGCAAGCTCTCAGAAACCGCCCCTACGGTCGCTGACCATGGACACCACCAGGACAGACAATTCGAACAAAACAGCCGAGCGGGACGCGGCGGAGGCCGTGGCACGGGGGAACCTCGCCAGCGAGGCGGCGACCGACGATGCCGTGACCGAGAAGACGGCCGACACAGCCGATGTACGGGTGGAGAGTGCCCCAGAGGCGCTGACGGGCGACGGGGAAGCCCTCGACGAGGACGTGCGCGAGGACGACGACGCGGCGGATGCCGATGTCGCGGCTGCCGCGGAGCGGAGCGCGTCCGGCCTGCTCTGCGGCGCCGCTGCGGTCGCCGCCGCAGGCCTAGGCCTCGCCTCCCTCACCGGCACCTGGGTCAGCACCGTGATGTCGGCCCGCCAGCAGCTGATAGGCCAGATCGAATCCCAGTCGAGCTCCCCTGCCAACCAGATCGCCGCGATCTACGGCGACCCGTGGCACACCACCGCCCTCGTCAATGGCGTCTTCGCGCTGATCGCCGTCGTCGTCGCGGTTGCGGTTCTGCTGTGGCACAAGCCCGTCTCGGGGCGGGGCGACGCCGCCTGGGTGAAGGCCGTCGCCTGGGGAGCGGTGGCGCTGGGAGTCATCGGCCTGCTGATCGCCGGGGCCGTCGAGGTGAACCTGTTTGCCTCCCTGCCCTCCGTGCCCACGACAGCCCCGGGTGCCGCCGGCTCCACCGGATGACGCGGCAGGCCCCGGCGCAGGCTTCCGAGGCCTGACGGCAGCCCCGTGCGGCGTAGTGGGGAGTGCGCGCGACCGCGTGTCCTCCCGCGTATGCGGCGAAGGGGCCGATGGCGAGCAGGGCCGGGGTGATGGCCGTGCTCCACAGGGGCAGTCCTTGGGGGGTGTCGTCGGAGTACTGTGTCACGCCGTCCTTGCTCACGGCGGCCGCGTAGTCCCGCCACATGGTGACGGTGACCACGTCTCCGGCACGCAGGTGCCTGAGCAGCGGCTCGGCTCCGCCCAGGGCCACTTCCCGGGGCACTGATCCGGGTCCGGTGAGCCGGAGGTCGTACCGCTGCTTCTTGGGCTGTTCGCGGATCTCCGTGCCGCGCACGGTGGCCTGGACGGGGCGCAGGCAGTCCTCGGTGACCGCCGCGCCACAGGGGCGAGCGGCTCGATACGCGCGCTCCTCGGCCTTGTCGAAGATCAGAGCGACGCCGAGCAGTACGGCGACGGCTCCCAGTAGCGGTGCCAGAGGGTACGCAGGCACAGGCCACGCCGGGCACCACGTCGGTCGTCGCCCTCGTACGGTGTCAGCCCTCCGCCGCACGTGGGAGCAGAGCGTGAACACGGCCATGGCGACCACCAGCCCCGCCGCGGTCGCCGTGGTGTCGGCGAGTAGCCGGTCCAGATGAGGTCGCAGCCGGTCGACCGAGGTGAACACCACGACCGAGCCGGAGACTGCGGCCACCAGACCGGCGCCCCAGTGACGGTGCCTGTTGTAGAACCACCGGCCCAGCACCATCACCGGTGGTGCGGCGACCGGGAACTGCCGCTCGTCGAACAGCTCCAAAGCGGCCCACGTGAGGGCGAGCGCCACCACACACCCCGCCGCCCCCCTGGCCGCCTCAGTCCACATCACCGGCCGGTCCTCGCCCACCACGACGCCTTCCATCCTTTCCCTCCATGCCGTCGTGCCCACGGCGTCGCACCGACGACAATTGGTCCTCACCTGGCCCTGAGCGCGCCATACCGGTCCCCAGCACGATCAACGGACGTCTCTCAGAGGGCCTATCCGGCGGATCATGACGCAGACGCCCGGGTCTGGCGGGCGCCCGCGAAGCCGTACCGGTACGCGCCCAGCGCGCCGCTGGCTGCAGGACTTCTACCGCCGCTGTCGGGGCGCTGTGATGTCCCCTGTAGTGCGCATGCAGAGCTATACGGCGTCTTGGGCGCGCTGGATGGCAATCACGGCAGCGTCGTCGGTAAGGCGTCCGCCAACGTGCTCAAGCAAGTCGACGCAGAGGCGGTCGACCAACTCCGGCGGGCTCTTCTGGGGCCACCTGGCGACCCGTTCAATGAGTGGGTAGAAGGCGCCGTGGGAATTGCGGGCCTCGACGACGCCATCGGTGTAGAGCAGGAGGAGATCGCCCGCCTGGAGGGCGAAGGCGTCCACGAAGTACTCGGGGCTGAACATTTCGCACAGGCCGAGCGGAGGCGCGGGCCGGGCGGAGGGGAGCGAGGCGACCTGCCGGGCGTGCAGTATCAGCGGGGGCGGATGCCCGCAGGTGACCATCTGCACCTTGGGGCTCTTGTCGGGAACGTCAAGCACTGCCGCAGTGATGAAGCCCTCCCCGGCCTCTTCCCCCTCCGCGGGCTGGGCCAGATTCACACACACGCTCTGCTCCAGGTGGGCCATGAGTTCGGGCAGCTCTGCGCGCCGGTGAGCGGCCTCCCGAAAGGCACCGAGCAGAAGGGCGGCATCACCGATAGCGGTCAGTCCCTTGCCCATGACATCGCCGATGATCAGCCGGGTACCGGAAGGCGTCCGGACGGCCGCATACAGGTCCCCGCCAATCAGCGCATTTTCCTCGGCAGCCAGATAGGCGGAGGCAACCTGCAGCGGGCCGATCCGGTGCGGCAGAGGCCGCAGTACCGCGCGCTGCGCGACCTCGGACACCGTCCGTACCTGCGCCAGCTCTTGGATGTGCCGGGTTCGCAGGTAGCAGAGCCCGGTAACGAGCACCGTGACCGCCACCAAGGCAAGAACCTGCGCAAGGAACGCCATGTCCAGGATGCCGAGTGCCACGCCGGCACCGACCTGGGCCGCCACGGCGATGGCGCCTACCGCCCCAGTGAGGAGAGGTCCAGCGAACCAGGCAGTCATCGTGGGCGCCACAATCAGCAGCGGTCCTAGTGGGAGGTTGGGCGGGGTCAGGATATCGACGATCAAGATGGCGACGATCAGCCCGAGCGGGACCGCCAGAACTGCGTCGCTGGCCTGCCAGGGGCCGCCGAGGCGGCGAAACCGGGGCTGCAGTCGCATGCTTTCTCCCCCTACAGATCCAGGCCGGTCCGCACGGTGCCGCTGCCGGCCGCGTGTCTCGGGCTTCCGCCGAACGGAGTTGACGCCGGGGCGGCAGCCAATCGCGATGAGTGCCGTGGTTCACCTAGTGCCGTGGTTCACCTGCGGTGAGGGCCACGGTGCGATCACCAGTAGTGGCGTCGTCCGCCGACGGCGTGTCCGAGTGCTCCGAGGACCCACAGGACGGCACCGATCACCAGCAGCACGATCCCGATGGTCCACAGGATGGAGATGCCGAACACGAAACCGAGGATGAGGAGGATGACTCCGAGGGCAATCACCAGGGCCTCCGATCTTCCAGGAAGAGGAGTACCGTCCATGTGCCCGGTTGGTTGCGATATAGGCCCATTTCATGCGGAATCTGCGGACCGCCCACGAGTGGCCTGCCGGCGGCGTCCTGCCCCCATCGGCTCATGATCGTGCCTTACGTGCCATCCGCTTGTTCGCTGTGCGAATCGCGTCCTCATCTTCCTCATCCGTACCGGTACGGACCATGCTGGCGCTTCTTTACGCACAGCGAGCACCGGGCGCTGGCGCGTGCGGTCAAACGGTCAACTTCCTGCGCAGATGCACGTGCTTCTTCCTCGGCCCGTTTCTCGGCTCCCTGCTTTTCTTGGTCGGCTCGGCGGAGCCGCCGAAGCGCGCTGGCCCTGGCCTATCAAGTGAGGGCGGGACGGACGGTTCCTGCAGCCCGCCCGATCGTCCAGCCACTCCCGATTACGTGGACCACCGGAGGCATGGTCCACCAGCGGGACGCAGACGGAAATGGGGGGCTGCAGACCAAGATCACGGCTGGAGCGATGCATTGTGGGAGGCAAGGGCTTCGGGGTATCGGAAGTGGACGAAGATGATCTTGCGTCCGTGTTCAACCGGAGCAACGGTCCGCCTCTGTACAGCTTGGCGAGGTCGACAACCGTGCGTAGCCCCTCGCCTGCGTCCGTGCGCGTTGTGGGTGGAATGTGCGGGTCACGGTCCGCGACACCCACCACCAGGTAATCGGCGCCCACCAACGCGGCGGCAGGGCCCCAGAGGTAGTACCTGCGGCTCGGCCGTCGTCGCTCGGCTGGACCACCTCATGACGCTCTACCTTTCTGCCGGGCCTGCCCCAGCCATTCGTAGGGTTTGGGGACCCAGGGGAGCCGGGTGTGGCTTTCATGACGCTGCCGACCATGGCTTGGGAGGCTTGGCCGCCCACGACGCCCATCATCTGCGTGACCATCAAATCGAGGCCGGGTTTCTTCACCGGGCGGGCGTCATCTGCTTTCACTGCTGCGGGACGGGTTGTGGTGGGCGGTTGGTGTTAATGGTGTCGTCTGGTTGGTGAAGATCGTTGTCGTTTCACTGGGTGGGGTGGATGACGCCTGCGTGGGCGGGAGTTGGTGGATTCCGGGGCCGGGGGAGTGCGGCTCTGGACCTCACGCGTGCGTCGCGTCCGGGGTGGCGTGATCGGCGATCCAGCGGTCGACGCGGGCCCACTGGGCGAGCAGCCACTCGCTGCGGGCATCATCGCCTGGCGGGACGCGCCTTGCGGGTATGCGCCACCAGTACACCCGCACACTGTCGCGTAGCGGCAGCCGGATCCAAACGGTGCGCGCCGAGTGGACGACGTCGAGGCCGGTGTGGGCGACGAAGACCACGTCGGCCGTGGGCGCGGCGGCGATCGCGGCGAGGGCACCGGCGTCCTGCGGCGGCAGGACATGGTGCATCTGTTCCGCGCGGGACGCCCGGCGCGGCAACCCCCGGCGCCGCAACGAGGCGATCGCGCGTCGGCGGCGGCGCGGTGTGAAGTTGCCGCCCTCCGGAAAAATCACGAGGGCGTCACCCGGGCCCAGCCCGGCCGCCAGGCCCCCGATCGCGTCCTCGGCCCGGCCGCCGAAGGGTGGAAGGAAGCAGTGGGGGACCCGCCCGATGAGGACGTCGAGAGCGGGATCGGCGCGTAGTGCCCGCTTCAGGACCGTGTGGGGGCGCAGCCCGACCTGGCTGAGCAATGTCTGAAGCAGCAGGAAGGAGTCGCCGACCCCGGCGTGCCGTACGAAGACCAGGACCGGCGCCGCCGCGCTTCCGGTCTCGCTTGGCGGCGGGGGCGTCACCTCCACCCGGAGCCGGAAGACCCGCTCGCCCGCACGTCGTAGCAGCCGCAGCAGCCTCTCCAGCACGGCGAACGCATCCGCGGCGCGCCGCTCCTGGCGGTCCCGCCTGTCGGGCAGCCGCCGCGCCCACAGACCGGCGGCGGCCACCAGCCCGGCCAAATCCACCAGGAGGTACACCAGGGCGAAGCCGGTGATCCGAACCGGCCTCCAGGGGCCGCGCGTGGCGAGCGAGACCGGCGCACAGAGCACGCCCGCGGCGACGAGGAGCGCGGCCACCATAGGGACGAGGACGACCAGCAGCGCGGTGGTGGTCGTGCGGCGCAGCCCGGTGACCACCGCACCGGTCAGCCGCGCCGGGCGTATTCCGAGCACACCCGCATCGGTCATGGCGCGCCGTCGGGTGCGCTGAGAGCGGTCTCGAGGTACCGGGAGGTGGCCGCGTAGGCACGCTCGATGCGCTCGGCAGTCCGGCCGAAGCTGCGGTACCGCAACTGCCGCAGAGTGGCTGTGCCCTCCTCGGGGCCCGAGCCCGAAGGCAGCACGCGGACCGTAACGCCGGGCGGCAGGTCCGCCATGTCGCGGGCGAACCGGTGTCTGCGAGCGATCTCGAACGCCACCAGTGCCACCTGCCAGGGAGCCCGCGGCGGGGACAGGGCTCGCTCGACACGGCCGACCTGCAGGACGTAGACCTCGGTCGCGCCGAGGGCCACAGCGCGGCTGACGGGGATGCTGTTGACCAAGCCGCCGTCGACGAAGTGCTCGCCGTCGAGCCGGACGGGCGGCAGCAGCCCGGGCACTGCGCACGAGGCGAGCACCGCGTCCACCAGCGGCCCGGCGGCGAACCAGTGCTCGGCGGCCCGTTCGATGTTCGCCGCGACGCACTGGAACGGCAGGGCCAAACCCTCGATATGAGTCACCGGAAGGTGGGAGGAGAGCAATTCCCGCAGCGGCGTGGGGTGGTACAGGTGAGTGCCACTGCGCACGGCGGTGCTCAGCCGCCCGAGCAGCGACCCGGAGAACACGCCGGCACGCCCAAGGCCGGTCCACAGGTCAGCGAGCTGGGCCACCGACGCCCGCGACGGCTCGGCCGCGACGGCGGCGCCGTTGATCGCGCCGACCGAGGTGCCGACGACGAGGTCCGGGTGCAAGGCGGCGGCGAAGAGCGCCTTGAGCATGCCAACTTCGTAGGCGCCGAGTGCACCGCCGCCGCCCAGTACGAAGGCACGGGTCGGGGGGCGGGTGAGCCGGCTGTCCTCCATGGCCGAAGGGTGCCCCGACCCGGCGCCGCCAACCACCAGGGCGGCGCGGTCGGCGTCCAGGGTGCCGCGGGCGTAGAAGGGCCGGTTGTCGGCGATCCCTTGCCCCAGTGAGAAGGCGGCGAACGAGGCCGGCCAGCCCTCGGCCTTCGCCTCCTGGTCGCCGCTGGAGGGGACGCGGTATGTGAACGGCACGCGTAGGTCGTCGTGGAGCCGGTTGTAGAGTGCGGCGGCTGCGATGCCGCGGCGCCCGTGTTCGTGCGTTGAGGCCGCGTCCTCTTCAGCAGCACCTGCGCCCGATACGGCGCACCCTGATCATCCAGCCCGTTCACCGGCCCCTTCATGCAAGAATCCGGAAGCCGTCGTCGCCTCACGCTGCTTACGGCTCCGGCCGAGGACGCCACCGCAGGCGTCGCTTCGATGCAGGCATAGAACCTGCCATGTCAGGACTCACCAAGGACGTCAGCCGGCAGATCAGCGTGCCCCGAACGCTGTCCCTGCGCCCGTCGTCTGGGACTTCATTAGCAGTCCCGAAGGGCTCGCCCTTTGGCTAGACCCCGGCGCGACCCTCACCCCCGAGCGCGGCGCCCCCTACCAGACGGCCGCAGGAGTGACCGGGGAGGTGCGCGGCTTCCACCCAAGGCGGAAGATCCGCGTCACCCGCGGCGCCACGACTCTCCAGATCGCCCTCACCCCCACCGCCGACGGGGCCCGCGCGATGCTCCGCTTCCACCAAGAACACCTGGCGGGCGCCGAAGAGCGCGATCAGCAGCGGGCGCACTGGCAGCGCATCATGAGCCAGGTCGCTGCCGTCCTCGAACAGCCGTAGGGCGTGGAGTCGGTTGTTGAGGTGTTGGCCGGGTTCGTTCGGCAAGTGCCCAAGGGGGATGCCGATAGCGGGGTTGTCGGCACGCACAGGGGAGGTCCGCGGGGAAAGACGGGGGTGCTCCGCCGGAAGTCGCGGGTACCCGGGCGCCATGGCCAACGATCACCGAGGACCCGAGCTGCCTTCCGACCGGGGGCCGGTCTCCGCGGCTGTGACGGCGTACCTGCGGGGCACGGGTCCGTTGCCCCGAGCCGAGGACGCCAGCGGCGCGGGGCCGTACGGCGACGATCTCCAGCTCGCCCTGTACCTCTGCTACGAGCTGCATTACCGCGGTTTCGCGGAGGTCGCCGCCCGGTACGAGTGGGACCCCGGCCTGCTGGCGGTTCGCTCGGCTCTGGAGCACCGCTTCCTGGCCGCCCTGCGCGCCGACACTCCCGGGCACGACAGCCTGGACGACGCGCTCGCCGGCCTGCTCGTCGAGCCGGTCGAGGGCACCAGTGTCAGCCACTACCTGCGGGACGAGGGCAGGCTGTGGCAGTTGCGCGAGTACGCGGCACAGCGTTCCCTGTACCACCTCAAGGAGGCCGACCCGCACGCCTGGGTGCTGCCGCGCCTGTGGGGTCGGGCCAAGGCGGCGATGGCGGCGGTGGAGTTCGACGAGTGGGGCGGCGGTCGTGCCGAGCGCGTCCACGCCCGGCTGTTCGCCGACCTGATGCGGGATCTGGGCCTGGACACGACGTACGGCCGCTATCTGGACGCGGCCTCGGCGGAAGCCCTGGCGACGGTGAACCTGATGTCCCTGTTCGGCCTGCACCGCGAGCTGCGGGGAGCCCTGGTGGGCCATTTCGCCGCGGTCGAGATCACCTCCTCCCCGGGCTCCCGCCGGCTGGCCGAGGCCATGCGCCGCACGGGCGCCGGACCGGCCGCGCGGTTCTTCTACGACGAACACGTGGAGGCGGACGCGGTGCACGAGCAGGTCGTACGCCACGACGTCATCGGCGGGCTGCTGGCCGAAGAACCGCACCTGGTGTCCGACGTGGCCTTCGGCATCGACGCGACCGGACACCTGGAGGACTGCTTCGGCGGACGGCTGCTCACCGATTGGCGGGCCGGTTGGTCGTCGCTGCGCACACCCCTCGCGGCGGAAATGACCGGTATCACCTGAATGCTGGGGTACCCGCCGGATGTGAACGCACTGGTACTTCCGGGCGTCTACGCCCCGCAGGACGACACCGCCCTGCTGGCCGAAGCCCTGTCCGACGAACCGTGGGAGCCAGGTGCGCGGGTCCTCGACGTGGGCACCGGGAGCGGTGCGCTGGCACTGGTGGCCGCCCGGCGGGGCGCCGAGGTGACCGCGGTGGACGTCTCCTGGCGCGCGGTGTGGACCGCCCGGCTCAACTCCTGGCTCAGCCGGCTTCCGGTCCGCATCCACCACGGGAACCTCTTCAGCCCGGTGCGCGGACGATCGTTCGACGTGGTCCTGGCCAACCCGCCGTACGTGCCGGCCCCCGACAGCCGGCGCGGGCCGCGCGGCAGGCGCCGCGCCTGGGACGCGGGGCGCGACGGGCGGCTCGTCCTGGACCGGATCTGCCGGGACGCACCCCGGCTGCTGCGACCCGGGGGCGTGCTGCTGATCGTGCACTCCGCGCTGAGCGGCCCCGACCGCACTCTGCACCGGCTGCGAGCGACCGGACTCGAGGCCGCGGTGGTGCGCCGCCGCTGGATCGCCTTCGGTCCCGTATTGCGTTCGCGGCGCGGCTGGCTGCGGGAACGCGGCCTGCTGTCCGCGGAGGAAGCCGCCGACGAGAAGGAAGAGCTGGTGGTCATCCGTGCCGAACGTCCCCTCCGACAACCCGCATGACAATCCGGGCGACAGCCCGGACACCTCCGCCGCCGGTGCGCGCCCCGACCCGCCCCGCCGGGTCACGATGCAGCGCCGCGGTCCGATTCTGGTCGACGGCCCGGTCGAGGTGGAACTCGAGGACGGCAGCACCGTCTTCTCGGACCGCTTCCGCGTCGCCCTGTGCACCTGCCGCCGCAGCCGCCGCTACCCGTGGTGCGACACCAGCCATCGCGACAGGGTGTAGCGGGCGGGGGCGGCCACGATGGCCGCGTGGGGTGCCATAGGTCCGCATGTAAATGCGCTGATCGCCGCGTCCGGCCGATCGCGACCGCTGCGCCTTCGCTGGGCCAGCCGTCGTGCGATGGCCGCGCCGATCCCACGACTGCCGCCGGTGACGATCGCGACCTTGCCTCCGAAACGTGTGCTCTGCACGGATGACACCATTGCTCTCCCAGCCGAATGGGTGGGGGCGCGGCGGGTGGTCGGTCCGGTAGGCGTTCGGCCCGCAGATGAACAGCACGGCGGGCCACCCGTCCGCGGGTTCCGGGCACGCGCAGGTAGGTATACCGGCGTCGAGGTCCCCGGCAGAGGTATCGGCATGCGTGAACGGGATGTCGATCGGGACACTCGGCGAATCGAGCAGTCGGGCGCCTTCCTCATAGCCGCCTTGCCCTTCTCCCAGGCTTGCCGGCTGAGCGGTGACCTGTTGATCGGGAACCACGCGATCCGACAGACGGCAGCCGCGCGCAGGTGCAGATCCCTCGCCCTGCCGGTCTCGCCACTCGATGCCGCTTCCCGCGCGCAGGCGGTGAGCCGGTCCGCGACTGGGAGGGACGGCGTCGCGTGGTCGTCCGGCCGGTACAGGACGCCGGGATCATCGTCTGAGATCTTGGTCAGCTCGGCGAAGACCGGGTCGAAGTCCGCGACCCGAACCCCAGCGGCGCCCCTGGCGGTCAGTAGTACGCGCCGCCTTCCGACCGTCAGCGACAGACACCAAGTGGGCCACAGCTGTCCTCGAGCGAGCACGCAGCGCTGCCGGAGCCTTCCTCTTCGACGGCAAGATGGTCGACGGCCCTGTCCTGGCGCAGGCTCGCCGCATTCTGTTCCGCGGCACGACGTACGCCGCGCGGCTCACCGCGGCGGTCGTAGCCAGGGCCGTCGACCGCCGGGGGCAGGGGCGTCGGTTCGGCCGGTTCTGCGCTCAGGGGATGTGCCGGGCCAGGCCTGTCGCCTTGGTCATCAGCCATTCGAGTGGTCCGCGCTGCTGGAAGTGCGACCAGACGGTCGCGACCACCATGGCGGCGGCGATGAAGCCGAGCAGGACGTGCAGGGGTGATCCGGGCAGTTCCTCGATGCCCAGGAACCGGATGCCGAAGAGGTGGAAGACGTAGGCGGTCAGCGACATGGAGCCGACTGCGATAACCGGCCGGGCCAGGGACTGGAGCCGCGGGAGGGCGTCCGTCGCGGCCAGACACGCGGTCACGGCCATGATCGCCGCGCCCGTGTTGCCCAAGATCGACAGGGTGGTCTCACTGTGCGGGGAGGCAGCCATCAGCCAGGCGGGGGTGTCCCCGGACGGATAACCCGCGGTGTCGGACCACCACACGCTCGCCCCACCCCCGGCCGACGTCGACGCGCCGATGGCGTCGGCGGCGCCGGGAAAGACGTGAAGCAAAAGCCAGGAGCCTCCGTAGCCGGTGATCATGAGGGCTGCACCCGTGAGGGCCAGGCGTATCCGAACAGCGGTGGCAGCCAGGTCCAGGCGCGCCACGGCCATGCCGGCGATCACGAACGGGACCCAGGTCAGAGCCGGGTAGGTGCCGCTGAAGAGCAGCGAGACGATGCCGTCGGGCTCACCGGGCGAGCGGACGTCACTGTTGCCGATCGCCTGCTGCACCACGTAGAGCACCTGGGGCAGGATGAGGCCCGTTCCCGCGGCGATCGCCGCCAGGGGGCCGGCGCCGAGCCGGTACAGCGGCAGTACGAGCAGGAAGTACAGGCCGTAGAAGGCAAGGATCACATCGACCGGGGTGCCACTCATGGTCAGGGCGGTGCCCACGGCCAGAAGGATCACGGCCCGGATCACCACCTTGGCCACTGCCTGGCGCCCGGCCCGCCCCGTCTTCGGCGCCCTGCGCCCGGTGATGAGAACAACGGCGAAGCCCGCCATGAAGGCGAAGAGCGCGGAGGACCTGCCGTGGGCCAGCTCCATCAGGAAGCCGGTCACACCCCCCTGGTCAGGGTCGGGTCCCACATGAGCCGCGTACATGCCGAATACCGCGAGTCCGCGGGCCAGATCCAGCCCGATCAGCCGGCCCGCCGGTGCCTTCCCGCTGTCGCGCACGGGGGCCGGGGCGTCTACCGCAGGAGTTGCGACGTCTGAGTACTGTGTCATGCCTTCCAGGTTTGAGAGTGGGCTGATCGCCGGGTGACCGGCAGATGTCCGGACCGCCCCCGCCATACGGCGAAGGCCCACCTGCCGGGTGCCTGGAGCCGCTGCTCGCGGAGCCGCCCTGGTCATCCGGGGTTTTGGGCTCGGTGCAGCAGTGCAGCAGTGCATGGGCAGCCATCAGCCGGTGTACTTTCGAATGTACAGCCGACCGCAGCGAACGGACGGCGAGGCGGAACGCATGTGACCCAGCTCGCGGCTCGCACCGATCTCGGCCGTGAGTCGGGCGGGGCGTCGAAGCGGCAGGCGAGCGCAGCGGCGGGCACGGCACCCACGTCGACGAGCATGGTGAACGGAACGGCTCCCCTGTCAGCGGAGCTGGACGAAGGCATCCCGGACGATCGCGCCAGGGGGAGTGATCTGGGGCTGGGTCCCGAGGGCCGGATCAGTCGGTTGGCAACATCGCTTCCAGCTCCGCTACCAGCGACGGATAGTCCTTCGCGGCGCGCACCAGGCGTTCTACGCCGGTCCGCTCGCCCAGCACCGCGGTCAGCTCCTCGAACGCCAACCGGAAGGAAGGCCGGTCGACCGTGCTGAACGCGATCAGTGCTATGACGTCAACCCGGCGGCCGCCCTCGCGTGTGGCACGGCGAAACCGTCGGTGAAAGCGGTCGACGACAGCGCCTCTCGTTCCAGCACACTTTCCAGAGTGGTGCGGGTGATGGCGGCCCGAACGGACTCGATGTCCTTCCAGATGGTGAAGACGTTCACCACCACGACGGGGGCGTCCCGGCCGGACAGGGGCACTGTGGAGATCACCAGATCAGCGTCGATATCGTCCACGCCGTCCAGGCGAGTGACCAGCGGTGGGGTGCCGGCGGGCCTCGGTGGGGTGGTTTTGCGCGGTCGGGTCGGCGCAGTCGCGGCTGTCTGGCCGGGTGCCGGCTCGGCATGCCGGTGCTGGCCGGATGCCTCGCGGGCCGTAGACGTGGGCAAGCCGGCGGCGGCTGTACGGCCTGCCTTGGGGAAGACCGCCTGGGGCCCGGGCCCGGCCCTAGGCTAGGGCCGTTGTCACAGGCGGCGGTTTACGTTGCAGCCCAGCATTTACGCGAGCGGGAACCGGTGAGCGGCAATGGTGGTCGAGGTGGGGTACGCGCAGGCGTGGGACTGGAGGCCCGCGTGGCCTGGCGGCCAATATCTGTGGGGGAGGCTCGTGAGCGGGACGCCGCCGGGCTTCCGTACGTGGTGTACCGGGAGGCGGGCCGGGAGGCTCCGCTGGAGGTCCGACTCGTCTCCTGGCGGGACCACTATGTCGGGCTGTGGATGTACGACGCTCAGGGCCGCCGTACCTACGACCTGGACATGCGGCTGCTGGACGACCCGGTGCGGCTGCTGCGCCGGTGCACCGTCGGCTGGAACTACATCGGCCCGGAGATGACGGAATGCGACGAGGCGTGTCCGCGCATCACCGTGGGAGCTCTTCCCGGACGGGAGGGGTCGGCGGACTGAGGAGCCCCAGGGCAAGGGCGGGGGCTCGTACGTCACCGTGTCCCGGGTCCGCGACGACGAGCGCTGGACGGACCGGCCTGTCTTCGGGGAGTGGCCGCTGCTCTCGGCCCAGGTCCACGGGCTCACGGAGCCGCCGGTCTTCGAGATCACGGAGGCGGCCGCGGCAGCCGACGACGGTAGCGGGCTCGCGCCTGCCACCTGCTGGCGTCCGCCCCGCCCCGTGCAGCCCGGGCCGATCGGTGAGCTGTTCCGGCCTGGGGTGCGCGTGACCGACGGGTACCACCCCGAGATGACGGTCGTGGAGCCGCGTCGGACCGGAGCCCTGCGCGTGCCCAGCGGGCTGCTGGCCGTCTCCGGCCCTGACAGCGACGACGGCGACGGGCCGCACATCACGGTCCCCCTCCCGCCGGGGGAGTACGTACTGGAGGAGGCGCAGGCCCGCCACACCTACCACTGCGAGTGGGAGGGGAGCGAGGTCACGTGTACGGACACCATGGCCGTCCGCGTGCTCATCAGCGAGAGCCCCGCCGCGACCTGGGAGATGGCCCGCCGCCCCGACGACGACCCCCGCCTGCTCCGGGAGAACGAGATCTTCGACACCGACGGTGCCACCGGCAGCTTCGCCGATGCCGGGGCCTGGGAGCCTCTCCTGGCGCTCTTCGAGAAAGGGCTGATCCAGGGAGACCCGGACCTGGACCCGGACGTGAACGAGGACATCAGCGACTCCGTTTACCTGCTGCGCACCCGGGACCAGGCCTCCGGCGGCGAGCTGGCGGCCTTCGCGACGACGGGGGACGGCACCTATCCCGTCTGGGTCGGCAGTTCCGAGGCCGGCAAAGTGGTCGGGGTCGTGGTGCTGGTGGAGGGGATGCCCGAGCTGCTCATTCCGCCCCCTCGGCGCCCATTGACCTGTGCGACTCAAGACCACTGCTGGCGAAGTGACGCTCACCCTCCCTTCGGCGCCGGACAGGCCGCAGGCTCAGGGAGATCAGCCGTGACCTCGGAGAATCCCTGTCGCACGTAGCGCGGGGGAGGGACGGCCAAGGCGTTACTCGCCGCTCACGCGGAGGAGAACGTCGCAAAAGCCATGGGCATGGCATAGCGCTGCACGTGAACTCCGCTCGAAACACTGCGAGGTGAACGGGGGGCGGGCCCGCCACGGGGGATGAACGGCTTGTCTTGGTGCGCCCGCGCACCTCCCCCGGACTGCAGGCGGCGTGACCCGCTCAGGGGTCACTGTGTTCAGCGCGTTCCAGGTCCTGCGTGTCACAGGTGGCGGCCTGACCTTACAGGATCACCAAGATTTTGAACCTTGAGTCGCCGTGTGCCTGGTGCTCGCGGGTGATCGGCTGGATGTGTGCGGCGCTGGAGGCGGAGGCGGTCGACACCCGGCACGACAACGCGGTGCAGCGGCTGGTCGACTCGCCCGGCTGGATCGCCTTCGGCGACTGCGACGGCGACCGGATCGCGATCGAGCTGACCCCGGGACCGGGCGGGCACACCGGGCAGGTCATCATCCTCAGCCACGAGGAGAGTATCGGCACGGGCCTGATCGCCGACTCCCTCACCGAGATGGTGCTCCCCGGACGGGGGGGAGTGGGCCCCGTTGGCCCGCGGACGACGAGCCGCCGACCGCGGCGCACGTCAACAGCCGCAGTCTGAGAAGCGTTGAGGCCGCCGCGCACCCTGCACTGGAGGTCCTGAGTATCGGCGTGTGGGAGGGCGAACCGCTCAGCCGGGAGCCCGTCGTGGACCTGCGACGATGCCGGAGCCGTCGGACACGGGTTGGTTCCAGCGGGACTTCACCGCCGACGTGGCGATCGTTCAGGCGACGATACTATGGTCTGCGAAACCATAGTGTCGAGATCGGCAGTGTTGCAAACAGTGGTCTGCGGTGTCATGATGCGAAGCATGTCGGCGAAGCAGAACAAGGACGACCAGGACCCCGACGTGCAGAAGGTCCGCAATACCCGCGCCGAGATCACCCGCGCAGAAAAGCAGCTCGACCAGCTCCGCAAACAACTCGAAGACGACGTTCGTGCCGCCGTCACCGCACCCGTCGGCGGAAAGCTGCCGTACGGACGCGTCGTGAGACTTGCCCGCATGCTGGGCTACAAGGACTCCAGCATGATCTACACCCTGCGTGACAACAGCCTCGCCCGGGCCAGGCAGCGGTTCGCAGAAAGCGCCACTAAGGACAACAAGAAACCAGCTGCCGAAGAGCCTGACGGCAGTGTCCCAGGCCGGATGAAGCCAACTGCTGCCTGACCGACCGCCAAGTATGGGAACTGCCGTTCATGACTACCGCCACCCTGGGCTCTGGGGCCGTGCCCCCCATGCCCGACAGGACACCGAAGGCGCTCCGCGCCGCCATCGCCCAGCATGCGCCGCAACTCCTCGTCGACTTCGATCGACACTGGCGCCGAGACATCGCCGACGCTTACGACCTCGCGCCGGTCCCCGCCTTCATGGCCCGCTGGTGGGGCGAATTCGCGCTCGCCCGCGACCCTCAACTGGAAGCGAAGGTGCACGGTCTGGAGGACGAGGCCGGCAGGGAACCTGACTACGCCCGCGCCAAGTCACTCATTGAAGAAGCCGGACGCATCCGCCGCACGGCAGCGAAGGCAGAGCCCGGCCAGTGACCGACGACTTCATGGGGCCGCCCTGGCAAGCCGACTGGACCAAGAACGCCGAGGACAACAGAAACGGCCTCCCCGAAGAGGCCCGTGTCTTGGTCAACGAGGCCCGCGCCGAACTCGTCACCGCCGCTGACCCGTACTTCCGGGGCATCGACAGCGACCGCGACCTTCCAGGCGGAATGAGTGTCGAACCCGTCCAGTCCACCCGCCCCGGTGGCGAGCACGTCATCTACTTCGATCACGGCCGGGGGTGGCTCCGGTACCACTTCACCCGCAGGACCACCGATCCTCAGATCGTGATCGATGAGTGTTTCTGGCAGTGAGTTCAGCCACCCTGAGCCTGGATCCATCCCATGCAGGGGCGCGGGCCCCTGCGAAGCCCGATCCGACGCCGCCGTGCCAAGATCCACCGGATACCACCATTGAGAAGCCGTTGCTCTGTCGGTCATGGTCGGCGGCGGTCCGCGGCGAACTCGTGCTGGTGGTGTACCGGATGCTCGAAGCTGACGACTCCGTCCGTGAACCCGGCGGGGATGGCGTGCGCGGTGAGCCAGCGCTGCCCGCACCCGCAGTGGGTCGCGTGGTAGCGGCCCCACTTGCTCTCCAGCGGCTCGTACACAAGACGGTCGCCGTAGTACTTCGTATCCCTAGCGAATCCCGACACCGCCGCAGTTTCCCACCGCGCCCGGACCCGGAACAGTGGCTGTCACCCATGCGGTGGCCAGCGAACATCAGATGGCACCGGCGCCCGGTTACGGAACTCCGGCAGAGTCTTGTCCACCCCGTCCCGATAGCTTTGAGAGCGGCCTCGGCGGCGGTGCGCACGCTCGTGTCCTGCGTCTTGGCCAAGGGCTGGATGAGGGCGCGGGCCGATGCCGCCGCTGTCCCGAATGCCGTGAGTGCTTCGAGGGAGTCGGCCACGACACTCCAGCTTTGGTGGTGAAGCGCCCACGTGAGGGCGTCAGTGATCACGGGCAAGGCGATGGGATCGCCGAGTTCGGCCAAGCAGGACAGGTAGAGGCCGGCGGGGATGGGCGCGTGCGGGGTGGCCGGGTCGACGCGGCAGTCCGTCGGCGAGGAGCGGTACGAGTTGGTGGGCGGCTTGGGGGTAGCCGCCGACGCCGTAGAGGACGCGCCAGTCGTCGACGCGGGTGTCAAGGGCGGTCAGCAGGTCGGGGAGGGCGCGGGGGTCTCGGTGGTCAGCCAGAGTCATGATCGCTTCTTGCAGGCGTAGCGGACCAGGGGGTTGTCGATAGCCCATACATCGGGACCGTGTTCGCCTCGTTGGGTGGTGACGTAGGCGGCGAGGGCGTCGCAGACGGTGGCGGTGTCCTCATGTGCGATGGAGAGGGCACCGCCCCGCCAGCGGCTGAGTCCGTGAGTGACCCGACCGGCGAGGTACGGGTCGTCCGGGAGGAGAAGGTCGAGGACGAGGAGCGTCAGGTCGCGGGGCATCGGGCCGGGAAAATCCTGGCCATCTCGACTGCGTCGTACCGGGTACCGGTATCGGAGCTGGTGAGCTGCTCGGCCAGGAGGGCGGCACGGTCTGTGGCCCGCTCGCCCAGAGCCGCAAGAAGGGCGCGCACCACGCTGCTGACCGGGGAGTGTTCCGGCCAGATGTAGTGCCGGTCGCGGTAGGTGGCGGCAAGGTGTTCGGGGCGTGTCGAACTGGGCGGGGTGTCCCGCCCTCGCACGTGAGACGTTCGACGGCACCACACGCGCCCGTCGCACTGTTCGGTGACCACGGGTACGCGGGTAATCTCCCGCAGCAACGCGATCGCGCGGTGCACGAGGTCTTCACCCATCCGGTCGGGGGCAAGACGGACCTCGTGGGTCAGGGCGGCAAGCCGGGTGGCGGCATCGATCGGCGCGTCCGTTGCGTCGTCGGCCAAGGCGTCGAGCCAGGCCGTGACAGCAGCCCATGCGGCCGGCAGCCGGAATGCGAGGCTGGCCATCGTCCGGACACCGACGCCCGGGCTGCGCTGACAAGCCGCCCCGTCGCTCAAGTCCGTTTACGGGAGGCCCGGCAGGCCGCCACGGACGTCACGCACGGGCCGGTGTTCCTGGAGCGGGCGGCTTGGAGGGCTGGTGTCGGCGTCGGCTGAACTCGGACCCACTTTGGGCGGTTGAATTCTGACCCGGTTGGTGTTGGTTCAGTCGTTGTCGGTTGTGTCGGTGGGGA
>NZ_JBEYTS010000070.1:0-35530 GCF_040643155.1 Streptomyces sp. NPDC047453 | reverse complement strand
GGTCGGCGACGACCGCCTGTGGGGCGTCAACCGCCGCAGAAAGGGGGCCGCCAACACGCTGGCCGCGCTGAGGTCGATCCGCGCCGCCGGGCCCGCATCAGGAGCGCCTGGGAAGTGCTCCCCGAGATCGCGCCCGAACTCGCCGAGTGGAGCGCGCTGTTCGCCGCGGGGGCCGCTCGCCGTGCCCGCGCCGAGGCCGGGATCCGGGGCGCGGCCGGCCAGCGGGACGCCGACGACCTGATACGGGACGTGGCGATGTTCATCCGCCTGGTCGAACGCATGCTCCTCCTCCAGCCGGTCCTGCCCCAGCCCCGCCCCGACACCGACCCCCCGACCGGGACGGGCGAACCAACCGGAACGAACCCCTCCCACCCCGAACGCACCCCGCCCCACGACCTGCCGGACGCGGGCTGACACGCACGGCACGCGCCCGTACGGCAGTCGCCGCCCCGGCGAACCGTCACGGCGGGGCGGCGACCGGGGCGGCGGCGGAGCCGAGCGGCAGGTCGGGGGGTGGAGGCAATAGGGTGGAAGGCGCCTGAAGCCCTTCCAGTTCCCGTGCGCCGGGCGGGGAGGGGCAGTCCGATCGCTCCGCCGTGCAAGAGGCGGTGCCGCGCCGAGGAGTCAACTGCCGTGTCGGACCCGATGCGCCCGCCCGCCTCCCACCACCCTCACCCGACGTCTCCGCGCTCCGACCCCTCTCGCCCCCGCGCGTCTCTCCGTACCGCCGTGGTCTGGGAGGTCCTGCACGACGCCCTCGACCGCCGGGTCAAGGCCGCGGGCCGGGAGTCCCTGGACGTCCTCGACACCGGCGGCGGCAGCGGCAACTTCGCCGTGCCCGCCGCCCGGCTCGGCCACCGGGTCACCGTCGTCGACCCCAGTCCCAACGCGCTGTTCGCGCTGGAGCGCCGTGCCGCCGAGGCCGGCCTGGCCGACCGGGTGCGGGGTGTCCAGGGCGACGCCCGCGGCCTCTTCGACGTGGTCGAGCGCGGCGGCTACGACGCGGTGCTGTGCCACGGCGTCCTGGAGTACGTCGACGACCCCGCCGAGGGCGTGCGCAACGCGGTGGCCGCCCTGCGTGCCGAGGGCGTCCTGAGCGTGCTCGCCGCCGGTCTCGGCGGCGCCGTGCTCGCGCGGGCCCTCGCCGGGCACTTCAAGGAGGCCCGGCAGGCGCTCGACGACCCCGACGGGCGCTGGGGCGAGGGCGACCCGGTGCCGCGCCGCTTCACCGCCGAGCAGCTCACCGCGCTCGTCGAGGGCGCGGGCCTGCGGGTGGGCGCCGTGCACGGGGTGCGGATCTTCGCCGACCTGGTGCCCGGCGTGCTCGTGGACACCGAGCCCGGAGCGCTGGACGCCCTGCTGAAGCTGGAGGCGGCGGCGGCCGAGCGGCCCGCGTTCCACTCCGTGGCCACACAGCTCCACGTACTCGGTGAGACCCGGGGCGCGGCGGAGGACTGAGCCGCCTTCACGGGGCGGGCCGCCGACCGGCCCTTCGGCCGGGCATGCAGTCCGCCACAGGCCACCCGGTCGGCCGCTTCGCGCCGTATGATCGAGGGAGACCGTCCGGCATGACGGCCCGCCCGCCGGGGAATGGAAGCCTCAGCGGACCGGGACGGACATGGCGGATTCCGGTTGGCCAATTGGCGCAGAGGGGCGGGTTTCACGGGGGCGATTCCCTGCCTATCCTGAAGGGACCCCCCGAGTCGCCCCGGCGACTGCACGATGAGGAGGACTCCGTGCCGCTCTCGGAGCACGAGCAGCGCATGCTCGAGCAGATGGAGCGAGCGCTGTACGCCGAAGATCCCAAGTTCGCGTCGGCGCTCGAGGGAAGCGGGCTGCGTACGTACACCCGGCGGCGGGTCTACCAGGCGGTCGTGGGCTTCCTCGTAGGTATCGCGCTCCTCATGGCAGGAATGGTCGTCCAGCGGCTCATCTGGGTCAGTGTGGTGGGCTTCCTGGTCATGCTGGGCTGCGCCGTACTGGTCGTGACCGGCTGGCGCAAGGCGCCCAAGCCGGGCGAGCAGGCCGCCGCAGGCCCGCAGGCCCGCCGTCCGGCCCGTCAGAAGCGTTCGATGATGGACCGCATCGAGGAGCGCTGGCAGCGCCGCCGGGACGAGCAGGGCGGCCGTTAGCCCGCCGAGCACCACAGCCCTTGCACGAGGGGGTGACCACCAGCGGTGGTCACCCCCTCGTGCGTGTCCGGGCGTCGGCACGGGCGCGGCCACCTCAGCCGGAACCCCGGTCAGCCGGAGCCCCACCGGGAGCCCCCGTCGGAGGCCTCGGCAAGGCCCCTCAGCCGGAGGCCTCGGCCCGGTCCCCCGAGCCCTGCTGCTCCGACGGTCCGCGCAGCCTCGTCCGGGCTGCGGCGACCCGGGCACTGACACGGGACCTGAGCGCGTTCCACCAGGCCGACGCCGCCCAGACCACGCGCACCATGGAGCGCGGGGCGAGGGCGGCCCGCAGCCTGATGCGCCGGGACGCCGTGTCCCGCAGGCCGACGGCGACCCGCCGGACGTCCTCGGCGAGCCCCGCCACCGGACGCGGGCGCGGCGCGTAGAGGACTTGCTCCACGGCGTCTGCCAGCCGGTGCGCCGAGGCGGCGGCCACCTCGTCGAGGCGCCCCAGGCGGACGATCCGGGCGGCCGCCTTGCGCGGGGTCTGCGACTCGTCCGGCAGGATCCCGAAGTCCCAGGCGGTGTCGCCCAGTTCCTGCCAGACCGCCAGGATGTGCGGCCCCGCGTCCGCCTCGCCGCGCCCGTGCGCGCCCAGCCGCACGGCGCGCATCCGCCGGCGCCACAGCAGCGGCGACAGCGGCAGGGCGAGGACCAGCAGGCCGCCCAGCGTCCACCCCAGGACGGCGTACCACTTCGGGCCATCGTCGCCCTGGACCTGCACGGCTTGCGCGGACGGGCCACCGCACTCCTGGAGCCGCCGCAGCTCCGGCGGGCAGCTCTGGTTCGCCGACGGCGCGGCGGAGGGCGCCGTGCTCGCGTCCTCGGACGGCGCCGTCGGCTCCGGCAGGCGGGTGCCCGGCGTGTCCGACTGGGTGTACGTCGGCACCGAGCCGCGCGTGGGGGTCGGTTCGAAGCGGGTCCAGCCGACGCCCTCGAAATACAACTCGGGCCAGGCGTGGGCGTCTTTCAGACCCACCGCCATGGTTCCGTCGCTCTGCGCGGTGCCGGGCGCGAAGCCCACCGCGACCCGGGCCGGTATGCCAAGCGTGCGGGCCATGGCGGCCATCGCGAAGGAGAAGTGCACACAGAAGCCGCGCTTGTCCTTCAGGAACCGCGAGATGGCCTGCGGTCCGCTGCCCGCCTCGACCTGCGTGTCGTACTGGAAGCCGCCGCCGAGGGTGAACCAGTCCTGGAGCTCGACCGCCTGCTCGTAGTGGTTCGTCGCGCCCTCGGTGACCCGGCGGGCGGTGCTCGCGACGTCCGCCGGCAGCGACTTGGGCACCTTGGTGTACTCGTTCCTCAGTGCCGCCGACGGTTCCGGCGCCGCGGCGAGCTGCTCGGCGGTCGGCCGCACCTGAAGGCTCTTCACCTCGTAGGTCAGCCCGCGCGTGTTCTGCCCGTGGTCGCCGACGAGGGTCATGCCCACGGGCTCGTAGCGCCAACTACCCTTGATCCGCACGGCGCTCGGCGGGTACGGCATCGGCAGCCAGTCCTGGCCGTACCAGTCCGCCGCCGAGATCGTCGTGGTGATCTCCGTCCGTTTGACGCCGCTGTCCAGGCCCAGGGGGGCGGGCAGCGGGTCGGGTACGCCGACGATGTGCCGCTGGGACGGCTTCCAGGTGGTGCCGTCGAAGTCGTCCAGGGACACGATCCGCAGGTACAGGTTCGAGGTGTCGGACGTGTCCGTGCGCAGGGTGATGACCGTGCGGTCCTCGTCGACGTTCAGGCTGTCGCGCAGCGACACCAGCGGGTTGACCGCGGAGATCGTGCCGCCGTTGCCGCTGCCCGAGCCGACCCCGGTTCCGGCGGCGCCGAGCAGCCCGCCCTGCATCGCCGGGAGGCCGAGCGGCACCACGAGGGCGATGCCGAGGGCGAGGGCGCCGATCCGGCGCCCGGTGCGCACGGGCGCGGTCGCGCCGCCCGGCTCGCCGCTCACCGGGCGCGATGCCCCGGAGAACACCCGCCCCCACTGCGAGAGCCGGTCCCGGCCCTCGGCCAGCAGCAGCATCAGGTAGCCGGCGGCCGCGATCAGGAACCACCACCAGCCGGTGCCGCCGTCGGACAGGCCCGCGGCCACGGAGTACACGGCGAGCAGCGGCAGGCCGGCGGGGGCCGCGCTGCGGAAGGTCACCGCGAGCGTGTCCACGATCAGCCCGATCAGCAGGACGCCGCCCACGAGCATCAGGCGGATGCCGTCGGTCTGCGGCGCCGGGATGGCGTACCGCCCGACGTCGTCCGCGCCCTCCCGCAGCAGTCCGGCCAGGTGCCGGAAGGCCTCCGGGCCCGGGATCAGCCCGGCGAAGGCCTGCCCCCGGGCGAAGACCAGGGTGAGCATCATCAGTGTGGCCAGGGCCTGCGCCGCCACGGTCAGCGGCCGGGCCAGCGGCACCCGCCGGGTCACCGCGCCGACCCCCGACTGCACCGCCAGCAACAGGATGGCCTGGAGGATCCACGAGGCGGGGGAGACCAGCGGCAGCAGCGCGCACGACGCCGCCAACGTCGCCGCCGCCGCACACAGCGCCAACCGCGTCCGCCCGCTCATACCCACCCCTCCCCGTCGCCGGTGCCGCACGCGGGTACGTGGCGCTGGTCCTGACGCCGGTTCGGGGCCGTCCGGTTCGTTACGTTGCTCATGGTCATCGCGCTGGTGCCGTTCGCGGGTACGTCGTGCCGGTCCCGGCGTCGGTCCGGGGTCGCCCGGTTCGTCACCTCGATCATGACCATCCCCCGCCCGGCCCCGTCCCGCCGGCCGCGCTCGCGCTGATGCGCTCCTGGTCCGCGCGGCGCCACAGCTCGTCCGGGCCGGCGCCCCGGGGCACCGGCACGGCCGTCCAGCCCGCGTCGCGCAGCAGCCGGAGGCGGTCGTCGGCCTGCGAAACGGGCCCCGGTACGTCGCCCGGCTCCCGGACCCAGGTCTCGCTGTCCAGGACGAAGGCGACCGCTCCGCCACTGCGCTGCCGCATCTTGGCCGCGACCCCGGCCTGCGCCTCGTCGAGGTCGCCGAGGAAGGCCACCAGCAGTCCCTCGTTGCCGCCGCGCAGCACGTCGTAGGCGCGGGACAGGCCCGCCCCGTCGGAGTGGTCGATCACGGCGAGGGTGTCCATCATCAGCCCGGCCGAGTCCGCCGACTCCTGGCTGGTGCCCGCGAACCCCTCGCCGCCCTCGCCGGGCACGGAGTTGCCGGTGTCGGTCAGCAGCCGCACCGAGAAGCCCCGCTCCAGCATGTGCACCAGGACCGACGCGGCGCCGGACACGGCCCACTCGAAGGCCGAGTCGGGGCCCGCGCCCCGGTAGGCGAGCGCCCGGGTGTCGAGGAGCACCGTGCAGCGGGCGCGCTGCGGCTGCTCCTCGCGGCGCACCATCAGCTCGCCGTAGCGAGCGGTGGACCGCCAGTGCACACGGCGCAGATCGTCGCCGTAGCGGTACCCGCGCGGGATGACGTCGTCCTCGCCGGCCAGTGCCAGCGAGCGCTGCCGTCCGTCGCCGTACCCCTTGGCCTCCCCGCTCAGGCGCACCGGTGACAGCGGCTCCACCCGCGGGATCACGGTCAGGGTGTCGTGGGCCGAGAAGGAACGGGTCAGTTCGCACATCCCGAAGGGGTCGGTCAGCCGCAGTTGCAGCGGGCCCAGCGGATACCGTCCGCGCAGGTCGGAGCGGACCCGGTAGGACACCTCGCGGCGCCCGCCCGGCTCGACCCGGTCGAGCACGAAACGGGGCCGCGGCCCGAGCACGTACGGCACCCGGTCCTGGAGCATCAGCAGGCCGGTGGGCAGCCGCGAGACGTTGTCCATCCGCAGATGCACCCGGGCCTCGCTGCCGGCGGGTACGCGCGCGGGGGAGAGCCGGCGGCTGCCGGCGACCCGGTAGCGCGTGCGGAAGAGCACCGTGGCGCACACCAGCGGCAGCGCCGCCAGCAGCAGCCCGACCCGCAGCAGGTCGCTCTGACCGAGGACGTAGGCGCAGATCGCGGCGGCGATTCCAGCGGCCAGGAAGGAGCGCCCGCGGGTGGTCAGACCGGCCAGCGCGGTGCGGACGCCGCCCCGCTCCCTGCGGTCGTCGTCCGAGTGCGCCGTCCCCGCGTCGGACATCACAGGCTCCGCGGCGGCTGCTGGCCGTACGCGGGCGCGCCGCGGCCCAGGCCGAAGCCGCCGGACTGCTGGGGCGCCGCGGGCACCGGGGTGCGCTGGAGGATCTCCTGGACGACCTGTTCGGCGGTGCGGCGGTTGAGCTGGGCCTGGGCGGTGGGCAGCAGCCGGTGGGCCAGGACGGCCACGGCCAGCGCCTGCACATCGTCCGGCAGCGCGTACTCCCGGCCGCTCAGCGCGGCGGACGCCTTCGCCGCGCGCAGCAGGTGCAGCGTCGCGCGCGGCGAGGCGCCGAGTCTGAGGTCGGGATGGGTGCGGGTGGCGGAGACCAGGTCCACCGCGTACCGCCGCACCGTCTCGGCGACGTGCACCCCGCGCACGGCCTCGATCAGTTTCACGATCTCGTGCGCGTGCGCCACCGGCTGGAGGTCGTCCAGCGGGCTCACCCCGCCGTGCACGTCCAGCATCTGCAACTCGGCGTCCGGGCTCGGGTATCCGATGGACACCCGGGCCATGAAGCGGTCGCGCTGGGCCTCGGGCAGCGGATAGGTGCCCTCCATCTCGACCGGGTTCTGCGTGGCCACCACCATGAACGGCGAGGGCAGTTCGTAGGTCTGCCCGTCGATGGTGACCTGCCGCTCCTCCAAGGACTCCAGCAGCGCGGACTGGGTCTTGGGCGAGGCCCGGTTGATCTCGTCGCCGATCACGATCTGCGCGAAGATGGCGCCCGGCTTGAACTCGAAGTCCCGGCGCTGCTGGTCCCAGATGGACACGCCGGTGATGTCCGACGGCAGCAGGTCGGGCGTGAACTGGATACGCCGCACCGAACAGTCGATGGACCGCGCCAGCGCCTTGGCGAGCATCGTCTTGCCCACCCCCGGAACGTCCTCGATCAGAAGATGCCCCTCGGCGAGCAGCACGGTCAGCGAAAGCCGTACGACCTCGGGCTTGCCCTCGATCACTTCTTCCACCGAACGGCGGACCCGCTCCACCGTGGCAGTCAGATCGGCCCCCACTCTCGACTCCGCTCGAGCGGGGGCACCCCCATGGCTCGCTCGATCGTCATAGGTCGTCACCCGGCGGCCCTCCTCGGCCCTTCCCCACGCTCGTCGGCGAGCGGGGGATACCCCAACTTTCCGGGCCGACGCTCTGCTGTGCGGACCGGCCCACCCCGAATCAGGCACCACGCGTGAAACGTTCCGCGTGAGGCCACCCCCGCATTCTTGCCGCCGTTACCGATTCGTGTCACTCGCCTGTGGACAACTGGCCGCAATATGTCGGGTCTTGCGGCTTTCGCTGGTGACGGAGGCATGCCGCGCACCGGACTCCCGGTGCGCGTGCGGCGGTCAGGCGGGGTCGATCTCGCGCAGCAGGCCCGTCCTGACGTCGAAGACGAAACCGCGTACGTCGTCGGTGTGCAGCAGGAACGGCGAGGTGCGGACGCGCTGCATCGACTGCCGCACGTCCTGGTCCACGTCCCGGAAGGCCTCCACGGCCCAGGCCGGACGCTGTCCGACCTCCATCTCCAGGTCGTGCCGGAACTCCTCGGTGATGGACTGCATGCCGCAGTTGGTGTGGTGGATCAGCACGATGCTGCGGGTGCCCAGGGCACGCTGGCTGATGGTGAGCGAGCGGATGACGTCGTCGGTGACCACACCGCCCGCGTTGCGGATGGTGTGACAGTCGCCGAGTTCCAGGCCGAGCGCGGCGTGCAGGTCGAGACGGGCGTCCATGCAGGCCACGACGGCGACCCTCAGTACGGGCCGGGCGTCCATCCCCGGATCGGTGAACGCGGCGGCGTACTGCTGGTTGGCCTCCGCGAGACGGTCGGTGACGGTGCCACGCCGGTCTATGGCGTCCTCGGACCCGGCGGGAACTGATGCAGAAGTCGTCATACTCATGACGTTAGTGGGCGTCGGGGTCCGGGTCCTGTTGTGAGACGGTACAAAGAACCCCGTCATGGCTTGTTGTGAGGGACCCCACACGCAGGGCGAATCCACACCCGTAAGAGTGAATTTCCGTCTTGCCTTGCGGCCGCTACTCCGTCGGGCGACGCGCAGGCCGGTTGATTGACCGCGAGACAGGGTGCACTAAAGTGACGCGAAGCGGGAGGCGTGGCCCTCCCTGCTGGACTGCATTCCCGACAGGCCCCGGCCCACGCGCCGGCGGTCTCCCCACGTGCGCGGCGCGTACGTACGGCTCGGCCTCCTCCCGCTTCCGGTCGGCTGACGCTTCCGGCGCCGGCAGGCCCCTTTTCCTTCCTGAGCGGTCGGGGACCCGGCGGTGCGTGCGGGACGCGCCGGACTGAGAGGGCTCCTTGAGCGACAGCCGACACGTCCCCGTGATGCTCCAGCGGTGCCTGGATCTTCTGGCGCCCGCCCTGGAGCGGCCGGGAGCGGTGGTCGTCGACTGCACCCTCGGCCTCGGCGGACACAGCGAGGCGCTGCTCACCCGCTTCCCCGAGGCGCGGCTGGTGGCCCTCGACCGCGACAAGGAGGCCCTGCGCCTGTCCGGCGAGCGCCTGGCCCCCTTCGGCGACCGGGCCACCCTGGTGCACGCCGTCTACGACGAGCTGCCCGACGTGCTCGACCGGCTGGGCGTCCCGCGCGTGCGGGGCGTCCTGTTCGACCTCGGGGTGTCCTCGATGCAGCTCGACGAGGCCGACCGTGGCTTCGCCTACGCCCAGGACGCCCCCCTGGACATGCGCATGGACCAGAGCACCGGGATGAGCGCCGCCGAGGTCCTCAACACGTACCCGCCCGGCGAACTGGTCCGCATCCTGCGGGCGTACGGCGAGGAGAAGCAGGCCAAGCGGATCGTGGCCGCCGTCGTGCGCGAGCGCGAGAAGGAGCCGTTCACCAACAGCGCCCGGCTGGTGGAGCTGATCCGCGACGCGCTGCCGCAGGCCGCCAAGCGCACCGGTGGCAACCCGGCCAAGCGCACCTTCCAGGCGCTGCGGATCGAGGTCAACGGCGAGCTCGCCGTGCTGGAGCGGGCGATCCCGGCCGCGGTGAAGGCGCTGGACGTCGGCGGGCGGATCGCCGTGCTGTCGTACCACTCCCTCGAGGACCGCCTGGTCAAGCAGGTGTTCGCGGCCGGTGCCGCGTCGAGTGCGCCCCCCGGGCTCCCGGTCGTGCCCGAGCGCTACCAGCCCCGGCTCAAGCTGCTCACCCGCGGTGCCGAACTTCCCACCGAGGAGGAGATCGCCGAGAACCGGCGGGCGGCGCCGGCCCGGCTGCGCGGCGCCGAGCGCGTCAGGGAGGACGTCGAGTGAGCCAGGGGGACCAGTGAGCAGGAAACCCGTGCTGAGGGGCCGTGCCGCCCGGCTCGCCCGGCTCTTCCCGGCCGGCCGGGGCCAGGCCGCCCGGACCCCGTTCGTCCTCCTCGTCGTGCTCCTGCTCGGCGGCGGCCTCATCGGGCTGCTGATGCTGAACTCCGCCCTCAGCGAAGGCGCGTTCCAGCGGGAGGCGCTCCAGAAGGACGCCAAGAACCTCACCGACGAGGAGCAGGCCCTCCAGCGGGACATCGACTCCTACTCCGCCCCGGACGCCCTCCAGCTCCGCGCTCTGCAACTGGGCATGGTGCCCGGCGGCGACCCGGCCTTCCTGGGCGCCGACGGGACCGTCAAGGGCGTCCCCTCGGCCGCACCCACGCCGCCCCCCGCGCAGCAGACGCCGCTGTCGCTCCTGCCGCCCGCGGCGCTCGCCCTCTCGCCGTCCGCCACGGACGGCGCCGTCCCGGCAGCCGCGGACCTGGCACCGCCACCGGCCCAGGGCCCCGCCCCGACCCCGGAGAACACCACCGCGGCCGTCCCGGCCGCCCCTCCACCCGCCCCGACCCCGACCCCCGGCAGGTGACGGACGTGACCGACAGCGAACCGCCGCGCCGTCCGGTCGCCGGGCTGTCCGGGGCTGACGTGGCCGACAGGGTCCCGCCGAGTCGCCGGGTGCCTGGCCGGTCCGGGTCTGTCGGGCAGGGGGTTCGGCTGTGTTCGGTTTCTGAGGGTGCCGTGTCTGCCGCCTCGGCGGTCGGGGCTGTGTCCCGGCTCGCGCCGACCCGGGCTTTCGGCAGGTTGACGGATGCGTCCGGTGGGGAACGGCCATGCCTTCCGCTTCCCGGCCTGTCCGGGCCTGACGTGCCCGACGGGGAGCCGCCGCGTCGCCGGGTGCCTGGCCTGTCCGGGTCTGTCGGGCCGGGGACCGGGCCGTGCTCGGTCTTCGGGGGTGTCGTGGTCGGCGTTTCGGTCGGCGCCACTGTCTTCCCGTTCGCTTCGAACTCGACTTTCGGCAGGTGACGGACGTGTCCGACAGGGAACCGCCGCGTCGCCGGGTGCCCGGGCCCGCCAGGCCGGCGCGTCCGGCCGCCCGGCAGCGGCCCGGCCCCGGTGCCCGGCCGGCCCGCCGCCCGGCCCCGGCCCGGCCCCAGGCCGCGCGCATCCGGCTCGGCAGCCCCCGCCCCCGGTTGCGGCTGGTCGCCCTCGCGCTGACCCTGGTGCTGCTCGTCTTCGCCGTACGGCTGCTGCAGGTGCAGGCCGTCGACGCGAGCGCGTACGCCGCCAAGGCCGAGGAGAACCGGTACGTGGTGCACACCCTGGCCGCCGAGCGGGGCCGCATCACCGACCGCAACGGCGTCGACCTGGCGACCAGCGTGGACGCCGACGACATCACCGCCGACCCCACCATGTTCGGCCGCGACCAGCTGCACATCGGCGACGGCCCCGAGCAGGCGGCCGCACTGCTCGCCCCGATCCTCGGCCAGGACCAGGCGGCCCTCACCGCGAAGCTCCGCACGCCGAACACCCGCTACGTGCTGCTCGCCCGCCGCGAGACCCCGCAGGTCTGGAAGCAGATCAAGGACCTGAAGACGGCCCTGGCGAAGAAGGCCCAGAAGGACAGGACCACCGTCAACGTGCTCGCCGGCGTCTTCTCCGACCCCAGCAGCAAGCGGGTCTACCCCAACAGCGGCCTCGCCGCCGGGATACTGGGCTGGGTCAACGCCGACGGCAAGGGCGGCGGCGGCATCGAGCAGCAGCTGAACGAGCGGCTGGCCGGCAAGCCCGGCAAGATCCGCTACGCCCAGTCCGGCGGCCGCGAGGTGCCCACCGCGGGCTCCACCGAGACGCGCGCGGTGCCCGGCTCCGACACCGAGCTCACCATCGACCGCGACATCCAGTGGGCCGCCCAGAACGCCATCACCGAGCAGGTGGCGAAGTCCGGGGCGGACCGCGGCTACGTCATCGTGCAGGACACCCGCACCGGCGAGATCCTCGCCATGGCCAACTCCCCGGGCTTCGACCCGGGCGACCTGTCCCACGCCGACCCGGCCGCGCTGGGCAACGCCGCCGTCCAGGACGCCTACGAGCCCGGCTCCACCGCCAAGGTCATGTCCATGGCCGCCGTACTGGAGGAGAACGCGGCGACGCCGCTCACCCACGTCGTCGTGCCCAACCGGCTGCACCGCGGCGACCGCCTCTTCCAGGACGACGTCGACCACGACACCTGGTACCTCACGCTGAACGGCGTGCTCGCCAAGTCCAGCAACATCGGCACCATCCTGGCCACCGGCCAGCTCGGCAAGACCCAGCCGGAGGCCAATAAGGTCCTCTACTCCTACCTGCGCAAGTTCGGCATCGGCGAGCCGACCGGGCTCGGCTTCCCCGGCGAGACCCGGGGCATCCTCGCACCCCCCGACAAGTGGTCCACCTCGCAGCAGTACACGATTCCTTTCGGCCAGGGCTTCTCCATCAACGCCGTGCAGGCGGCCTCCGTCTACTCCACGATCGCCAACGGCGGGGTGCGTGTGCAGCCGACGCTGGTGCGCGGGAGCAAGGGGGCCGACGGCCGCTTCGCGCCGGCCGACAAGCCCGAGAAGACGCGGGTCGTGAGCGCGAAGACGGCGAAGACGCTCGCGCACATGCTGGAGTCCGTGGTCGGCGACGAGCAGGGCACCGGTGTCAAGGCGCGCATCCCCGGCTACCGCGTGGCGGGCAAGACCGGCACGGCCAACCGCGTGGATCCGGCCACCGGCAGATACCGCGGCTACACGTCCTCCTTCGCCGGGTTCGCGCCCGCCGACAACCCCCGCGTCACCGTCTACTGCGCGATCCAGAACGCCACCAAGGGCAGCTACTACGGCGGCCAGATCTGCGGCCCGATCTACAAGGAGGTCATGGAGTTCGCGCTGAAGACGCTCCAGGTGCCGCCGACCGGCGTGCAGGCCGCGAACCTGCCCGTCGACTTCAAGCCGTGACCGGAACAGAACGACCAGGAACCAGCCCGTGACAACGATCACTCCCGGCCCCGGGAACCGCCCGTCGCACCGGCCCTCGTCCGTGCCGGACGGCGCTGCGCGCGATCCCCTTTTTAGCCCCACGGCGGGTACGCCCGGTACGCTCACCGCCGTGCCACACGCTGATCAGTCCCAAACCACCCAGAAGGGCGCTTCCGTGACATATCCGGGACCGCCGCGACCGGTTCAGGTCTCCGCCGCCCCCCTCGCGGAGCTCGCCGATCAGCTGGGGGTCACCGCTCCGGACGGCGCCGCCGAGGTCACGGGCATCACCCATGACTCGCGCGCCGTGCGCCCCGGCGATCTGTACGCAGCCCTGCCCGGCGCCCGCACGCACGGCGCCGACTTCGTCACCCAGGCGGCGAGCCTGGGCGCCGTCGCCGTGCTCACCGACCCGTCCGGCGCCGAGCGCGCCGCCGCCACCGGCCTGCCGGTCCTGGCCGTGGCCGACCCACGCGGCCGGATGGGCGAGCTGGCGGCCACGATCTACGGCAGGCCCGGCCGCGACCTGCTCCAGATCGGCATCACCGGCACCTCCGGCAAGACCACCACCGCCTACCTCGTCGAGGGCGGCCTGAAGACCGTGAAGTCCACCGGACTGATCGGCACCGTCGAGATGCGCATCGGCGAGGAGCGCATCAAGTCCGAGCGCACCACCCCCGAGGCCACCGACCTCCAGGCCCTGTTCGCGGTCATGCGCGAGCGCGGGGTCGAGGCGGTCGCCATGGAGGTCTCCAGCCACGCCCTCGTGCTCGGCCGTGTCGACGGCTGCGTCTTCGACATCGGTGTCTTCACCAACCTCAGCCCGGAACACATGGAGTTCCACTCCGACATGGAGGACTACTTCCGGGCCAAGGCGCAGCTGTTCACGCCGGAGCGCAGCAAGCTCGGCGTGGTCAACTTCGACGACGAGTACGGGCGCCGGCTGGCCGGGGAGGCCACGGTCCCGGTCGTCACCTTCTCCGCCGAGGGCCACCCCGACGCCGACTGGCGCGCCGAGGACGTCCAGGTCGGCCCGGTCGACTCCACCTTCACCGTGGTCGGCCCCGAGGGCCGGCGGATCGCCGCCAGGTCGCCGCTGCCGGGCCCGTTCAACGTCGCCAACACGCTGGCCGCCGTGGTCGCCCTGGCCGCCGCGGGCCTCGACCCGCAGTCCGCCGCCGACGGCATCGCCGCCGTTCCGGGCGTACCGGGCCGGCTGGAGCGCGTCGACGTCGGCCAGCCGTACCTCGCGGTCGTCGACTACGCGCACAAGACGGACGCCGTGGAGTCGGTCCTCAAGGCGCTGCGCAAGGTCACCAAGGGACGGCTGCACATCGTGCTCGGCTGCGGCGGGGACCGCGACCAGACCAAACGCGCGCCGATGGGCGCCGCCGCGGCCCGGCTCGCCGACATCGCCGTGCTGACCTCCGACAACCCCCGCTCCGAGGATCCCCTGGCGATCCTCGCCACCATGCTCGAGGGCGCGGCCTCGGTGCCCGCGCACGAGCGCGGCGAGGTGCTCCTCTTCGAGGAGCGGGCCGCCGCGATCGCCGCCGCCGTCGACCGCGCGCAGCCCGGGGACGCCGTGCTGGTCGCGGGCAAGGGCCACGAACAGGGCCAGGACATCGCCGGAGTGGTCCGTCCCTTCGACGACCGCCAGGTGCTTCGCGAAGCTATCCAGAAGACCCAGGGATGAACTTGTGATCGCCCTCTCCCTCGCCGAGATCGCAGCAGTCGTCGGCGGGCAGACCTACGACATACCGGATCCGTCCGCGGAGGTCACCGGGCCCGTGGTCCGGGACTCCCGCGAGGTGGTGCCCGGCAGCCTCTTCGTCGCCTTCGTCGGCGAGCGCGTGGACGGCCACGACTTCGCCGCGGCCGTCGTCGAGGCGGGCGCGGCCGCCGTGCTGGCGTCCCGCCCGGTCGGCGTGCCCGCGATCGTCGTCGAGGACGTGCAGGCCGCGCTCGGCGCCCTCGCCCGCCACGTCGTCGAACGGCTGGGCGCGACCCTCGTCGCCCTCACCGGCTCCGCGGGCAAGACCAGCACCAAGGACCTCATCGCCCAGGTGCTGCGGCGCGAGGCGCCGACCGTGTTCACGCCCGGCTCCCTCAACAACGAGATCGGGCTGCCGCTGACCGCGCTGAGCGCCACCGAGGAGACGAGGTTCCTCGTGCTGGAGATGGGCGCCCGCGGTGTCGGCCACATCCGCTACCTGACCGAACTGACCCCGCCGAAGGTCGGCCTGGTGCTCAACGTCGGCACCGCCCACATCGGCGAGTTCGGCGGCCGTGAGCAGATCGCCCAGGCGAAGGGCGAGTTGGTGGAGAGCCTGCCGGCGGCCGAGGACGGCGGAACCGCGATCCTCAACGCCGACGACCCGTTGGTACGGGCCATGGCCTCCCGTACGAAGGCGAAGGTGATCCTTTTCGGAGAGTCCGGCGAAGCGGACGTACGCGCCGAGAACGTGAGACTCACGGACAGCGGGCAGCCCGCCTTCAGGCTTCACACACCCTCCGGTGCAAGCGATGTGACGATGCGCCTGTACGGTGAGCATCACGTGTCGAACGCGCTCGCCGCGGCCGCCGTCGCGCATGAGCTGGGCATGTCCGTAACTGAGATCGCCACCGCGCTCTCCGAGGCGGGCTCCCTCTCCCGCTGGCGGATGGAGGTCACCGAGCGCCCGGACGGCGTGACGGTCGTCAACGACGCCTACAACGCCAACCCCGAGTCCATGCGGGCCGCTCTGCGCGCGCTCGCGGCCATGGGCGGGGGACGGCGGACCTGGGCGGTGCTCGGCAAGATGGCCGAGCTCGGGGACGAGGCGCTCGCCGAGCACGACGCGGTCGGACGGCTCGCCGTCCGGCTCAACGTCAGCAAGCTCGTCGCGGTCGGGGGCAGGGAAGCGTCCTGGCTGCAACTGGGCGCATATAACGAGGGTTCGTGGGGTGAGGAGTCGGTGCACGTGTCCGACGCACAGGCGGCGATCGACCTGTTGCGCAGCGAGTTGCGCCCGGGGGACGTCGTCCTCGTGAAGGCGTCCCGTTCGGTCGGCCTCGAGAGCGTCGCCCAGGCGTTGCTCGAGACCGGTGCCGAGGGTGAGGTCGCCGCCCGATGATGAAGCAGATCCTGTTCGCGGGCGTCATCGGCCTCTTCCTGACGCTGGTCGGCACCCCGTTGCTGATCAAGCTCCTGGCCCGGAAGGGCTACGGGCAGTACATCCGCGACGACGGCCCGCGCGAGCACGCCAGCAAGCGCGGTACGCCGACCATGGGTGGCATCGCCTTCATCCTGGCCACGGTCGCCGCCTACTTCCTGTCCAAGGTGATCACCGGCTACACCCCGACCTACTCGGGTCTGCTGGTGCTCGGCCTGATGGTCGGCATGGGCCTGGTCGGATTCCTCGACGACTACATCAAGATCGTCAAGCGCCGTTCGCTGGGTCTGCGCGCCAAGGCGAAGATGACCGGCCAGCTGATCGTCGGCATCGCCTTCGCGGTGCTCGCGCTGCAGTTCTCCGACAACCGCGGCAACACCCCCGCCTCCACGAAGCTGTCGTTCATCACCGACTTCGGCTGGACGATCGGCCCGGTGCTGTTCGTGATCTGGGCGCTGTTCATGATCCTCGCGATGTCGAACGGCGTGAACCTCACCGACGGTCTGGACGGTCTGGCCACCGGCGCCTCCGTGCTCGTCTTCGGCGCCTACACGTTCATCGGCGTCTGGCAGTTCCAGGAGTCCTGCGCCAACGCGCAGACCCTGACCAACCCCAACGCCTGTTACGAGGTCCGCGATCCGCTCGACCTCGCGGTCGTGGCCTCCGCGCTGATGGGCGCCTGCCTGGGCTTCCTGTGGTGGAACACCTCGCCCGCCAAGATCTTCATGGGCGACACCGGTTCGCTCGCGCTCGGCGGTGTGCTCGCGGGCCTGGCGATCTGCTCCCGCACCGAGCTGCTGCTCGCGCTGCTGGGCGGTCTGTTCGTGCTCATCACCATGTCGGTGGTCATCCAGGTCGGCTCCTTCCGGCTCACCGGGAAGCGGGTCTTCCGGATGGCGCCTCTCCAGCACCACTTCGAACTCAAAGGCTGGTCCGAAGTGCTCGTCGTGGTCCGTTTCTGGATCATTCAGGGCATCTGTGTGATTGTCGGACTGGGCCTCTTCTATGCGGGATGGGCAGCGGACAAGTGACCGACTGGCAGGGTAGGAACGTCACCGTCGCGGGACTCGGCGTCTCCGGTGTCCCGGCGGCCAAGGTCCTGCACGGTCTCGGCGCGCGCGTCACCGTCGTCAACGACGGCGACGACGAGCGCGCCCGGACCCAGGCGGCCGAGCTGGAGGCGCTCGGCGTGACCGTGCGCCTCGGTGACGGCGACACCCTGCCGGAGGGCACCGAGCTGATCGTCACCGCGCCCGGCTGGCGGCCGGACAAGCCGCTCTTCCGCGCCGCCGGGCAGGCCGGCGTACCCGTCTGGGGGGACGTCGAACTCGCCTGGCGGCTGCGCGGCCCCGACGCCGCCCCGTGGCTCGCCGTGACCGGCACCAACGGCAAGACCACCACCGTGCAGATGCTCGCCTCCATCCTGAGGGCGGCGGGCCTGCGCACGGCGGCCGTCGGCAACATCGGCGTCTCCCTGCTGGACGCCGTCCTCGGCGAGGAGCGCTACGACGTCCTTGCGGTGGAGCTGTCGAGCTACCAGCTGCACTGGGCGCCCTCGCTGCGCGCCCACTCCGCCGCCGTCCTCAACCTCGCCCCCGACCACCTCGACTGGCACGGCTCCATGGAGGCCTACGCCGCCGACAAGGGCCGTATCTACGAGGGCAACCGCGTCGCCTGCGTCTACAACGCCGCCGACAAGGCCACCGAGGACCTGGTGCGCGAGGCGGACGTCGAGGAGGGCTGCCGCGCCGTCGGGTTCACGCTCGGCACCCCCGGCCCCTCCCAACTCGGCGTCGTGGACGGCATCCTCGTCGACCGCGCCTTCGTCGAGAACCGGCACAAGAACGCCCAGGAGCTGGCCGAGGTCTCCGACGTCCACCCGCCCGCCCCGCACAACATCGCCAACGCCCTCGCCGCTGCGGCCCTGGCACGCGCCTTCGGCGTCCCGGCGCAGGCCGTCCGGGACGGCCTGCGGGCCTTCACCCCGGACGCCCACCGCATCGCGCACGTGGCCGACGTGGACGGCGTGGCCTACGTCGACGACTCCAAGGCCACCAACACCCACGCGGCTCAGGCCTCGTTGGCGGCGTACGAGTCGATCGTGTGGATCGCGGGCGGTCTGGCGAAGGGCGCGACCTTCGACGAGCTCGTCGCGAACTCGGCGAAGCGGCTGCGCGGTGCCGTCCTCATCGGAGCCGATCGCGCGCTCATCCGTGACGCCCTCGCGCGACACGCCCCGGAGGTACCCGTCGTCGACCTCGACCGGACCGACACTGGGGCGATGCTCCAGGCCGTCCAGGAGGCGCGGCGGCTCGCACGGCCCGGCGACACGGTACTGCTGGCCCCGGCCTGCGCCTCCATGGACATGTTCGCCAACTACAACAGGCGCGGCGAGGCGTTCGCGGAGGCCGTATCCGGACTCGGCGCCTGATCCCGGCCGCCCGCGCTGCCGGGCGACCTCGGGAGGGAGGCGTGGGACCCGTGAGCCGAGCCGGACTTGCGCGGCCGACGTACAGCGGAGGACCCGATGCCCGGTAGTCCCGGCAGCAGCCGTACCGGTCGCCCGCCCGTGCAGCGGACCGTCAAGCGCCCGACGGCCGACCGGACCCCCGGCCGGCGCTCCGCGGCGCGCCTGATCGATCGCGCGCGCAAGGCCTGGGACCGGCCGCTGACCGCCTACTACCTGATCCTCGGCGCCAGTCTGCTGCTCACCGTGCTGGGGCTGGTGATGGTCTACTCGGCCTCCCAGATCACCGCGCTGCAGAAGGCACTGCCGGGCTCGTACTTCTTCCGCAAGCAGCTGCTCGCGGCCGCGATCGGCGCCGGGCTGCTGCTGCTCGCCGCCCGGATGCCGGTCAGGCTGCACCGGGCGCTGGCCTACCCGATCCTGGCGGGCGCGGTGGCCCTGATGGCGCTGGTGCAGGTGCCGGGGATAGGGATGGCGGTCAACGGCAACCAGAACTGGATCGCGCTCGGCGGCTCCTTCCAGATCCAGCCCAGCGAGATCGGCAAGCTGGCGCTGGTGCTGTGGGGTGCCGACCTGATCGCGCGCAAACAGGACAAGCGGCTGCTGACCCAGTGGAAGCACATGCTGGTGCCCCTCGTCCCGGTCGCCTTCATGCTGCTCGGGCTGATCATGCTCGGCGGCGACATGGGGACCGCGATCATCCTCACCGCGATCCTGTTCGGCCTGCTGTGGCTGGCGGGGGCGCCCACCCGGCTCTTCGTGGGGGTGCTGTCGTTCGCCGGTGTGATCGGCTTCCTGCTGATCCAGATGAGCCCCAACCGCCTCGGCCGGTTCGCCTGCATCGGCTCCAGCGACGCGACCAAGTGCTGGCAGGCGGTGCACGGCATCTACGCCCTGGCCTCCGGCGGACTGTTCGGATCCGGACTCGGTGCCAGCTTGGAGAAATGGGGCCAACTCCCCGAAGCCCACACCGACTTCATCTTCGCCGTCACCGGCGAGGAACTGGGCCTCGGGGGGACGCTGTCGGTGCTCGCCCTGTTCGCCGCTCTAGGCTATGCGGGCATCCGCGTGGCCGGACGCACGGAGGACCCCTTCGTGAGGTATGCCGCGGGAGGCGTGACCACCTGGATCACCGCGCAGGCGGTGATCAACATCGGTGCGGTGCTCGGTCTGCTGCCGATCGCCGGCGTCCCGCTCCCGCTGTTCTCCTACGGAGGATCCGCCCTGCTGCCGACCATGTTCGCCATCGGGCTGCTGATCGCCTTCGCGCGTGACGAGCCCGCTGCGCGGGCGGCGCTTGCCATGCGGCAACCTCGCTTTGGTAGAAAGCGGGCAGGAGGCTCCGCGCCCGGCCGGAGATCCGACCGCGGATCCGGTCGCGAGCCTCGGAGATGGAACACGATGCGACGGCGTGCCTCGGCGGCGCGTCCGTCCGGAGAGCGGTGAATTTCGGTGCATGTCGTACTCGCCGGCGGAGGTACCGCGGGCCACATCGAGCCCGCGCTCGCCCTCGCGGACGCCCTGCGCAGGCAGGACCCGACCGTGGGGATCACGGCCCTGGGCACGGAGCGCGGCCTGGAGACCCGGCTCGTCCCCGAGCGGGGCTACGAGCTCGCGCTCATCCCGGCGGTGCCGCTGCCGCGCAAGCCCACCCCCGAGCTGATCACCGTCCCGGGCCGGCTGCGCGGCACGATCAAGGCGGCCGAGCAGATCCTGGAGCGGACCAAGGCGGACGCCGTGGTCGGATTCGGCGGCTACGTCGCCCTGCCCGGCTACCTGGCCGCCAAGCGGCTCGGTGTGCCCATCGTCATCCACGAGGCCAACGCCCGCCCGGGCCTGGCCAACAAGATCGGTTCGCGGTACGCCGCGCAGGTCGCCGTCTCCACGCCCGACAGCAAGCTGCGCGGCGCCCGTTACATCGGTATCCCGCTGCGCCGCGCCATCGCCACCCTGGACCGGGCGGCCGTGCGCCCCGAGGCCCGTGCGGCGTTCGGGCTCGACCCGAACCTGCCCACGCTGCTGGTCTCCGGCGGCTCCCAGGGCGCCCGCCGGCTCAACGAGGTGGTCCAGCAGGTCGCGCCCTGGATGCAGCAGGCGGGCATCCAGATCCTGCACGTGGTCGGCCCGAAGAATGAACTGCCCCAGGTGCAGCAGATGCCGGGAATGCCGCCCTACATCCCGGTAAGTTACCTTGATCGGATGGACCTCGCGTACGCCGCGGCCGACATGATGCTCTGCCGCGCCGGCGCGATGACCGTCGCCGAACTCTCCGCCGTCGGGCTCCCGGCCGCCTACGTCCCGCTGCCCATCGGCAACGGTGAACAGCGGCTGAACGCCCAGCCGGTGGTCAAGGCCGGCGGCGGACTGCTGGTCGACGACGCGGAACTCACCCCCGAGTGGGTGCAGCAGAACCTCCTGCCCGTGCTCGCCGATCCGCACCGGCTGTACCAGATGTCCCGCGCCGCCGGGGAGTTCGGCCGCCGGGACGCCGACGAGCTGCTCGTCGGCATGGTGTACGAGGCCATCGCCTCGCACCGTTAGGACCGTATGCACGAAAGGGCTTGAGAGCGTGGCCGGACCGGCGACCGCTGAGCGCGGTGAACGTCAGCAGGAGTCGTCGTCCGGCCCGCCTCTGGTCCACCGGCTGAGGCGGATGAGCCCTCGTACGATCGTCATCCTTTCGCTGGCCCTGATCTGCCTGGGCGCCGGCTCCTTGTGGGTGCTGTACGGCTCGCAGTGGACGCGCGTGGAGCACGTATCCGTCTCCGGCACCACGGTTCTGACGCCCGCCCAGGTGAGCGCGGCGGCCAGGGTGCGGCTCGGAACGCAGTTGATTTCCGTCGACACCGATGCGGTCGAGGCCCGACTGCGCCGTGAATTGCCCCGAATTGACTCGGTTGACGTGGTGCGCTCGTGGCCGCACGGAATCGGGTTGAAAGTCGTCGAGCGCACTCCGGTCATGGTGGAGGAAAAGGGCGGAAAGTTCGTCGAAGTGGACGCGAAGGGTGTCCGGTTCGCCACGGTTTCGCAGGCGCCGAAAGGCGTGCCCCTGCTGGAATTGTCGCTTTCCCGCTCGAGTACGGCCGCCGCGAGCCTGCGGCGCCTCGGCGAGGCCCGGCTGGTGCGCGAGGCCGTCGCGGTCGCCGGGCGGATTCCCACCGCGGTGGCCCATGAGACCCGGGTCGTCAAGGTCCGTACCTACGACGACATCTCGCTGGAGTTGAGCGGTGGCCGCACCGTCGCCTGGGGCAGCAGCGAGAACGGCCGGCTGAAGGCCCGTACCCTGACCGCGCTGATGAAAGCGGCGCCCGGAGCACGGCACTTCGACGTCCGGGTTCCCACCGCCCCGGCGTCTTCGGGGAGTTGACGCACATCAGTGCAGGCCAACACCCTGGTTGAGCGCCGCTATGGCTGATCACATAGGGTGAAAAGAAAAACGGGAGGTTCGGCGTGTTCGTTGAACGGGCGCCACTTGTCGACTTAGTGTCCTGTTCCGAAGACTTCAAGGAACAGACACACTGGTAACCCTAAACTTCAGGGTTAGGGTTCGGGTCGGCGTTCGGACCGTCCCATTCGGCATCAGTCGTCGGATCGCGGCAGGACCGCGAGGCGGCGACACGTAACTCGAGGCGAGAGGCCTTCGACGTGGCAGCACCGCAGAACTACCTCGCAGTCATCAAAGTCATCGGTGTCGGCGGCGGTGGTGTCAATGCCATCAACCGGATGATCGAGGTCGGTCTCAAGGGCGTCGAGTTCATCGCCATCAACACCGACGCACAGGCGCTGTTGATGAGCGACGCCGACGTCAAGCTCGATGTCGGCCGCGAACTCACGCGCGGACTCGGCGCCGGGGCCAACCCGGCCGTCGGCCGCAAGGCCGCCGAGGACCACCGTGAGGAGATCGAGGAGGTCCTCAAGGGGGCCGACATGGTCTTCGTGACGGCCGGTGAGGGTGGCGGCACCGGTACCGGCGGAGCGCCCGTCGTGGCCAACATCGCGCGCTCGCTGGGTGCCCTCACCATCGGTGTGGTCACGCGCCCGTTCACCTTCGAGGGGCGGCGCCGGGCGAACCAGGCCGAGGACGGTATCGCCGAGCTCCGCGAAGAGGTCGACACCCTCATCGTCATCCCCAACGACCGGCTGCTGTCCATCTCGGACCGCCAGGTCAGCGTGCTCGACGCGTTCAAGTCCGCGGACCAGGTGCTGCTGTCCGGTGTGCAGGGCATCACCGACCTGATCACCACCCCCGGCCTGATCAACCTCGACTTCGCCGACGTCAAGTCGGTCATGTCCGAGGCCGGCTCGGCGCTCATGGGCATCGGCTCGGCCCGCGGTGACGACCGTGCGGTGGCCGCGGCCGAGATGGCGATCTCCTCCCCGCTCCTCGAGGCCTCCATCGACGGCGCCCGGGGCGTGCTCCTGTCCATCTCCGGCGGTTCGGACCTCGGTCTGTTCGAGATCAACGAGGCCGCCCAGCTGGTCAGCGAGGCAGCGCACCCCGAGGCCAACATCATTTTCGGCGCGGTCATCGACGACGCCCTCGGCGACGAGGTCCGGGTCACCGTGATCGCGGCCGGCTTCGACGGCGGCCAGCCGCCGGCCCGCCGGGACAACGTCCTCGGCTCGTCGTCCACCCCGCCCCCGGCCCGCCGCGAGGAGCCGGCCCCGGTGCGCCAGCCCGAGAGCCGCCCGACCTTCGGCTCGCTCGGCAGCGTGACGCCGAAGGAGGAGCCGGAGCCCGTCGCCCCCGAGCCGGTGCAGGACCTGCCGCCCGTGACCCCGCCCATCACGCCGTCGCCGCGCAGCTACTCCGACAGCGCGGCCGAGGAGCTGGACGTACCGGACTTCCTCAAGTGATAGGTCGGCACGACACCGGGAGCGGCGCGCACTTCGCCTTCACCGACCGGTGGGGCGGGGTGAGCGCCGTTCCGTTCGAGGAGCTCAATCTCGGCGGCGCGGTCGGCGACGACCCCGGCGCGGTACGCGCCAACCGCGAACTGGCCGCCAAGTCCCTCGGACTCGACCCGGACCGGGTCGTCTGGATGAACCAGGTGCACGGCAACGACATCGCCGAGGTCGACGGGCCGTGGACCACGCGGCTCACCCCGCCGGTCGACGGCCTGGTGACCGCGACCCGCGGGCTCGCCCTCGCCGTGCTCACCGCCGACTGCGTTCCGGTTCTGCTCGCCGACCCGGTCGCCGGTGTGGTCGCCGCGGTCCACGCCGGGCGGCCGGGCATGGTCAAGGGGGTCGTCCCGGCCGCGGTCGACGCGATGGAGTCGCTCGGCGCCCGGCCCGACCGCATCACCGCCCGCACCGGACCTGCCGTGTGCGGCCGGTGCTACGAGGTGCCGGAGGCGATGCGCGCCGAGGTCGCCGCCGTCGAGCCGGCGGCGCACTCCGAGACGAGTTGGGGTACACCGGCCGTCGACGTGAGCGCCGGCGTGCACGCGCAGCTCGAGCGCCTCGGGGTGCACGACCGGGAGCAGTCGCCGGTGTGCACGCGGGAATCGGGCGATCACTTCTCGTACCGCCGCGACGCCACCACCGGTCGGCTCGCGGGCTATGTCTGGCTGGACTGATGGGGCATGACGGACCGTAGGAACGAACTCGCCGCGAACCTGGCGAAGGTGGAGCGGCGTATCGCCGCCGCGTGCGCGGCCGCGGGCCGGGCGCGGGAGGAGGTGACCCTCATCGTGGTCACCAAGACGTATCCGGCCTCGGATGTGCGGATCCTGTCGGAACTCGGTGTGCGACACACCGCCGAGAACCGGGACCAGGAGGCGGCGCCCAAGGCCGCCGAGTGTGCTGATTTGCCCCTGACGTGGCATTTTGTTGGTCAACTTCAGACCAATAAAGTGCGATCCGTGGTCGGTTACGCCGATGTCGTACAGTCGCTCGACCGTTCCCGGCTTGTCACCGCGCTCTCCAGGGAGGCCGTGCGGGCGGAGCGCGAGGTGGGCTGCCTCATCCAGGTGGCGCTGGACGCGGGAGAGAGCGGACGCGGGGAGCGAGGAGGCGTCGGGCCCGGCGGAATCGAAGAGTTGGCCGACCTCGTCGCCCGCTCCGAAGCGCTGCGGCTCGACGGTCTGATGACCGTCGCCCCGCTGACCGGGGAGTACGCCGGCCGGCAACAGGCCGCGTTCGAGCGCCTCATGGATTTGTCGACCGACCTGCGCGCGGCCCATCCGGCTGCCACCATGGTCTCGGCAGGGATGAGTGGGGACCTCGAGCAGGCCGTGGCCGCCGGTGCGACACATGTGCGCGTCGGCAGCGCGGTACTCGGAGTCCGCCCCAGGCTCGGGTAACGTCGCCAAGAAGTCGGACCACAGCAGAAAATATGGTCAATATCGCCCAACGGGGCGCAACGACCTCGTGGATCGCGGGCACTTGGCGGTCGTCAGCGGATCCACCACAGAGCGGAGGACTCAGAGCATGGCCGGCGCGATGCGCAAGATGGCGGTCTACCTCGGCCTCGTGGAGGACGATGGGTACGACGGCCGGGGATTCGACCCCGATGACGACTTCGAACCCGAGCTGGACCCGGAACCCGAGCGGGACCGCCGACGGCACGACCCACCGCACCAGTCGCATGGGGCGCATCAGCCCCAAAGGGATGAACCGGTGCGAGTGGTGCAGCCTCCGGCGCCCCGCGAACCGGTGTCGCATTCCGCTTCGCTCCCGGCGGAATCCGGGCGTCCGGCGCGCATCGCGCCCGTGGCATCCATCACACAAGACCGCGCAAGCCTGGAGAAGAACGCACCGGTGATCATGCCCAAGGTCGTGTCGGAACGAGAGCCGTACCGGATCACCACACTTCACCCCCGGACCTACAACGAGGCCCGTACCATCGGGGAACACTTCCGTGAGGGCACTCCGGTGATCATGAATCTGACTGAGATGGATGACACAGATGCGAAGCGACTTGTCGACTTTGCCGCCGGTTTGGTGTTTGGTCTTCACGGCAGTATCGAGCGGGTGACGCAGAAGGTGTTCCTGTTGTCGCCTGCTAACGTCGATGTCACGGCGGAGGACAAGGCCCGCATCGCAGAGGGCGGGTTCTTCAACCAGAGCTGAGACGCACCACCGTAGAACTGGCACGGAACAGGGGAGAGGGAAGCACCGATCATGCGTGTGGCCATGGAGGTTCTTTACATCGCGCTGATGGTGTTCCTCATCGTGCTGATCTTTCGGCTGGTCATGGACTATGTGTTCCAGTTCGCCCGCTCATGGCAACCCGGCAAGGCGATGGTGGTCGTTCTGGAGGCCACCTACACTGTCACGGATCCACCGCTGAAGCTTCTGCGGCGGTTCATCCCGCCGCTGCGTCTCGGGGGCGTGGCGCTCGACCTGTCCTTCTTCGTACTGATGATCATCGTCTACATCCTGATCTCCATCGTGGGGAACCTCGCGAGGTGACTGTGGACGATACGGTCTTGCCGACTGCCGATGACTACGTTGAGGTGAAGAGATGCCGTTGACCCCCGAGGACGTGCGGAACAAGCAGTTCACGACCGTCCGCCTCCGAGAAGGCTATGACGAGGACGAGGTCGATGCCTTCCTCGACGAGGTCGAAGCCGAGCTGACCCGACTGCTCCGTGAGAACGAGGACCTGCGCGCCAAACTGGCCGCGGCCACGCGCGCTGCTGCCCAGAACCAGCAGAACATGCGCAAGCCTCCGGAGGACCAGCAACCACCGCATCCTCAGCAGCAGGGCATGCGAGGGCCGGGCGCTCCTGTGCCCGCCGGGATATCGGGCCCGCCGCAGCAGCAGATGGGTGGCCCCATGGGTGGTCCGCCCCAGCTGCCCAGCGGTGCTCCGCAGCTGCCTGCCGGCCCGGGGGGCCAGGGACCCCAGGGTCCCGGTCCCGGCCCCGGCCAGATGGGTCCCGGACCGATGGGTCAGGGTCCTATGGGCCAGGGTCAGATGCCGGGTCAGATGCAGGGCCAGATGGGTCCCGGCCCGATGGGCGGCGGCCCCGGCCCGATGGGCGGCGGCCCCGGTCCGATGGGTGGCGGCCCCGGTCCCATGGGCGGCCCCGGCCCGATGGGTCAGGGTCCCGGTGGCGACAGCGCCGCGCGCGTCCTGTCGCTGGCCCAGCAGACCGCCGACCAGGCGATCGCCGAGGCCCGTTCCGAGGCCAACAAGATCGTCGGCGAGGCGCGTTCGCGTGCCGAGGGTCTGGAGCGTGACGCCCGTGCCAAGGCCGACGCCCTGGAGCGGGACGCGCAGGAGAAGCACCGCGTCGCGATGGGCTCCCTGGAGTCCGCCCGCGCCACGCTGGAGCGCAAGGTCGAGGACCTGCGCGGCTTCGAGCGCGAGTACCGCACGCGCCTGAAGTCGTACCTGGAGTCGCAGCTGCGTCAGCTGGAGACCCAGGCCGACGACTCCCTCGCCCCGCCGCGCACGCCTGCGGCCCCGTCCCTCCCGCCGTCCCCGGCGCCCTCCATGGCCCCGGCCGGCGCGAGCGCCCCGTCGTACGGCGGCGGCCAGCCGATGGGCGGTGCGCCCGGCCCGTCCGGTCCGTCCTACGGCGGTCAGCAGCAGATGGCCCCGGCGATGACCCAGCCGATGGCCCCGGTGCGTCCGCAGGGTCCGGCCCCGATGGGTCAGGCGCCCTCGCCCATGCGCGGCTTCCTGATCGACGAGGACGACAACTGAGGGAACCCTGAAGGGTTCTGGTGACTAGGCGTCGGCAGCCTGAGAGAACGGCCCCGGAGGGACATCCCTCCGGGGCCGTTCTCGTATGCCGGGGCCGCGTGCCCGCTACTCCACCGGGGGCCACGCCCCGTCAAGCAGCGCGGGGAGCCCGCCGGTTCGTGGCCGGGCGGGCTCCCCGCCGGGACGGCGGACGGGCGCCCTCGGGCGTCGTCCCCCGGTGGGTCATGCCTTGCGGAGGCGGAAGACCAGGGACAGGCCCTCGTCGGTGAAGGCGTCGCCGTAGGTGGTGTCCGCCTCGCCCTGGGCGAAGTCCGTCGCCAGGACCTCCTCGGCGATCAGCGACGCGTGCTCGCTCAGGGCGGCGATGGTCGCCGGGTCCGTCGCGGTCCAGCGCAGCGCGATCCGGTCGGCCACGTCGAGGCCGCTGTTCTTGCGGGCCTCCTGGATCAGCCGGATCGCGTCCCGGGCCAGGCCCGCACGGCGCAACTCCTCCGTGATCTCCAGGTCCAGGGCGACCGTGGCGCCGGAGTCGGACGCCACCGACCAGCCCTCGCGCGGGGTCTCGGTGATGATCACCTCGTCCGGTGCGAGCGTCACCGTCTCGCCGTCGACCTCCACCGACGCCGTGCCCTCGCGCAGCGCGAGCGACAGCGCCGCCGCGTCCGCGCCCGCGATGGCCTTGGCGACGTCCTGCACCCGCTTGCCGAACCGCTTGCCCAGCGCACGGAAGTTGGCCTTGGCGGTGGTGTCCACCAGGGACCCGCCGACCTCGCTCAGCGACGCCAGGGAGGAGACGTTCAGCTCTTCCGTGATCTGCGTGTGCAGCTCCCGGTCCAGGGACTCGAAGCCGGCCGCCGCGACCAGCGCCCGGGACAGCGGCTGGCGGGTCTTGACGCCCGACTCCGCGCGCGTGGCTCGGCCCAGCTCCACCAGGCGGCGCACCAGCACCATCTGCTTCGACAGCTCCGGGTCGATCGCCGGCAGGTCCGGCTCCGGCCAGGTGGCCAGGTGCACCGACTCCGGGGCGCTCGGGGTCACCGGCACGACCAGGTCCTGCCAGACCCGCTCGGCGATGAACGGGGTGATCGGCGCCATCAGCCTGGTCACCGTCTCCAGCACCTCGTGCAGCGTGCGCAGCGCGGCCTTGTCGCCCTGCCAGAACCGGCGGCGCGAGCGGCGGACGTACCAGTTCGACAGGTCGTCGACGAACGCCGACAGCAGCTTGCCGGCGCGCTGGGTGTCGTACGCCTCCAGGGCCTGCGTGACCTGGTCGGTCAGCGCGTGCAGCTCACTGAGCAGCCAGCGGTCGAGCAGCGGGCGGTCGGCCGGGGCCGGGTCGGCCCCGGTGGGTGCCCAGGCGGACGTGCGGGCGTACAGGGCCTGGAAGGCGACCGTGTTCCAGTAGGTCAGCAGCGTCTTGCGGACGACCTCCTGGATGGTGCCGTGGCCCACCCGGCGGGCCGCCCACGGCGAGCCGCCGGCCGCCATGAACCAGCGCACCGCGTCCGCGCCGTGCTGGTCCATGAGCGGGATCGGCTGGAGGATGTTGCCCAGGTGCTTGGACATCTTCCGGCCGTCCTCGGCGAGGATGTGACCGAGGCACACGACGTTCTCGTACGACGACTTGTCGAAGACCAGCGTGCCGACCGCCATCAGGGTGTAGAACCAGCCGCGGGTCTGGTCGATCGCCTCGGAGATGAACTGCGCCGGGTACCGGCTCTCGAACAGCTCCTTGTTCTTGTACGGGTAGCCCCACTGCGCGAACGGCATCGAACCTGAGTCGTACCAGGCGTCGATGACCTCGGGCACGCGCGTGGCCGTCTTCTCGCACTGCGGGCACGGGAAGACGACGTCGTCGATGAACGGGCGGTGCGGGTCGAGGCCCGACTGGTCGGTGCCGGTCAGCCCGGTCAGCTCCGCGCGGGAGCCGACACAGGTGAGGTGGCCGTCCTCGCAGCGCCAGATGGGCAGCGGGGTGCCCCAGTAGCGGTTGCGGGACAGCGCCCAGTCGATGTTGTTGTCCAGCCAGTCGCCGTACCGGCCGTGCTTGACGCTCGAAGGGAACCAGTTGGTCTTCTCGTTCTCCTCGAGCAGCCGGTCCTTGATCGCGGTGGTGCGGATGTACCAGGACGGCTGCGCGTAGTACAGCAGCGCGGTGTGGCAGCGCCAGCAGTGCGGGTAGCTGTGCTCGTACGGCACGTGCCTGAAGAGCAGGCCGCGGTCGCCGAGGTCCTCGGTGAGCTTCTCGTCCGCCTTCTTGAAGAACACGCCGCCGACCAGCGGGACGTCCTCCTCGAACGTGCCGTCCGGGCGGACGGGGTTGACCACCGGCAGGCCGTAGGACCGGCAGACCTTCAGGTCGTCCTCACCGAAGGCGGGGGACTGGTGGACCAGACCCGTGCCGTCCTCGGTGGTGACGTACTCGGCGTTGACCACGTAGTGCGCCGGCTCCGTGAACTCCACGAGCTCGAACGGGCGTTGGTACGTCCAGCGCTCCATCTCGGCGCCGGTGAAGGTCTCGCCCGTGGTCTCCCAGCCCTCGCCGAGCGCCTTGCCGACGAGCGGTTCGGCGACGACGAGCTTCTCTTCACCGTTCGTCGCGACGACGTAGGTCACCTCGGGGTGCGCGGCGACCGCCGTGTTGGACACCAGGGTCCAGGGGGTCGTCGTCCACACCAGGAGCGAGGCCCGGCCGGCGAGCGGACCGGAGGTGAGCGGGAAGCGGACGTAGACGGAGGGGTCGACGACCGTCTCGTAGCCCTGGGCCAGCTCGTGGTCCGACAGGCCCGTGCCGCAGCGTGGGCACCAGGGGGCGACCCGGTGGTCCTGGACCAGCAGGCCCTTGTTGAAGATCTCCTTCAGCGACCACCAGACGGACTCGATGTACTCGGGCTCCATGGTGACGTACGCCTCGTCGAGGTCGACCCAGTAGCCCATCCGGGTGGTCAGCTCGGAGAACGCGTCGGTATGGCGGAGCACGGACGCGCGGCACTTGTCGTTGAACTCGGCGATGCCGTACGCCTCGATGTCCTTCTTGCCGCTGAAGCCGAGCTCCTTCTCGACCGCCAGCTCCACCGGGAGGCCGTGGCAGTCCCAGCCGGCCTTGCGGGCCACGTGGTAGCCGCGCATGGTGCGGAAGCGGGGGAAGACGTCCTTGAAGACGCGTGCCTCGATGTGGTGGGCGCCCGGCATGCCGTTGGCGGTGGGCGGGCCCTCGTAGAACACCCACTCGGGGCGACCCTCGGACTGCTCCAGGCTCTTGGCGAAGATCTTCTGCTCACGCCAGAAGTCGAGCACGGCGTGCTCGAGGGCGGGCAGGTCGACCTGCGCGGGCACCTGGCGGTACTGCGGCTGCGTATTCAACGAGCTTCCTCCGGCGGATGTGCTGCCTTCCGTCGGAGGGACGAGAGCCTTTGAGCTGTCCACGCCGTGTGCGGCGCGCTCCCGCGGTACCACCCTCCTTGGCTCACCGGTGCGCCGTACGCTCCGACGAGCCCCCTCATTGGGGTCGCGATACCGGTTCTACCGGCCCCTGGCTCCGTGCTGGGGCGTTCTTCCGGCGGCTCCGGGGTGATCTTCACGTCGCGCTCGCCCCCGGGCTCACACCGTCCCCGGGTCGCTCTGGGCTGCTGACGCCGCTACTCGTCCCCATCCACGCTTTTCGCTCCGCCCAGTGTACGGCGCCCCGGCGACCGGGGCCGACCCGATTTCCGCCGCGGGGGTGACCCGGATGGCGCGACGGTGCCGTTCGGATCGTAGGACGTGCCGCTGGTCGGATTACGCGGCGGCGAGCTGGGCACAACGCATGCATGCCGGCAGCGCGATCCGCGCGAGGCGGGCGAATCGGGCGGCGTGCCCCGTTGCCGCGGGACTCGAGTCGATTTATCGTCCCAGCACGATTCGCGAGCAAGATCACAATATGTGAAGGGGCCGCGGCCATGGTGGCGAAGAAGACCGCCGAGCAGTCGGCGTCCGGCAGGTCTCGGGGCACCATCCCCGATGCCGTCGGCGGCGCGGCCAGGAAGACCACCCGAGCGGCGGCCAGGGCATCAGGCACGGCCGCGAAGGAGGCGGTGGCCATGAAGGACAGGGTCACGCCGAAGCAGACGGCCAAGGCCGGACCGGCGACGGGACGCGGGCGCAGGGGCCCGACGGCCAGGGCGAACACGGCCAAGCCGGCCGCGGCCATGCCGGGCCGGTCCCGGCCGGCCGGGACCGGGGCGGCCGGGGAGGAACCGGCTGCCGCGAGGTCGGGCGAGGAGCGGAAGGACACCGCGCCGGAGTCCGTGGGGGAGAGGCCGGCGGCGCTTCCGGAATCCGACCAGGCGGCTCCCGCGAAGAGCGCGCGGAAGGCGACGGCGAAGAGGTCGGCCGCGAAGAAGCCCGTGGCGGGCAAGGCCCCGCCGGAGGCGGCGCCTGGGAAGCGGCCCGCCGCCGAGGAGCCCGGCTCCAAGGGCGCCGCGGCGAAGAAGTCCCCGAGCAAGCGGGCCACGGCGAGGAAGACCGCCGCCGAAGCCCCGGACGTGAGGGAGAAGGCCGCCGAGGGCCTCGGCGCGTCGGAAGCCGCCGGCAGGGGCGCCCATGCCGGCCGGACGGCCATGAAGAAGGCACCCGCCGAGCGGCCGGGTGCCGAGGAGACGACCGCTGGGCGTGCCGTGGGCGGGCACGCAGGCGGCGGGAGCGCGCGTGCCCACGGCGCTGCCGCTGAGAAGGCGGATGCCCGCAAGGCGGATGCCCGCAAGGCGGGCGGAAAGGGCTCTCACGGGAAGGCGGTCGCCGTCGGCGGGGATGCGGCTGCCGGGGAGGTGGGCGCGCTGGAGCGGTCCGTCGGTGACGGGGCCGGTGCCGGCAAGGGGTCGGTGCAGGAGACGGTCGGGGCGGAGGTTGATGGCCGGAGCGCCGCTGCCCACGGCGTTGCCGCCGGGAAGGCGGGTGGAAAGGGCTCTCACGGGAGGGCGGCGGCCGGGGAGGTGGATGCGCGGGAGCGGTCCGTTGGTGACGGGGCCGGTGTCGGTGCGGGCTCGGCGGGGGCGGGCAGTCGGAGGAAGGCCGGCAGGAGGGCGACCGCGGGGACGGTTCCCGACCGGGGCGGCGGGGCGGATACGGAGGCCCAGGGAGATGGGGACGGTGCGGGTCGCGTGGCGGCTCCTGGTGTCTCCGGGACGGGTGGGGGCAGAAAGAGGACGGCCAAGAAGGTGGGCGCGGCGCGGGCCGCGAAGCAGACGGGAGCCACGACAGTGGTTGCGAAGAAGACTCCTGGCACGGCCGCGGCGGCGAAGACCGCCGTGCCCAAGGCGCGCATCGCCGCGGCGGTGGAACCGGGCGACCTCCCGGTGCGCCCCGGTGAGGATCCCTGGACGCCGGAGGAGGTCTCGGAGGCCCGCGCGGAGCTGGAGTCCGAGATGGAGCGGCTGAGCACCGAGATCACCTCGTCCGAGGAGTCCCTCGCGGGCCTGATGCGGGACTCCGGCGACGGCGCGGGCGACGACGAGGCGGACACCGGCAGCAAGAACATCACGCGCGAGCACGAGATGGCACTGGCCGCCAACGCGCGCGAGATGCTCACCCAGACCGAGCGCGCCCTGCAACGGCTCGACACGGGCACCTACGGCCTGTGCGAGAACTGCGGCGACCCCATCGGGAAGGCCCGCATGCAGGCCTTCCCGCGCGCCACCCTGTGCGTGACGTGCAAGCAGAAGCAGGAACGCCGGTACTGAACCGGGTGCGAGGCGTGCCGTAGTCTCGTCCTCAGTCAGGTACCTAGGTCAAGGGACTCACGTGGCAGAGGCGGAGCGCATCATCGGTACGCCGGACACTCCGGACGCGGCGGGAGCGGGGCGGCAGCGCCCCGGAGGTAACGCCGGGCGGGGCGGCCCGTCCGGCGCCGAAGGGGCACAGGCCCCGGCGGGCGGGCCCGGCACCGACGGCACGGCGGCGGGCGCGGACGGGACGAGCGGGACGCCGGCCGGCGCGGACGGACGGGCATCCGCCGCCGAGCGGCCCCGCGGCCGGCGCCGGATCGCCGTGCTGTTCACGGTCGCCGCCATCGCCTACGCCCTCGATCTGGCCAGCAAGATGCTCGTGGTGGCCAAGCTGGAGCACCGCCCGCCGATCCAGCTCATCGGCGACTGGCTGCAACTGGAGGCGATCCGCAACGCGGGCGCGGCCTTCGGCTTCGGCGAGGCCTTCACCGTGATCTTCACGGTCATCGCGGCCGCCGTGATCGTGGTGATCACCCGCCTCGCGCGCAAGCTCTACAGCGTGCCCTGGGCCATCGCGCTCGGCCTGCTGCTCGGCGGTGCCCTGGGCAACCTCACCGACCGCCTCTTCCGCGCGCCGGGCGTCTTCGAGGGCGCCGTCGTCGACTTCATCTCGCCCAAGCACTTCGCCGTGTTCAACCTCGCCGACTCGGCGATCGTGTGCGGCGGCTTCCTGATCGTGCTGCTCTCCTTCCGCGGCCTGGACCCGGACGGAACCGTCCACAAGGACTGAGCCCGGGACGGGAGCGCCGGACCGGTCCGGCATACTCGACGGGTGAGCACGCTTCCCGAGATCCGTACCCTGCCCGTGCCCGAAGGCCTGGAGGGCGAGCGCGTCGACGCCGCCATCTCCCGGATGTTCGGCTTCTCCCGTACGAAGGCGGCGGAACTGGCCGCCGCGGGCAAGGTGCTGGTCGACGGCATGGTGGCCGGCAAGTCCGAGCGGGTGCGCGGCGGTGCCTGGCTCGAGGTCGAGATGCCGCAGGCACCCGCACCCGTGCAGGTGGTCGCCGAGCCGGTCGAGGGCATGGAGATCGTGCACGACGACGATGACGTGGTCGTGATCGTCAAGCCGGTCGGCGTCGCCGCGCACCCCAGCCCCGGCTGGTCGGGCCCGACCGTGATCGGCGGCCTCGCGGCGGCCGGCTACCGCATCTCCACCTCCGGCGCCGCCGAGCGCCAGGGCATCGTGCACCGCCTCGACGTCGGCACCTCGGGCCTGATGGTGGTCGCCAAGTCCGAGTACGCGTACACGTCGCTCAAGCGCCAGTTCAAGGAGCGCACGGTCGACAAGCGCTACCACACCCTGGTCCAGGGCCACCCCGACCCGACCAGCGGCACCATCGACGCGCCCATCGGCCGGCACCCGAACCACGACTACAAGTGGGCGGTCACCGCCGACGGCAAGCCCTCCGTCACGCACTACGACCTGATCGAGGCGTTCCGCGCCGCCTCCCTGCTCGACGTCAAGCTGGAGACCGGGCGCACCCACCAGATCCGTGTCCACATGGCCGCCCACCGCCACCCCTGCGTCGGCGACCTGACCTACGGCGCCGACCCCACCCTCGCCAAGCGGCTGAGGCTGACCCGCCAGTGGCTGCACGCGGTGCGGCTCGGCTTCGAGCACCCCGGCGACGGCCAGTGGGTGGAGTTCGCCAGCGACTACCCCGAGGACCTCCAGAAGGCCCTGGACCAGGTCCGCGAGGAGACGTACGCATGAGCCTGCCGTACGAGGTGCGTGTCGCCGAGGACCCCGCCGACCGCGAGGCCTGCTTCGTGGTGCGCAAGGAGGTCTTCGTCGTGGAGCAGGGCGTTCCGCAGGACATCGAGTACGACGAGTACGACGCCCTCGCCGTGCACGTGCTGGCGGTCCGCGAGGACGGCGTGCCGCTCGGCACCGGGCGGCTGCTGTACGGCGCGGAGGCCGCCGCGAAGACCGGCGGCGACCCGGCGGTCGGCTCACTGGGGCGGCTCGCCGTCACCGGGGACGCGCGCGGGCTGGGCGTCGGCGCGGCCCTGGTGCGCGCCATCGAGGACGCGGCACGCGCGCGCGGCCTCTCGGCGGTGGACCTGCACGCGCAGAGCCACGCGCTCGGCTTCTACGAGCGGCTGGGATACGAGGCGTACGGACCGGAGTTCCCCGACGCGGGCATCCCGCACCGGGCGATGCGGCGCGCCCTGTAGTCCACGGGCGCGAAGCGGCCGGTGAGCGGGGTGGCGTGGCAGGCTTGAAGCCTGTCGTGTGAACGTCCGACGTCCCGGAGCGCTGAGCGTGGATCAGCTGACCCTGCTGTTCGTCGTGTTGCTGGGGGCCGTGATCAGCGTCCCGGTCGGCGACCGGTTCGGGCTGCCCGCGCCGGTCCTGATGACCCTGCTCGGGATCGTCCTCGCGGTGCTCGGCTTCGTGCCGAACGTCGACATCCCGCCCGTGCTGATCCTGCCCACCCTGCTGCCGCCGCTGCTCTACGCCGCCGTACGGCGTACCTCCTGGCGGCAGTTCACGGCGCACAAACGGCCGATCTTCCTGCTGGCCGTGGCGCTGGTGTTCGTCACCACCTTCTGCGTCGCCTTCGTCTCGCACGCCATCGTGCCGGGGCTGTCCGTCGCCGCCGCCGTGGCCCTGGGCGCGCTGGTCGCGCCGCCGGACCCGGTCGCGGCGACCGCGGTGGCCGGGCAGCTCGGGCTGCCGCGCCGCCTGGTGTCGATCCTGGAGGGCGAGGGGCTGTTCAACGACGTCACGGCCATCGTCCTCTACCACGTGGCGATCGCCGCCGCCGTCAGCGGGGAGTTCTCGGCCTGGCAGGCCGGGCTGGACCTGGTGCTGTCCGCGGTGGTGGCGGTGGCCGTGGGCCTGGCCCTCGGCTGGGGCACGAACAAGGTGCTGGACCTGCTGGGGGACCCGACTCTGCAGATCGGGCTGACGCTGCTCGTGCCATACGCCTCCTACGTGCTGGCCGA
>NZ_JBEYTS010000069.1:0-35591 GCF_040643155.1 Streptomyces sp. NPDC047453 | reverse complement strand
CCCCGGTCAGCTACCTCGCCGGACTTCACTTACGCGGCGCGGTCATCTGGCTCCGCAGCCTCACATGAAGATCTCAACTCGGCACAGACCCTAGCCACCCGACTGGCCGAACATGCCCCACCCGGAGCGCCACGCCCCTGACGCCATACCCCAGGCTTGCCCCACCATCCGGCTCTCAGGTCAGTCGGCCCTGCGGTGCGTAGGCGGTTTGACCTGCCCTGGCGTACTCCCGGCGCTTGAGCCGCTCGTGCGCGTGTGTCCCGGCCGGGTAGACCAGGCAGCACGGGGTAGAACGGCTGGTGGCTCTTTTGTTACGGGAGCCGGAACATGCCCGTGATCAAGGGCTGTTCCCGGGCATGAACGAAGGAATAGCAGTATGGCCAGCGGCACCGTGAAGTGGTTCAACTCCGAAAAGGGTTATGGCTTCATCGCCCAGGACGACGGAGGCCCGGACGTCTTCGCCCACTACTCCGAGATCCAGGGCGGGGGCGGCTACCGTGAGCTGACGGAGGGCGAGCACGTCACCTTTGACATCGGCCAGGGCCAGAAGGGCCCGCAGGCACAAAACATTGTCCGGGGCTGACTGCTCACGATGATGGAAGGCGGGTTGCCGGAACAGGCAACCCGCCTCTTTTGTGCGGCGTGACTGCGCGACGACCAGGGTCTGGCCGCCCCGGACGTGCCAGCGCCACCGGGCAGGAGACCGGGAGACCAACCGGTGGATCAAGCGAGTTGGACGCTGGTGGACCGCGACGGGGACGCAGCAGACAGCCGAGGCCAGGGAGCGGAGCGCACTGAGGCGGACGCCGCCTCATCCGGGCGGGCCGGGCGCCGTCAGCGCGATCGAGGCAGGCGCCTTGGCGACGGGCACGGTGATGCTGACGTCCTCGGCCGGGCGATGCGTGAGGTCGCCGGTGCGCGAGCCGTCGAGCACGCCCTCGTAGGCGAACTCCAGCGCCGGCGTCCTGTCGGCCGGGTCCGCGGCCCGCACCTTCCGCCGGTTGCCACCGCTGCCCTGGGTCATGCCGCTTCCCCCGTTCATGAACGAAGTCCATTATGTTGTGGTACGCCACTTTCGGTGGACGGAGTCAGGCTCGATGGACGCGAATCTGGCTGCCCTGGTTGCTGTGGTGGTCATCGCCTTGGCGTTCGACTTCACCAACGGCTTCCACGATGCCGCGAACGCGATCGCGACATCGGTCTCCACCCGTGCGCTGACCCCGGCTGCCGCGCTGGCGCTCGCCGCGTGCATGAACTTCGCCGGTGCGGCGCTGGGCACAGGGGTGGCAAAGACGGTCGGGGCGGGCATCATCGCCACACCGACCAGCTCCCACGGTCTGAGCGTGGTGTTCGCCGCCCTGATCGGCGCCATCTGCTGGAACCTGATCACCTGGCGGCTGGGACTGCCCACCTCCTCCACACATGCTCTGATCGGCGGCTTGGTCGGCGCCGCGCTCGCTGCTGCCAGCGGCGTGCACTGGAGCGGGGTGGTGGACAAGGTCATCCTGCCGATGGTCATCTCGCCCGCGCTCGGGGTCGTGCTCGGCTACCTGGTACACACGGCGATCCTGTGGATCTTCCGGCGCGCACAGCCGGCGAAGGCAACGCACGGTTTCCGTATCGCGCAGTCCGTCTCGGCGGCCGGGATGGGCCTGGGGCACGGCCTGCAGGACGCGCAGAAGACGATGGGCGTGGTCGTTCTCGCGCTGGTCACCGCTGGGCAGCAGGCCACGTTCGACGTGCCGTGGTGGGTCATCGGGGCGGTCGCCGCCTCGATGGCCGCGGGAACGTACGCGGGCGGCTGGCGCATCATCCGCACGCTGGGACGGCGGATCGTGCACCTTGACCCGCCGCGCGGTTTCGCCGCCGAATCGGCCGCCGCGAGCGTGCTGTATGCGACGGCGTTCATCTGGCAGGCGCCGATCTCAACCACGCACACCATCACCTCCGCGATCCTCGGCGCCGGCGCCACCCGCCGGCTGTCCGCGGTGCACTGGGGCACGGCCCGCAACATCGCCACCGCCTGGCTGCTGACCATGCCCGGCGCCGGACTGGCCGCGGCCGCCACCTACGCGCTCGTCCACCTGGCACTGGGGACCTGACCGTAAAGAAGTGCATGCGATGAATGGCTTCGGAACACGTCCCGTCGTGCTCCAGCGGTACGCGCATCTGAGCCCGGCGGACGGGATGTGCCTCATGGAGTACGTCTCGCTTCTGGCCGGTACCGGCTTCACCGACCACCCGGCGTGCACCGATGACCTCCTGGCGGCCCTCGCCCGAATGGTCAACGACGCCGTGACCGATACCGGCCGCAGCCGGCTGATCCACCTCGCACCCCGGCTGGCACGCGGCGCACCGGATGCGGGAGTGCGCGACCGGGTCGTCTTCCACTGCTGGGATGCAGTCAGTGCCGCCGCGGCGCCCGGCAGCAGGGCCGAACGGCACGCGCGCCACCGACGCGACATGGCCCGCGCACGGCTTCAGGCGCGCCGACGGGAGGAGAGAGTGCTGGCGTGGCTACGCCTGCACGGCCCGGCACGCCGTGCCGCAGAAACCGCGGTGCGGGTGTTGTCAGCCCTGCCTCCCGCCGAAGCCGACCGGGCCCTCCTACAACTGCTGACGGTGTGCGCCACGCCGCTTCCCATGGTGGCCCGGACGTGCGTCAGGCCGATGACGGCACCCCAGCGGCGACCATCGGCCTGACCTCGACAGCCCCGGGCCTCACGGCAGTTCCCGTCATTGCGTTCCCTCGCGACCCCAGGCTCAGAAACAACCTCGAGCGTCTTCAAGTGATCGTCACCGCGACCCGTAGCGGACATGCTCAGTCGCAGCGGGAACCGGGCCATTGCGCAGCCTCAGCCGCAGTCTCCGACACTCCGGCCACGGCGACGGGAGACACCGGCCATAAGCCCGACCACAGCAGGCCGGTGCGTTGCGCAGCCCGGCCCTGATTGCGCAGCAGGGCCGGCCCGCCCGCGCCCAGGGCCCCGTATCGGACCTCAGCGCCGGACCAGCGCCAGCACGCTCAGACCGAACATCAAGACCCCCAGGGGGAGATGGACCGACGGGACGTGCGCGATGCCGAGCACGACCTGGACCGAGGCGAGTACGAGGAAACCTGACGCGTGCCAGACAGGCCGGGGCGAACCGCCGCCCGGCTTCCACGCCAGCACCGCCGCGAGCACGTACAGCATCGACGCCCCGTACATCACACGGGCTCCGACACTGTGCAGCGTCTCTCGTAGGACGAGGTCAGCAGCAGTCCGGCGGAAACCGCCTGAAGGAAGATGGTCAGGGTCTGCAGGGCGATCGCGATCTGCAGGAACGAGGAGCTGCGCTGTGCGTTCGCCGTCACCTCGGTGGCCATGTCACAGTCTCCTTTTCCGCCCTCGGGCAGTAGATCTATAAGCTCTCACCAGCCCGACGACGCGGGCCTGCGAAAGGTAAGGCGAGGGGGCGGCCGGAAGCATGGGGACTGTCGGGACCAGCACAGATGAGATAGCCGGCGAGCGACGCCAACTGATCAATGTCGCTTACCGGTTGCTCGGTTCGGTGACCGAGGCCGAGGACGCCGTACAGGATGCCTACGCACGCTGGTACAGACTGCCACGAAGCCGGCAGGAAGAGATCCTGTCCCCCGGCGCCTGGCTGACGACGGTGACCAGCCGCATCTGCCTGGACGTGCTCGGCTCGGCGCGGGCCCGCCGTGAACGCTACGTCGGCGCGTGGCTGCCCGAGCCGCTGCCCGACCGCACCGAGTGGGAACACGCGGGCGGCGCCGACCCCACCGGCCCTGCAGACCCCGCCGACCAGATCGTCCTGGATGAGTCAGTGGCCATGGCCTTCCTCGTCGTCCTGGAGTCGATGACGCCCGCCGAGCGGGTGGCGTTCGTCCTGCACGACGTCTTCCGGTACCCGTTCGCCGAGATCGCCAACGTTCTCGGCCGGACCCCTGCGGCCTGCAAGCAGCTGGCGGCCTCCGCCCGGCGGCGTGTGAGCGTCGCGCGCGCTCCGGTGACGGCGACCGGCCAGGCCGACGTGGTGAGGCACGTCAAAGAGGCATGGGAGACCAAGGACATTGCAGCCCTCGTCGGTCTCCTCAACCCGGCCGCCGTGATGACCGCCGACGGCGGCGGCATGGTCGGCACCGTCCTGCGTCCGGTCGAGGGCGGCGTGCGCATCGCCCAGTACATGGTCGCCATTGCCGATAAGGCTCCAGGGCTCGAGCTCCTGGAGCGGTCGGTCAACGGTATGCCGGGCCTGGTCGCCCAGCGTGCCGGCGTCGTCATGACCGTGGCCTCGTTCGACGTCTCCGACGGGCGCGTCACCCGGATCTGGGCGGTCCGCAACCCGGAGAAGCTGCGGCCGTGGACGCCGGAGGACTTTTGAAGCCATCGCCTGGAAGGAAGAGATCAGCTTCTCAGCTCCAACGAGCAGCGAGCTGTCCGACGACGGAGAAGCGCCTTTCGCACTGCGGGCAGGTCGCCTCGCCGAAGGCATAGGTCAAAGCGTGCGCCACATCCTCGTGGCCGTCCGCCAAGGCCAGCTCGTGCAGGCGGCGGGCGAGGCCGTCGAAGGTGCCGGGATCGGCCGGATGCAGAGGAAGGGTTTCGGCATTGTCGGAGAGGGCGTAATCCTCCGGTGCGCTGAAGAAGCCCCGCTCACCCATGATCACCCATAGCGCCGTGCAGCCGTCTGGATCGGGGCACTCAAGCTCGTACTCCTCGTTGACGATGCCCCAGATCAGTTCCTCGGCCCAATGGATGTCGCCCTCCAGGTTCAGAACCGTCTCCAGCAGGTGGCAGTAGCCGTTCCGATCATCAGTGGCCTGCCGCCATCGGTTCGCAGCGGCCAGCAGCCGTGCGACTTCGGGCGCGTGCTGGTCCCGCAGTGTCCGGGTCTCGTACCGCTGGTCGGCCTGAACAAGGAGGGCACCGGCCAGATGGAGAGCCGCAGCCGCCGTGTCGGCGTCGTCGCCCTCGGCCATGTCCGTCAGCGCCGGCAGTACCAGCGGATGGGACACGTCAAGGGAACCGTTGTGATAGAGCTCCGTCCACAGGTCGCTCCACACCTGACCGTCCCGACCGGTGGCGGCACGCACCAGCAAATCGGGCAGGCGGCTGGAATCGGCATCATCTGCATGAGGAACCGGGGAACTACTCGTCATCTCCGACATCCAAGCAGACTCCACACGCCCCCGCTTCATACCCGTCACGACCCGAAACCCCGACCCAAATCCCCGTACTCCTGAAGATGGCCACTGGAGCGTCCGCTCAGGGCGGCCCCGAAGCCCTGTGGGACGCTGCCGAGAACCAGTTGGGCCGCCGGCGCGCCTGCGGGCCCTGCCGGTGCTGGAAGAGTTCACCGTCCACGTCGCCCACGGAGGCGAGACGATCCGCTGGTAGAGCCCCAAGTCCGGGTCCGCTCGTCCACTCCATGTGGATGGGCTCGGTGCGTGGAACATCGACAACCGCAACCGGTCCGCGCACATCGGGCTGGGGCTGCTGCCATCCTCCCGCGGCGGGGAAAGCGGGTGCCAGAGCCCGGAGGACAGGACCGGGCGAGCAATTGGATCTTGTGCGTTCTTGCACCCCGGCGTTGAACCGCAGACCCTCGGCCGTGCGTGGAAACAGCGGGTCAGCCTGCGGCGCACAGATGCAGCCCGACGGTGACGGCCAGGGTGGCCAGGGGTGCGGCAGCGCGGGACTGGGCACGCGGCCGAATGCTGTCGCCCGCTACCCGCTAGTCGTCACCAGTGGGCAACGGGCGGACTGCGCATAGCTCCAGGCGGCACCGGAGAGAATGGGTCCGGAAATTCCCTGGCCGACCACGGCCTTGATCAGCGACCACAGGCCAGGGCTGCCTCACTCCTCACCGCCGCCATCACTCCCTTCTGCTGCCGGTTCAGTCTCCGGCGCGACCTCTTCGCCGCTGGGCGTTTCGGTACCGGCCTCCGCTTCCTCGGCTGCCGGTTCAGTCTCCGGCGCAACCTCCTCGCCGCTGGGCGCTTCGGTACCGGCCTCCGCTTCCTCGGCTGCCGGTTCAGTCTCCGGCGCAACCTCCTCGCCGTTGGGCGCTTCGGTACCGGCCTCCGCTTCCTCGGCGGCAGATCCGGCCTCCGGCGCGACCTCCTCGCCACTTGGTGCCTCAGGCTCAGTGGCATCAGTGGCTTCTTGGGCTACAGGACGTTCCTGTTCAGGATCGCTCATGGGTTCATCTCCCGTGCCTTGGCATAGTTGGCGAGATGAGCGGTTTCCCGCAAAGACTGATCGAACGAACTCCCTATATATGGAATCTATATCGTTCTGTCACCGTTTGGGGAGACCTTACGGAGACACTGAACGCGGGCGCGTCGGGTACCGGTCGAGGGCGACGGGAGGGTGCATGAGCAACTCGTCACCGGCACGGCCCGGGGCAGACGGCTGCGGCCTGTGGGCGACGCGGGCAAGGGATGCGTCGAGACGAGAGCCAGCACGTTCGACGTCCGTACCGGTTCGGCGAGTCGGCCACAGTGGGGGGAAGCTGTCCGGGGATTGCTGTTCATTCGTCGGCCGGTATCCGCGCCTGACCTGATCGCCCTTCTGCGGCAGCACATTCGGTGCGCGGCCCTGGCGGTCCCTCGGTCAGCGATCAGCAGGACGTAGGACAGGACGGCAGCGGGCCGGTCACACCGCCGGCCCGTGCGGCACGAAACTACGAGCAATGGCTCGTGCATGCGGTGGACATGGCCGTCGCCCCACCCTCGCTTGCCACTGCGGGAAAGGTCATCTCGCCGCGCCGGCCGCCGGCCCAGCCCGGCTCGTTCGGCCGGAGCCCCAGGGGCGCGCTAGGGGCGCTCGCCGGGGTGCAGGGGGCATCGTCGCTTTGCGGGGGTGTGCGTCGGTTTCACCTCATTGAGGGCTGGGGGCGTGTCTTCCCCGTGTCCGTTTCTCGTCGAGGTCAATGATCATGTTGCGGCATACGGCCGACCGTTCCCGTGGTCCTCGTGAGCCTCGCCGCACTGGGTCAATGCGACGAGCAGGAAAGGGGACGGTATGCACCTGACTCCGCACGAGCAGGAACGGCTGCTGATCCATGTGGCAGCGGACGTCGCCCAGAGGCGCCGTGAGCGCGGGCTGCTGCTGAATTATCCCGAGGTCATGGCGCTGTTGTCGGCGCACGTGTACGAGGAGGCGCGGGCCGGCGCCACCGTCGACTCCGTCATGGAGTCGGGGCGGCACGTGCTCAAGCGCAGCGAGGTCATGGATGGCGTTCCGGAGATGATCGACAACGTCCAGGTGGAGGCGACTTTCCCGGACGGCACGAAGCTGGTCACGATCCACGATCCGTTTGACGAGCCGGACGAGGAAGTGGCCGTTCATCCGGGGAAGTTCGAGTTCGTCGCTGAGCCGGAGCCGCATCCGGAGGAGAAGTGCGAGGAGCACGGCGAGGCGCCGGTGGACACGATGCCGGTCGGTCAGCCCCATCTGGTGAGGTTCAACGAAGGTGATCCGGTCACGCGGCTGTTCGTGAGCAATGAGTCGGACCGGCCGGTCCAGGTCGGCTCGCACTTCCACTTCGCCGAGGCGAACGACGGATACGTATCCGGTGACGAAGCCGTACCCGGGCTGGTCTTCGACCGCGAGAAGGCGCACGGGAAGCGGCTGAACATTCCGTCGGGTACGTCGGAGCGGTTTGAGCCGGGCGACCAGCGGTGCGTGGAACTCGTCCCGATCAGGGGTGAGCGCCGGGTGAAGGGCCTGCAGATCAAGAGTGGGAACGGAGAGCTCGATGGCTGAGCCACTGACGCGTGCCAAGTACGCCGATCTGTACGGCCCGACCGTGGACGACCGGGTTCGACTCGCCGACACCGATCTCGTCATCCGCATCGAGGCGGACTGGGCGGGCGGGCCTGACCGCAGCGGCAACGAGATGATCTTCGGGGGCGGCAAGGTGATCCGCGAGTCGATGGGGCAGTCGCACTACGCGCGCGACAGCGACCACGCTCCCGTGGACACCGTGATCACCGGTGCGCTGATCGTCGACCACTGGGGCATCGTGAAGGCTGACGTGGGGCTGCGTGACGGCGAAGTCGCCGCGATCGGCAAGGCGTACAACCCCGAGACCATGGACCCCGAGACGTTCGACGGCTGCCCTGTGTTCGAGGACGTGCGGCCCTCGAACTTCGTCGTCGGCCCGGAGACGGAGGTCATCTCAGGCAATGGGCGGATCCTCACTGCGGGCGGCGTCGACACACACGTGCACTTCCTGTGCCCCGAGCAGATCCACGAGGCGCTCGCGGCCGGCGTGACCACCCTGATCGGCGGCGGCACCGGGCCCGCCGAGGGCAGTACAGCCACCACGGTGACGCCCGGCACCTGGCACATCCACCGGATGTTCGAGGCGCTGGACCAGTTCCCGGTCAACGTCGGGCTGCTCGGCAAGGGCAGCACCATCAACAAGGATGCGCTGACGAACCAGGTCCGGGCCGGCGTTCTCGGCTTCAAGATTCACGAGGACTGGGGCGCGACGCCCGCCGTGATCGACGCGGCCCTCGCCGTGTGCGACGACACCGGTGTCCAGATCGCTCTGCACGCCGACTCGCTGAACGAAGCCGGCTTCGTGCAGAACACCCTCGCAGCGACCCTGGACCCCACCACGTCCCGCAGCAAGAAAGGTCAGAGGTACCGCAGCCTCCACGTCTTCCACGTCGAAGGCGCCGGCGGCGGCCACGCACCCGACATGATCAGCCTGGTCGGCCACTCGAACGTGCTGCCCGCCTCGACGAACCCGACCCGGCCCCTGACGGTCAACACCGTCAAGGAACACGTCGACATGATGATCGTCTGCCACCATCTGAACCCGGAGGTCGAGGCGGACATGGCGTTCGCCGACTCCCGCATCCGCCCGTCGACGATGGCCGCCGAAGACCTGCTGCACGACATGGGCGCCATCTCCATGATGTCCTCCGACGCGCAGGCCATGGGCCGCATCGGCGAGATGATCATGCGGACGTGGCAGACCGCGCACGTGATGAAGACCCGGTACGGGCACCTCGACGAGGACACCGCCCAGGCGGACAACTTCCGCGTGAGGCGGTACGTCGCGAAGTACACCATCAACCCGGCCATCACCCACGGCATCGCCGGCCGCGTCGGTTCCGTGGAGCAGGGCAAGCTCGCGGACCTGGTCCTGTGGGAGCCCAAGTTCTTCGGTGTGAAGCCGCACATGGTCATCAAGGGCGGCCAGATCGCGTACGCGCAGATCGGCGACGCCAATGCGTCGATCCCCACGCCGCAGCCGTTCCTGCCGCGCCCGGTGTGGGGCTCGTGCGGCCGCTCCACGAGGTCCAACTCCTTCAACTTCGTCCCCCAACTGGCCCTCGACGGCGACCTGGGCGGGCTGGGCCTGATCAAGCCGCCGGCCCGGATCGACAGCACCCGTGACGTGACCAAGGCCGACATGAAACTCAACAGCGGGCTCCCAGAGATCAAGATCGACCCCGATACCTTCGACGTCAACATCGGCGGCGCCGTCACCACCGACGTGCGGACCAAGGTGGACGGACAAACAGTGAGCCGCACCTACGCGACGGAACTTCCCATGGCTCAGCGGTACTTCCTGTTCTGAAGCCCCCGGCGCCCACACCGACGGCCCCGTGCGGACGACGCCGGCCCGGGCTCCCCGGGGCCCCGGCCGGCGCTTCTGCTGGGCCGGCCTGAACCTGTACCCCTCTTCTGTTCCCGAAAGGCGGGCCATTCGTGAGCCGTGCAGCCCTGCTCATCCTGGCCGACGGCCGTTTTCCCGCCGGGGGGCATGCCCACTCCGGCGGTGTGGAGGCCGCGGTGTCCTCCGGCGGCGTGCACGACCCCGTGAGTCTGGAGGCGTTCTGCAGAGGGCGGCTGCACACAGTCGGGTTGACCGCCGCCGGACTCGCGGCCGCCGCGGCCACCGGCTACGACGCCCTGCTCCTGGACGAGGCAGCGGACGCCCGAACGCCCATGCCCGCTCTGCGTAAGGTCGCCCGACGACTCGGCCGGCAGTTGCTCCGCGCGGCCCGCGCCACCTGGCCCTCGGCCGACCTGGACCGGCTCGCCGACGCCCGGCCGCAGGGCGTGCACCAGCCCGTCGTCCTCGGGGTCACCGCCCGTGCTGCCGGGCTGAGCCCGCTGGATGCCGCACAGGCAGCCGCGTACGAGAGCGTCGGCGGCCCCGCGGCCGCCGCCGTACGGCTGCTCAGCCTCGACCCCTTCGACACGACCGCGCTGCTGGCACGCCTGGCTCCCGAACTCGACGACGTGGCCGAGGCCGCCGCAGCCGCCACGACCCGGGTCGCCGAGGAGGGCGTCGACGCCCTCCCGGCCGCGTCCGCGCCGTTGCTGGACCTCATCGGCGAACAGCACTCCACCTGGACCGTCCGGCTCTTCGCCTCCTGAACCACCCTTTCACCGACAGGGAGTTGACATGCACCTCGACCAGCCCGTGACCATGCCGCACCGCCACACCCACAGCGCCGAGCCACTGCGGTCTGACGGCAGCCGCCGCGCGCTGCGCATCGGCCTCGGCGGCCCCGTGGGCTCCGGAAAGACCGCGACCGTGGCCGCACTGTGCCGGGCCCTGCGGGACCAACTGTCCATCGCCGTGGTCACCAACGACATCTACACCCGCGAGGACGCCGAGTTCCTGCGCCGCGCAGCCGTGCTCCCGCCCGAGCGGATCGCCGCCGTCGAGACCGGCGCCTGCCCGCACACCGCGATCCGCGATGACATCTCCGCCAACCTCGAAGCCGTCGAGGACCTGGAGGCCACCGTCGGGCCACTGGACCTGATCCTCGTCGAATCGGGCGGCGACAACCTCACCGCGACCTTCTCCCGGGGCCTCGTCGACACACAGATCTTCGTCATCGACGTGGCCGGCGGCGACGACATCCCCCGCAAGGGCGGACCCGGCATCACCACGGCCGACCTCCTCGTCGTCAACAAAACCGACCTCGCGCCGTACGTGAACGCCGACCTCGACACCATGGCCGCCGACGCGCAGCGCCAGCGCGGGGACCTGCCCGTCGCCTTCACCAGCCTCACCCAGGCCGACGGGATCCGCCCGGTCGCCGACTGGGTAACCGGGTGCCTGACCACCTGGCGGGCCGGGGCCGCCACGTGACCCCCGCGACCAGTCCCGCACCAACGCGCTCGGCGGCCCCCATCCACCCACCCGCACGTACCGCAGCGGTGCCAGCCGCCGGCGACGAAGGCAATCAAGCCGGCACGATCACTGCGACCGGCAACGGCGTCCGCGCCACCGCCCGGATCCGCGCCGAACACAACGGCCGCACCACCACACTCCCGCTCCTGCACAGCGATGGGCCCTTCCACCTACGGCGACTACGGCCATCCGGCAGACAGGCACGGGTGAGCGTGATCGGGGCGATGAGCGCACCGCTGGGCGGCGACCGACTGGCGCTCGACATCACCGCACGCCCGCAGGCCGAACTGGAGGTGACCACGGCTGCAGCCACTATCGCCCTGCGCGGCTCCACCACAGACCCGGCCGGCTACGACGTACAGCTCACGGCGGACGAGTACGCATCCTTGAACTGGCTGCCCCAGCCGCTGATCAGCACCCGCGGCAGCACCCTGCACCAGACATACACCGTCAGCCTCGCCGCTTCCTCCCGGCTGCTGCTCCGCGAAGAGCAACTGCTCGGCCGTACCGCGGAGCCACCCGGACACCTCACCACCCGCCTCACCGTGCGCCGCGCCCACCGGCTCATCCTCGACCAGCACACCACCTACGGAACCCCCGCATCCGCCTGGGACGGCCCCGCCGTCCTGAGCCGCCACCGGGCCTGCGGCCAACTCCTCGTCGTGACACCGGACCCCCATCCCATCGAGGAGCCACTCCACCTGGGCGGCAATCCTGCGGACGGCTACGCCGTACTGGCCCCACTCGCCGACAGCGGCGCCCTGCTCACGACCGCCGTTGCACCCACCCCGGCCTGCCTGCGCCTCCTCCTCGACACTGCGCTCGCACACACACGACGAAGAGAGTGGAAGTCGTCATCGACCTGAAGCCCTGCCAGTGCGGCACATTCGGCGGGCGGCCCGGGTGGTCTCCCCCGCTTTGCGATCAGCAGAACTGGCGGCACGTCCCGTTCTCCGTGGTGGAGTTGGACGGCGGCACGCTGGTCGGCACCGCGGTGCAATTGGGTCTTGTGCGTTCTTGCGTCCCGGCGTTGAGCCGCAGACCCTCGGCCGTGCGTGGGAGCAGCGGGTCAGCCGGCGAAGAGGCTGCTGGCCAGGGCTACGCTGACGACGGTGCCGCCGAGGATGCTCAGCAGGGCGTTGCGGCGCCACAGATGCAGCCCGACGGTGACGGCCAGGGCGGCCAGGGCGGCGCGGGACTGGGTCAGTGGAAGGTCGCGCAGGCAGTAGACGAAGAGGATCACCATGACACCGGCCGGCATGCGGGCGCCGAGGTACTGGACTGTCCTGCTGGCCCGCAGCGAGGCCAGGACGGCGAAGGGCAGGGCACGCAGAGCCCAGGTGACGGCAGCCGAGACTGCGACGGCAAGGAGCAGGTAACGGGTGTCAGGCACGGGGCGTCCCCTCGGTGATCCTCGCGCTCGGCCTCTTGCGGGTGGTGAGGTGCCGGGCCAGGAGAGCGGCGGTGAACAGCGTGAAGGCGGCCAGCAGCATCTGGCCGGGGAGGACCAGGCGGGCGGTCAGGGTGCTGAGCAGCGCGAGAACAGGGGTGGGCAGGTCGCCGCAACGTTCCCTGACGACGTCGAGGGCCAGGACGGCGAACAAGGCGGTCATCGCGAAGTCCAGGCCTGTGACGCTGTCGGGTACCACCGAGCCAAGCAGGGCGCCGGCGGTGGCGCCGCCGACCCAGTACAGCTGCATGAATACCTGCAGCCACACGATGCGCGCGCCGGACCAGGACCGGGCCTCTTCGCCGGTGGACAGGGCGTATGCCTCGTCGGTCAGGGCGAACGCGCTGTAGGTCCTGGCGAGACGCCCCCGCACACGGTGCAGGGGGAAGGACAGCGCGTAGAACACGTGCCGGACGTTGACCAGGAAGGCGGTCAGTGCGACCGTCGCCAGCGGCGTGGCCGCAAGGCTCAGGTTCACGGCCGGCGACCGGCCGGTTTCCGGCGCCGCCACGCCCACTCGGCTGCGCTTCTGGTGTCCCGCCCGCCCACCAGGATCCGGCCCGCGAAGTTCCGGTGCAGGCCAAGAACCGCACGCAGCAGCGTCGTCTTGCCCGACCCGTTGGTGCCGGTCAGCGCCACCCGCTGCCCCACCGCGACGTCGAGGTACACCTCACGCACCGCCTCGACCCGGCCGTGTCGGCACACGACGTCGGACATCCGGACGTCCAGACCCTCGCGAACGATCAAGGCGCGGCCGATGGGTCAGCGAACGGATGATCTCGTGGCTGACCGGCTACCGACGACTCAGCCCCCGCTACGCACGCGATCCCCTTACCTGGCCTTCCTCGGACTCGCCGGCGCCCTGTGCTGCTACAAGCGCCTCGTCCGCCTCACCACGTAGGACACGGTCCGAGAGTGGCACCGCGGTGGTGATAGCCACCCACGATGTCGTCGGCCTACGCTGGGCCAAGGACGCGGCAGCCGCACCGGTCGATGCGGTGTCGCGATGGACGAAAGCCCCGACTTCGCGGTGCCCGTCGCAAGTCCGTCCTCGCCCGGCGTGTTCCTGCGGCCCGACGGTGGCGGCCGCAAGCGGACTGCCGAGCCGGAGGATACTGAAGCTCAGCGGTGGCGCACGCGGATCCGTCACGATCTGCGGCGCTGTCCTGGAAGGTGTAAGCCGAGGGTATGAGTCTGCGGTGGCCGATTCCTCACCACCAGCGCTCGTGGCGGACCAGCGATGCGCTGTTGGCGCTGCCGCTCGGGCTGATCGGGGCTATCGCGCTGGTCGACGCGCTGACCCCGAACGGTGTGCCGCTGGGCCCCCTGCTGATCGTCGCGCCCGCGATCACCGCGTCCTTCGCGGGCGCTTTCCTCACCGGCGTGATCGGAGCCATATCGGTGGTGGCCCTGCTCGCCGTCAATCTGACCCACCCGGACGCCCACCTGAGCGGGATGTACTTCGATTCGCAGATCATCGCCCTGTTGGTGGTCACGGTGATCGTCACTCTGTTCCGGTACCTGCGCGAGCGGCACGGCCGTGAACTGGCGCAGGTACGGACCGTGTCGGAGGCCACACAGCGGGCGCTTCTGCGGCCGCTGCCCCACCGGATCGGCCCGCTGTGGGTCGCCTCGGTGTACCTGGCTGCGGAGGAACAGGCGCTGATCGGCGGCGATCTGTACGCGGCCGTCCGCACCAAGGGGGCCACCCGGCTGATCATCGGCGATGTCATGGGCAAGGGCCTGACCGCCGTCGGTGACGCGGCACTGTTGCTCGGCGCCTTTCGGGAGGCCGGGCACCGCCAGTCCAGCCTGCCCGGCCTGGTGGCCTACCTCGACCACAGCGTGCGCTGGAATCTGGCCGAACCCACCGATCAGGAAGCGCCGGGAGAGTGCTTCATCACCGCCGCCGTCATCGACATCCCGGACGCACTGCCGCAGATCCGGATGGTCACCTGCGGACACCCGCCTCCCCTGCTGCTGCGCGACCAGCAGGCCATGCCACTGCGAGCCACCAACCCCGCCCCGCCGCTGGGCCTGGGTGAACTGACCATCCCCGACTACCACGTCGACACCTTCACCCTGCTGCCCGGAGACCTCCTGCTCCTGCACACCGACGGCGTCGTGGAGGCCCGGAACGGAAGCGGCGCCTTCTATCCGCTGGTCGATCGGGTCGCCGCCTGGGCGCAGGGCAGCCCCCCGGAGTTGGTCCACCACCTGAGCGAAGACCTGCTCGCCCACGTCGGCGGACGCCTGACCGACGACGCCGCCATGATCGCCATCCAGCGCACTTCGCCGGCCGTTCGCGAGCCCAGCGAGGAACTCGCAGCCACAGAGCGCGTCGGCGTCGCCCAGGCCGCCTTCCACTATGCTCCGGGGGCCGGTGCCTTCCTGCCACCGTGAGCGCCTGCGCCCGACGCGACGTGAGGACGCGAAATCACCGTGCCGCTTGAGGAGGTGACCGGGCGTGCCGGAGACGGCCGGGCCAGCCACGCGGGGACGTGCGTGCGGGCCGGTCTGTTCGCCGTGCTCGGCACTGTTCTCGCCACATTCGGGCACCACGCGATCGCTGAGGGAAGTGTGCCCTGGCTGTTGGTGACCGTCTCCGGCGTCGTCCAGTTCGCCTTGGTGTGGCCGCTGGCACGGCGCCGGTACGCCGCTTTCAGGACCGTCGTGTTCACGCTGGGCCCCCAGGGCGTACTGCACCTGGCACTGTCGTACACGGACGGGGAGGCACCGACCGGGATACCCGTCCACGCGGTGCACGCGGGAGGCCTCGCCGCCTCGTCGGGTGACGGGCATGCCTGGCATCACGCCGGAGTACCGATGGCAACCGTCCACATGGCTGCCGCTCTGGTGGTGTCATGGCTGCTGCACCGCGCCGACGCACGGATGACTGCCGCTCTCGGCGCTCTCGGCACCCGGGCGACGGCCGTTGCGGGTGCCGCCCTGGCGCAGGTGTGGCCACGCCCAGTCGTCCGTGCGGACACGATGACGCTGGGGGTGCCTGTTCGGCGGGCGGCCGATGCCGCGGACGGCAGCGCACTCCTTCGGGAATTCGTTTTGGAACACGCGGTGATACGCAGGGGACCACCGCCCGGGTCAGTTCCAGTCCGTCACCGGTCCCGGTATCCGCGGGTCCGGACCTTCCCGCACCAGCAAGGAGTTTCCCCTGTGTCCATTGTGTTCATCCCCGGGCGTCCACTGGCCCGTGCGACGTGTCGCATCGCTGTCGCCGGTGCCACTGCCCTGGCTGCCGCCGTCGCCCTCGCCGGACCGGCGGCCGCCCATGCGGAGGTCGAGGCCGACACTCCGCAGGCTCTCGCCACTGACGTCACCCTGACCTTCGTCTCCGAAGCGGAATCCGCCTCTGCGGGCTTCACCAAGGTCCGCATCGTCCTGCCGGAAGGCATCGCGCCGGCTGGCCTGGCCCTCGTAGACGCTCCCAAGGGCTGGAAGCTGACGGCGACGAACGACGGCTACCTCGTCGGCGGGCCGGCGCTGAAGACCGGGGTGGACGCCGAGCACAAGATCAAGGTCAGGCAGCTGCCGAACGCCAAGGAACTCGTCTTCAAGACCGTCGAGACCTACAGCGACGGCAAGGTCGCGCGCTGGATCGAACTGCCGGCAGGTGGCAGGGAAGCGGAGCAGCCCGCCCCGGTCCTGAAACTGAAGGCCGCGGCCCCGGGCGCCGCCTCGCTCACACCGAGCCCGAGCGGGAGTGAGGCGCCGAGCACGTCTCCTGCGGCGACCGCGTCACCTTCCGCCGCTGCGGCCACCTCTGCCGACGCGGTGTCCGAGGCGTCCAGCGGGAAGGAAGGCGCCTCGACCGGAGTGATCGTCGGCGGTGCGGCGGCACTGCTCGTTCTCGGCGGCGGTGTGTGGTGGCTCGTCAAGCGCCGCTCCACCGAGGCCGAGGGCTGATCCGCCACATTCGTGGGCCACGGGCCGGCGCTCCCGCCGCCCCGTGGCCACCCGCAGCATCGGCTGGCCAGATGCAGGCACAACTCGGCGTGTGGCGGACCTGATCGTCAGAAACGGAGTTCGCCCGCGCCGACGTGATCACCGGCAAGCAGTTCTTCGCCCGCCACGCGAGACACCGCGGCTTCCGCCAAACGGCAATCCAAAAGGGCGCTGCTTACGTAACCGAAGTACAGCTGCAATCTGCGGATATTTTTCCTGGTCCGCTGGTTCCCCTGCACCGGGGATCGGATGCGAGACGTGCTCCTCGAACGCGCGGGACCCCGCCCACGGCCGTGCCGCTCCCTTGCGGCCGCGGTCATTCATTTCGTACCTCCAAGACCGCGCCGACCCCGCCACACGGGCCGACGCGGCAGAGGGAAGAGTGCATTCATCATGCGAGTAAAAGGCGCTAGGCGTCTCGTCGCGACGTCAGCCGCCATTCTGATGGCCGGCGGCGCCGCGATGGGCGCAGCCGGCACGGCCGCAGCAGCAGCGCCTGCCGTGCACACCCATGTGACCACCAGCCGGTGCTTCGGCGACGACTGGCGCTGCTTCGACCACGGATTCCGCTTCAACCACGGGTTCCGCTTCAACCACGGATTCCGCTTCGACCACGGGTTCCGCTTCGATCACCGCTTCGACCATGGTGGGTTCCGCTTCGGGCACCGGTTCGGCGGCGGACCCGTCGTGATCATCGTGCGCTAGTAGCGGTCGCCGATGGAACCCAAGGGGGCGCGCTCATCGCGGGCGCGCCTCCCACGAGGTGTTCGTCCCTCGACCAGGCTCATGCTGCGTCGAACTGCGCGGCGAGGACGCGGCTGCAGGCACCCCCGAGGACGGACACCGCCTGCGAGCGGTGAGCCGAGGTCCCGCTCCGCTTTCCGCTGCCGAGGATTCCCCCGGGGCCTTGTGCTCCACCCACGTGAACCGCTGGAGTCGCGATGAACTCCACCAATGCAGCCGATGCCTCCCTGAGAGGACTCGGAACATGCTGTGCTGTCACCAACGCGATGCTGCACACACTCCTCATTCCTGATCACCTTGAGGAAAAGTTCTACATCGGTGTCCTGTTCGCAGTAGGCAGCGCCGTCATGCTCGCCGTCGCTCTGGCGCTCGCCCTCACGAAACGTCCCCTGGCCGCCTGGCTGACCGGGGCACTCGTCAGCCTCGGCATGATCACCGGCTTTCTGCTGTCGCGCACCGTCGGTCTGCCGGACGGCTACCACGAACCCGGCTGGGAGCCGCCTTACGGCGTACTCTCCTTGCTCGTCGAAGGGCTCTTCGTCATCGCATTCCTTGCCTGGCTCCGCGACAGGGCAGCTCACAGCACGGTGCCCACGCTGCCGCACAGGCCGGACAACGAGCCAGTCCCGCTTGGGCGAGGCAGGGCAAAACGCCGGTGAATGAGCCTGGCGAACGCCTGCAGGGACCGGGACTCAGCACGTCGTGTGTGTCTCGGCCGGAAGGGCACTCGCGCAGCTGCTCGCGCTCGATTACGCCGGCCGGCGCCCGTTCGATGAGACCCCCGCCCGCAGCCTTGTCCGCACGGTGACCTCACCTCGAACGGTGCGCCGTGCGAGCCGTGTCGGGCAGGCTGAGGTGGCTCGAAGCCCTGTGCCGTACTCCACCGGTTGCGTCCCCGCCCGCTCCCGTACCTCCGAAGTTGCGCCCCGGCGCTGCAGGATGTCGCCGCGCGGTGGGCGCGCTACTCCCGTACCGCCCCTACGCTGGCGCATATGGTCTTCGACCCCGCCCCGAGCCAGCGCCGCGGAGCGCGGCTGCCGCACGGCCGGGCTGCCGATCTGGCGTTGGCCGGAGCGGTGTTCACCGTGGTGGCGCTGGGCTCCATCCAGTCGTTCTGGGACGAGGGCGAACGCAGCGGCCCGGTGCTCGCGCTGGCCGCGCTGCTCCTCGTTCTGGCCTGCGGGGTTCTGTACTTCCGCAGGCGCTACCCCGTCGCGGTGGGCTGGACGGTGCTCGTGCTCACGGGCACCTTCTATTCGCTGCGCTTTGACGGCCCCCTGGTGATCGCCCTGATCGTCGCGCTGTACACCGTCGCTGCGACGGGCCGCCTGCGCGCCGCCGTGGCGCTCGTCTCGGTCGTCGTGTTCGGTGTGGGCACGGTCAGCGTCCTGGGCAGCGAGGACCTGACCGGCCTCGCCGTCTTCCTGCTGTCCGGCTGGCTCGTGGCCGTCGTCGCGCTCGGATACGTCCGCTGCAGCCGCCTCGCCCACGCCCGCGAGGTCGAGCGGCGTGCCGCCACCGAGGAGCGGCTGCGCATCGCCCGCGAACTGCACGATGTCATCGGCCACCACATCTCGCTCATCAACGTTCAGGCGGGCGCCGCCCTGCACCGCCTGCGAAAGGACCCGGCGAAGGTCGCGGCTCAGGCCGAGGAGGCCCTGGCCGCCGTCAAGGACAGCAGCAAGGCGGCACTGCGCGAACTGCGTGCGACTCTCGGCGTGTTGCGCCAGGCCGACGAAGCTGCGCCGTTGGCCCCCGCGGGCGGGCTGGACCGACTGGGCGAACTGGTCCGGGCGGCGGAGCGGGCAGGGCTTGCCGTACGGACGCGGACCGAGGGCGTCAAGCGGCCGCTGTCCACCGAGGTGGGCCTGGCGGCGTACCGCATCACCCAGGAGTCGTTGACCAATGTCGCCCGGCACGCCCATGCCACAGCGGTCACCGTACGGCTCCGCTATGGTGACCGCGACCTCCTGGTGGAGGTCGAGGACGACGGGATCGGCACGGCAGCGCACGGCGGCGCCGGCACCACGGGCCCCTCGCCCGGCAGCGGCCTGGGCGGTATGCGCGAGCGCGCCCGCGCCCTGGGCGGTGAGCTCATCGCGGGGACCCGGCCAGGCGGCGGATTCGCCGTGCAAGCGCGGATTCCCTACGGTCCGTACGTTCCAGGCCAACAAGACGGTCCACAGGTGTCACGCGAGAACGGAGCAGGCAGACGACCATGATCAGTGTGCTGCTCGCCGACGACCAGCGACTCGTCCGCGCCGGTTTCCGCTCCATCCTGGAGGACGAGGACGACATCACGGTCGTCGGGGAGGCGGCCGACGGCGACGAGGCCGTCACCGCCTGCCGCGAACTGCGCCCCGATGTGGCCCTGCTGGACATCCGGATGCCCGGCACCGACGGCATCGAGGCCGCCCGGCGGATCGCCGCCGACGAGCGGCTCGCGGACGTCCGCGTTGTCATCCTGACCACCTTCGACCTGGACGACTACGTCTACGGCGCGCTGCGCGCCGGCGTCACCGGCTTCCTGCTCAAGGACACCGAGCCGGAGGAGCTGATCCATGCCGTCCGGGTGGCCGCCCGCGGAGATGCGCTGATCAGCCCGTCCGTCACCCGCCGGCTGATCGCCGAGTTCGCAGGCCGGGTCAGGGCACCGAATCCCGGCCCCCGGCTCAACGCGCTCACCGAGCGGGAGCGGGAGGTCATGCAGCTGGTCGCGGCCGGCCTGAGCAACGATGAGATCGCCGCCCGCCTGGTCCTCAGCCCCGCCACGGCGAAGACCCACGTCAGTCGCATCATGACCAAGCTGCAGGTACGGGATCGGGCCCAACTGGTCGTGCTCGCCTACGAGTCCGGGATGGTCAGCCCCGGCTGGCTGACCGACTGACCGCAGCCGGGCGACGCAGGACGGCCCGGCGAGCCCCGACTCCCACGGACGGGACAACCGGGGTCGTACGCGACCCTCCGAACCCACAACCGCCGGGGTATGCGAAGTGTCCGCCCCGGGCGGACGTGCCCGGGCATACGCCCACCGCACGCTCAGCGCATGAACACATCACCCGCAAGCGGCGACGACATCGCCACCAACACCCCTCCCACAACCGGGGTCCGCATACCCCCGACGCCCGAGACCGCAGTCACCCCGGCAGCCCCCGGCCGCGGCGGCGTCTTCGCCCGCCTGGCCTTCTGGTCACAGCGCCACCGCTGGGCCGCCCTGCTCCTGTGGGTGGCCGTGGTCGCCGTGATCGGCGCCGGCGCACGGACGGCCGGCAGTACGTACCACAACGATTTCCTGCTGCCCGGCACGGACTCCCAAGCCGCCACCGATCTGTTGAAGAAGCATGGCTCGGCACAGGCCGGCGACAGCGTGCAGATCGTTTTCAAGGACGGGACCGGGCTGCGGGCCACCGGCATCCGGCCCCGCGTCGAGTCGATGCTGAACGAGGTCCGCGGCCTGCCGGGCGTCGTCACGGTCCGCAGCCCGTACGCGGACTCGGCCGCCATGTCCCGGGACGGCACCATCGGGTATGCCACCGTGACCCTGGCCGGCAAGGCGCAGGACGTGCCGAAGTCGGACATAGTCAGGATCATCGACACAGCGAAGGCCACAGAACGGTCCGGGACGAGCGGCCTGAGAGTGGAGCTCGGCGGTGCGGCGGTGCGCGCGGCGCAGGAGCAGAAGAGCGGGTCCGCCGAGGGCGCGGGTCTGATCGCCGCGCTGGTGGTGCTCGTGCTGCTCTTCGGCTCGGTGGCGGCCGCCGCGCTGCCCCTGGTCACGGCGCTGTTCGCGGTGGGCGGCGCGATCGGCCTGATCGTGCTGGCCTCGCACGTGTTCACGGTCGCCGACTTCACCCCGCCGGTGATGATGCTGGTCGGCCTCGCGGTCGGCGTCGACTACGCGCTGCTGATCTTCTACCGCTACCGTCACGAGATCACGGACGGCGCCGATGCGTCCACGGCCACGCGCCGGGCGATGGACGCCGCCGGTCGTACCGTCTTCTTCGCCGGCTGCACCGTCATCATCGCGCTGCTCGGCCTGGTGGCCCTGGGACTGGGCGCGCTGCAGGGCGTGGCGCTTGCCGTCGCGCTGACCGTCCTCGTCACCATGGCGGCATCGCTCACCCTGCTGCCGGCGCTGCTGGCGGTGTTCGGCGGACGGATCCGGCGCCAGGTGCTGCGGCAGGCGGCCAAGGCGCAGGCCAAGGGGAGGGTGACGGGCCGCCGTTGGCGTGCCCTGGCCGGCGCCGTACAGCACCGGCCGTTGCCCGCCCTGCTGGCCGCCACCGCGGCACTGCTGGCCCTGTCCGCGCCTGCGCTCGGCCTGCGCCTCGGCTTCGCCGACGCGGGCAACGACCCTGCGTCGTCCACCAGTCGGCAGGCCTACGACCTGCTGGCGGAGGGCTTCGGCCCCGGTTTCAACGGCCCGCTGGTCGTCGTGGGCAAGGGCGACCAGGCGGCGGGCGCTCAGCTGCGCTCGGCCCTCGCCGCAACCGACGGCGTGGCGGCGACGACCCCGCCGATCCCGTCCCCCGACGGCTCCCTGTCCACGGTCCTGGTGTTCCCCACGACCGCGCCACAGGACAAGGGCACCACCGACCTCGTCCACGAACTGCGCGACCACGTACTGCCGCCGCTGGAGAAGCGCACCGGCGCGGACTTCCTGGTCGGCGGTTCGACGGCGGCCGCACAGGACTTCGCCGACAGGGTCTCGGCCCGCATGCCACTTTTCATCGCCATCGTGGTGGGCCTGTCGTCACTCCTGCTGATGACGGTCTTCAGGTCGCTCCTGATCCCCCTCAAGGCCGCCGTCCTGAACCTCCTGTCCATCTCCGCCGCCCTGGGCGTGATCACCCTGGTCTTCCAGCACGGCTGGTTCGGCGCGCAACCGGGACCGGTCGAGGCCTTCATTCCCGTGATGATCTTCGCAATCGTCTTCGGCCTCTCCATGGACTACGAGGTGTTCCTCGTCTCCCGCATCCACGAAGAGTGGGTACGCACCCAGGACCACGCCCACGCCGTCCGCGAAGGCCTGGCCGCGACCGGCAAGGTCATCACCGCGGCCGCAAGCATCATGATCGTCGTCTTCGCGGCCTTCATGCTCAGCCCGAGCCGCATGCTCCAGCAGTTCGGCCTGGGCCTGGCGACGGCTGTCCTCCTGGACGCGCTGATCATCCGCTGCCTGATCGTCCCGGCCGCCATGCAACTGTTCGGCACCCGGGCATGGTGGCTACCGGCCCCGTTGTCCCGCCGCCTGCCGAGACTGGCGCTGGAGAGCGATCACATTCTCTGACGGCGGAGCCGGGAGACTGCCAGGTTGGAGAAAGCCCGGTGGGAACGGGTGTGCTCGCCTGTCGTCTGCCGGCTCCGTCTTCATTTGACTTCCTCCCCGGGCTGAAGCTCGGGGATTCCCCTATGAGGGGGTTCGGCCGGTCGCCCGGCTTACGGGTTCCTGCTTCACGGACCGGCTGGTGCCGAGGTCTCCACAGGCTGAGACCGCATGTCCTGCGGCCTTGATGTTCTTCGCGGCGTTCACGTCGGCATGGTCGCGGTATCCGCAGCCTGCGGCTTTGCACCGGAAGACCGCTTGGCTCTCGCGGTTTCCTTCCGTGACGAAGCCGCAGGCGGAGCACCGCTGCGACGTGTACGCGGGATTGACTTTCACCACGCGCGTGCCCGTGTACCGGGCTGCGTTGGTCAGGGCGAGTTCGAGGCGGTGCCACCCCTTGTCCAGGATGGCCCGGTTGAGCCCGGCCTTCTGGCGGACGTTGCGGCCGGGCTCGGCCACGGTGCCGGACGCGCCGGCGGACATGTTCTTGACCCGCAGGTCTTCGAGGACCACCATTGCGTTCTTCGCTGCGATGCGGGCGGCGGTCTGCGCGCAGAAGTCCCCACGCCGGTCCGACACCCGGGACATGATGCGGCCCATGGCCGTGATCGTCCTGTGCCGGTTCACGCTGCCGCGCTTGGACCGGGCGAGGCGCTGCTGCAGACGCCGGTGACGGACGATCTCACCGGCCGTGATGAACGGCCGGTCGTGGAAGTCGCCGTCCGAGGTGACGACGGCGGTCTTCACCCCTCGGTCGATGCCCACGGCGGTACCGGGCATGGCGTGCTGCCCGGGAGTGACGGCCCGGTCGTCCACGAGGAACGACACAAACCACCGGCCGCCCTTGCGGGACACGGTCGCGGAACGGATCTCACCACCCAGGGGGCGGGACCAGCGGAAGCGGACCCAGCCCAGCTTCGGCAGCTTGACCCGGCCCCACTTGCGCCCCAGCCGCTCCACCCTGATCTGCTGGGCGTCGGGGAACCGGAACGACGGCAACCAACGTGCCTTCGACCGCCACCGCACCCTGAACGTGCCGTGATCCCGGCAGGCCCGGTCCAGATCCTTCAGCGTCTGCTGCAATGCATGCGACGGTGCCGCCTTCAACCACGAGTGCTCACACTTGGCGTCGGCCAACTCGGCGCACTGCGGCGCATAGTTCATCCACGCCCCGCGCCGCCGGTATTCCCGACGCTGCTCCAGCGCCGTATTCCACACCGACCGGCAGATGCCGCCGAACTCCTCACACATCTCCTCTTGTTCAGGCGAGAGATCGAGCAGGTAACGGCGACCAGACAGCATGAGAACACCCCCCTTCAACTGGTGCGATCAACCTAGTGGGCGCCACTGACAACGGCAGAGAACTCCGCCGCTGCGCGGCTCCGCGCCAAGGATGAGCTAACCCCGTCCTGAAGAACGGGGCTTGCGCTCAAGAGATCCGGTCAGCCGTCGATGGCGGGCATGTCGGGGCCGATGGTCAGGGTGACCCTGGCGGGGGCTGATTGCTCGGACAGTGTGGGCGCCACGCCGGGCAGGTGGCCGGCGACCGCTTGGGCCTGCTCCGACTGGCCTTGGGCGTAGGTGAGGGTGGTTTTGCTGACGCGTGTGGGGGCGTTGCCGGTGGCGGTGATCTGGAAGCCGAGGGCACGCAACTGTTCGGCGACCTTCAGTGCTGCGCCCCGGGTGCCGGTGCCGTTGAGGACGGTGACGTGCACGGCGCTCGCGGGTGCGGGTAGCTGGGCGGTCGCCTTCTTCAGGTCGGCTCTGGTCGTCTCCTGGTCGTGGTTGAGGGCGGTGAACAACTGCCGGGCAGCGGGCTGCTGCCAGGTGACGTTGGCCTTGTCGGTGGGCACGTCGCGCTCTCGCGGGTAGTTGGGGACGGTCAGGAACGAGATCCGGTCGGTGGCTATGCCCTTCACGCTGGAGGCCAGGCTGTACAGGGGGTCGATGCCGGCCAGGTCGGGGTCGGTGGTCAGCGACTTGGTCGCGGAGTTCAAGAAGCCGTACAGGGCGGTGGGGTTGTACAGCTTTGATTTCGCGCGGTCGGCGAGGGACTGCATGAACTCCTGCTGGCGTCCGATGCGGCCGATATCGGAGCCGTCGCCGATGCTGTAGCGGGCGCGGACGTAGCCGAGGGCCTTGTCGTCCTTGACGATCTGGCAGCCGGCCTCCAGGTCGAGGTGGGCCTTCTTGTCGTGGATGGCCTGCTGGGGGCAGACCTCAACGCCGCCCAGGGCGTCGACCATGCCGGTGAAGCCGCGAAAGTCCATGATCAGGAAGTGGTCGATGCGGACCTGGGTGTTGGCCTCGACGGTCTTGATGGTGCAGGCAGCGGCCTTGGCCGCGTCGCCGGTGGTGCCACCGATCGCGAACGCTTCGTTGATTTTGAAGTGGTGCGGGCTGGACGTCGAGCCGTTGCCCCGGTCGCAGGCGGGTACCTGTACCCAGGAGTCGCGGGGGAAGGAGACGACAGTGGCCCATTTCCCGTCGCCGCCGGTGTGCAGCAGCATCAGGGTGTCGGACTGCATCGTCGTGAGGTTCTTGCCGTAGGCATCCCCCAGGCCTTTGCGGCTGTCGGAGCCGATGACCAGGATGTTCTGCCCGCCGGCGGCGGCCTTGGGCCGGTTGTCGCCCAGCGCATCGCCCAGATCGGCTCCCTTGATGTTGCCGTTGAGGTGCATGTACGCCCAGCCGCCCACTCCGGCCACGCAGAGGACGAGGACCGAGGCGGCGAGCGCCACCCAGCGGCCGGTCCGCCGCTTGGGACGCCTGCGCCGACGCCGCCCCGCCGGCTCCTGGTTCTCTGCGGGTACGGATCTTCTGTTTCCAGCCATGACAGTTCAGGTCCCTTTTGCCGTGCGCTGCTCGCGCGGTGATGAACAAGCGGCCCGGCCGCCACGCAGGCACATGCCTGCGCGGCGGCGCCCATCGCTGCGCAGCCGCCCGAGCCCAGGCGGCAGCGCAGCAATCGCTCAGCTGAGGAGGGGAATCAGGCCGAGGGCGAAGACCACGTAGAAGCCGGCCGCGACCGCGAGCCGTGCCGGGGTGAGCTTGTGTCCGCGCATGGTCAGCAGCACGTAGACGATCGCCGCCATGGTGATCAGCCCGGACCACAGCAGTGCGGCATCGAAGTGCCAGCGGGTGAAGAGAAGGCCCAGACCGGAGGGGACGGTGGCCTGGATCATCATCGCGCCGGAGATGTTCGCCAAAGCGAGCTTCGTCTTGCCCTGACGGACCCAGATCACGGCGTTCATGATTTCCGGCAGTTCGGTGGCGACCGGGGACAGCAGCAGGGCGGTCACCGAGGCGGACAGGCCGATCATCGGGCCGATGGCATCCAGCTGCTTCACGAACAGCTGCGACGCGAAGAAGATCACCACCAGCGTGACCAGCGTCTGGGCGATGACGGCCCAGGTGGCCGGGGAGGCGGCCTTGGGCTGGAACTTCAGCGGCTCCAGCTCCTCCTCGCCGTCCTCGTCCTGGCCACCGCGGATCTCCCGCCAGAAGTAGACCGCGTAGGCGGCGAAGAACAGCAGGCCAAGGACAGGTTTGAAGGCGAAGGCAACCAGGCCGAGCGCCACTTTCACGATGAAGATCGGCAGGAACCACTTCTGGTCCTTGGCCAGCCGCTTCATGTCCTTCGCAGTACCGAGGGCCTGCTCAGTGTCACCGGCCGACGGGACGGGCAGGTCGGGGCCCCTGCCACCTGCGGCGACCAGCGCGACAGTGCGCTCACGCTCCTTGCGGCGCTTGAGCAGCAGCATGGCGCCGGTGACGCCGTAGGCGACGGTGGCCAGCGCCAGCGGCCCGCCCATCGCGGCGCCGACGCCGATGTTCTTGGCCTCAGCAGTCGCGCCGGTGGTCACCGCGACGAGCGTGACCACGGACTCGGGCAGTGCGGTGCCGAAGGCGGCCAGGATCGTGCCGACCGCCATCTTGCCCACGTTGAGGCGCTCGCCGAGCCACTCGACGGCGTTGACGAACCACTCACAGGAGAGATAGATCGCCACCGCGCAGACGATCAACAACACGAAATGGATCACGGTCTCGGCTCAGCCTTCCCGCACCGGCGGGGCTTCGAGACAACCGCGTAAAAAGGGGAATGGCGGCAGCTTCGACCCCGCCGACACGCATACGTCGTCGACAAAGGGCCGAAGGTCTCGCCCACCCGCACCGCAGTGCGGGCCCGGCCACCGGGAACCAGGTGCTGGGTTCCAGTGTGTCGACGACCGGTATTGCAGGGCTACTCCCCTTCGCGGCTGCCGAGCATACACGGTGATCCGCGACGCCCCCAAGGCCCGCATGGCAGGCACCGTCTCAAGAAGCGGACCAGGTGGGCGCTTCACGTTCACAGACTCGGGGTGATCACAGCGGCGGCACCTCCCAGGCCCAGGGCGCAGGCAGCCTCTGCCCAGCCGCCGGTACCCCAGCGGAAGAAGCGGTCGGCGGCCAGCCGGCCCGGGCCGATGGCGGCAAGAGCCAGGGCGACGGCGGCGATACACACGTTGCAGTCCACGCCGCCGTTCGTCTCCCGCAGACCGTGGGCGCCGGTGACCGTGGCCGTCGCAACCGCCCCGCGAATGGTCCACGATCCCGGCGGCATCGACCCGGCCGCCGCGGAGGAAACGGCCGGCCAGTTACTCCACGCACTCGGCATCTCCACCGCCTCGCAGAGCCTGCGCGGCACACTGGGCCCGGATGGCCCAGGCCTAAGCTCGAACCGTTCAGCCCAGAGGCCCCCGCGCTGGGAAGTCGTCGAGTGGGCGGCGCCACTCAGGGACGCGTTGCCGGAGGAGCTGTCGGCGTGACGCTCCGCGGAAGCGATTCGCTTCTTTCCCCGCCGGTCACGTAGTGTTCTCTTCACCGACGCGGGGTGGAGCAGCTCGGTAGCTCGCTGGGCTCATAACCCAGAGGTCGCAGGTTCAAATCCTGTCCCCGCTACTGAAGGCCGAGGGCCGGAGTCCGATCAGGGATTCCGGCCCTCGGTGTTTCCGCCCCCGGTGAGGCTGGTTCGTCTCGATGCTGGTCGAAGACCAGACCGTCAAGCCGCTCTCTGCTATTGGTGCGGCGATCGGCGTGGACGCCGGGCTGGATCACCTGCTCACTCTCTCGACCGGGGAGAAGGTTGCCAACCCTCGGCACGAGCGTCGGGACCTAGCCCGCCAGGCCCGCGCCCAGCGGGAGCTGTCCCGGAAGGTCAAGGGCTCGGCCAACCGTGCCAAGGCCCGCCTGAAGGTCACCCGTATCCACACGCGGATCGCCGACCGGCGCCGGGACGGGCTCCACAAGCTCACCCCGGCTCCCGCGCCCTCCGGAGGCCAGGCGGACCCGCTTCTGTGACTGAGCGCTCCGGCTGCCCGACTGGTCAACTGGAGCGCCCAAAGGAAGTGCCGGCCGGCGCGGTAGCCGGAGGCGGGGTACCACCCCCGGCGTCCGGTCAGTGGGTGGCGAGGAACTCGAGCGTGTCGATCACGCGGTTCGAGAAGCCCCACTCGTTGTCGTACCAGGCGACCACCTTGACGTGGCGGCCCTCGACGCGGGTGAGCGCCGAGTCAAAGATCGACGAGGCGGGATTGCCCGTGATGTCGGACGACACGAGCGGGTCGTCCGAGTACTCGAGGATGCCGGCGAGCGGCCCCTCCGCTGCGGCGCGGTACGCCGCCAGCACGTCGTCGCGTGTCACGTCGCGGGCGACGGTCGTGTTGAGTTCGACGATCGAGCCCACCGGCACCGGTACACGGATCGAGTCGCCCGACAGCTTGCCGTCGAGGTTCGGCAGCACCAGGCCGATCGCCTTGGCGGCACCGGTCGTGGTCGGCACGATGTTGACGCCGGCGGCCCGGGCGCGACGGGCATCGCGGTGCGGACCGTCCTGCAGGTTCTGCTCCTGCGTGTAGGCGTGCACCGTCGTCATGAACCCGTGCTCGATACCGGCGAGTTCGTCGAGGACCGCGGCCAGCGGCGCGAGCGCGTTGGTGGTGCAGGAGGCGTTCGAGACGATCGTGTGCACGGCCGGGTCGTAGGCGTCGGTGTTGACCCCGAACGCGAGCGTGACGTCGGCGCCGTCCGACGGCGCGCTGACGAGCACCTTCTTCGCGCCCGCGTCGAGGTGGGCGCGGGCGGCCTTGGCCGACGTGAAGCGGCCGGTGGCTTCCAGGACGATGTCGACGCCGAGTTCGGCCCATGGCAGTTGCGCCGGTTCGCGCTCGGCCAGCACCGTGATCCGACGGCCGTCGACGACGAGGGCGTCCCCGTCGACGGTCACCGGGCGCCCGAGACGGCCGGCCGTGCTGTCGTAGGCGAGCAGCCGGGCGAGAGTGGCGGGCTCGGTGAGGTCGTTGACGGCGACGATCTCGAGGGCACTGTCGCGCTCCAGCAGTGCGCGCAGCACATTGCGTCCGATGCGGCCGAATCCGTTGATGGCGATGCGAGTCATGAGTGATGTCCCTTCCCTTCGCCACCAGGCTCGCCCGCGGCTGGCGCCGCTGACAGTGGCGGGATCGCCACGGTTCAAAAGGATCCCGCCACACGGTGCCGGGCGGGTTACTCGCCCAGGGTGAAGGTGCGCCGGTACTCGCTCGGGGTGGTGCCGAGGATGCGCTGGAAGTGCAGCCGCAGATTCGCGCCGGTGCCGAGACCGACATCGGCGGCGATCTGCTCGACGCTCCGCTGCGACCGCTCCAGCAGTTCACGGGCCACGTCGATGCGGGCGCGCATCACCCACTGCATCGGCGTGTAGCCGGTCTCCTCGACGAAGCGCCGGGAGAACGTGCGCGGCGAGACCCCCGCCTGCCGCGCCAGTATGTCGAGGGTGAGGGGCTCGCCGAGCCGGTGCAGCGCCCACTCGCGGGTGGCGCCGAAGCGCTCGCCGAGCGGCTCGGGGACGCTGCGTGGCACGTACTGGGCCTGGCCGCCGCTGCGGTAGGGGGCCGCGACCAGGCGGCGGGCCGCGTGGTTGGACGCGGCCACTCCGAGGTCGCCGCGCAGGATGTGCAGGCACAGGTCGATGCCGGAGGCGGCGCCGGCCGAGGTGAGCACACTGCCCTCGTCGACGAACAGCACGTTCTCGTCGACCTGGACGAGCGGATGCCTGGCCACGAGTGCCCGCGTGTAGTGCCAGTGCGTCGTGGCGCGCCTGCCGTCGAGCAGGCCCGTGGCGGCGAGCGCGAAGGCGCCCGTCGAGATGGCGGCGAGCCGCGCGCCCCGAGCATGGGCGGTGATCAGTGCGTCGACGACGGCCTGCGGCGGGTCGTCGCGGTCCGGAAACCGGTAGCCGGGGACGAAGACGATGTCGGCCCACGCAAGCACGTCGAGGCCGTGGGCGACGTAGTACGCCAGGCCATCGCCGCCGGTCACGAGACCGGGTGTCGCCCCGCACACCCGCACCTCGTACGGCATGCTCGCGCGGGTCGTGAAAACCTGCGCGGGGATTCCGACATCGAGCGGCTTCGCGCCCTCGAGCACAAGGACGGCGACGCGATGCAGACGGGAGGCTGGCACAGGAAGAGGTTACGTGGGGCGCCCGTCCCGCCCTTCGCCCGCCTCCAGCAGATCCGAGACCAAACCCGCGCTCAAGAGGAAACCTCTCCCCTCCACGCTCTCCAGGACCCCATCAGCCCCGTCGGGCCAAGTCGGCCGCTCACGGGCCAGCTGAAGCGCTCAGTTCAGCTTCACAACCACCGGCCACCTCGCTGGGTACAGAAGTCCCGATCAGGCGCTGGAGCGCTTCCGCTAGGTGCACTGCACCACGCCGGGCAAACCCGCGCCATCGTTTGCGACAGCGTTCGCGTGCCTCGATGCCGCCACTGCGACATGGCTCGAGGGGCACCTCCTCCCACGGCCGATAGCGTTCCGGCAGGTCCCGTCACGGGATGCCGGTGCGCGTGCGGAACCGTATGCCGTTGATCAGCTGCCGCTTGCTGTGCACCGACGGCCGACCAGGCTTGACGCCTACCGGCAACAACGGTTCCAGCACAACCCACTGAGCGTCTGTGAATTCTGCCCGAGCCATGAGAGGTGATCATCGCACGACCGTGATCCACTTTCGAACAGGTCATAGCGGCTACTGGCTCAGTTTGGGGAAGTAGGTCAGCTGGTACGGCGACAGCTGGGAGACGGCCGGCTCGCCCCTGCCCCGGCAGATGGGGCAGACGCGTTGCCTGCCACACTTGCGGCAGCCGCTGCGCCCATGGGGCTCGCTGGGCACCCAGCCGCGTCCACCGCAGCTGTGGCAGGCGCCGAGGCCGTCACACTCGTAGCAGAGGACGTAGCCGAGCGTGAGGGTCTCGAGCGTCCGGACCGGCTCCGGCCACTGGAACTCCTCCGGCTCACGCAGGGCCAAGGCGGGGTCTGCCCGCTGTAGAGCACGGCCGAGTTGTAGTCGCCCGTGCGGACTTCGATGCGGGTGCCGTCGGGATGGCGGGCGGTGAGGACGTACGTGCATTTCGTGCCGTCGATCTCCTCCTCCGGCCCCGCGGTGTCCCAGTCGGCCGGGCTGAGCAGGCCGGCCGCCCGGGAGACGGCGTCGGCAGCGCCGACCCCTTCGGGGCGTTCCCCACGGAACACGGCCGAGTAGCTGTAGCGCAGAGGCTCGTGCCAATCGGCGACGTTCGGCTCGCCGAGGAAGAGGAGGCCGAGGTCGGCACCGGGGGTCAAGTTGTCGATCAGCTCCACGAGCTGCGCACGCAGGGCACGCCCGAGCCGGTCCAACTCCTCACGTCCACCAGGTATTTCTCCCACTGGAGCCCCCTTCTCCCGCTTGATCACGGGCATCCTATGCGGGTGAGAACGGTGAGAACACAGGCAGAGGCGCGTACCCAACTGCTACGGCACTTCACGGAGACGCTCCGTGCGCTGCCCCCGGAACTGTCGCTGGCGCTACGGCATCCGGACCTGCCCCACGCGGGCCTGCACCGCGAGGGTTGTCCTGTCCGAGGACCTGAACCATCCTGATGACGGCTGGGCGACCTTCGGCATCCGGTAGTGGGTGATGGGAACCACGCCGGACACATGCGACCGGTATTTCGACCTGGTCACAGGGGTGTGGCGCGAGTGGGGCCGGGCGACCAGGGACGGAGAGGCTGCCCGTACGCGCACGGGTGGGGCGGACACCCCCGACGGCTACGGCCTCGCCCTCACGCGGAGAACGGCTACCTGAGCATGGCCGGCTCGACACCGCTGTTCCTGCGGGACTCGGTGGTGGGGAAGCCGATGCCGACACGGATTGCTTGGCGGGACGGGGAGGCGGTGTTTGACGAGACCGACCTTGCGTCCCTTAGCCAGTCACGCTCGTCTGACCCGGGAAGGCAGGCGCGAGGCCTAGATACGCAAAGCGACCAACCCGAACTGGATCATCCCGGACCACACGGCCTTCACGCATCCGGACTCAGGCGCCAGCAGATGGTACGCATCCCCGTCGCGGACCACCCCTGACAACGGCGGGGTGTTTGGGCTCGCTGGCCCTGGAGCGCAAGGCCAACTACGCGACGCATGGCCAGCGCCAAGCATCCTCGTCCGCGAGGAGGTCCGCGCCGCCACCAAAGGGCGCTCAAAAATTGGCGAGTACACGCCCATTGTCCTGGGCGCGGCGAAAGGGTTACATGGTCCGTGCACGCGGACGAAAGCGCTTTCTGCCAGTCGGGGGACCTCGACCGAACGCCCCTTCACCGCCGCTGGGAGGCTGTATGACACCGCCCCGCACCAGACGCTACTCACTCGCCGTCGCCGCGCTCGCCGCGACCGCCTCGCTTGCCGCCGCCACGTTTCCGGCCCAGGCGGCCCGCCCCTCGACCGCCCACACTCCGCTGCGAGCCCAGGCTGTGGCGGCGTACGACTTCGGACACCCGGACCCCACCGACCCCGGTCGCGAGCAGGACATCGGACGCTCCGGCACCACGCTGAGCCTGATCAACGGCGGCTCCGCGATGCGCGTGGCCGACGAAGCGTACCCGGGTGCTTCGCCCGCCCTGCAGGTGCGCCAGCAGAACCCGGCCACCGCGGGCAACGACGACTGGAAGGCCGGGGCCTGGGACGCCGAGGGCATGTCGTCCCTCGGGGCCTTCCGCAGTGCCCGCGGTGCCACCGTCATGGGCTGGTTCAAGATGACGGGCGACAATCCCGCCCTCAACTCCAACACGGCGAACCCGAACGACCGTTACAACGCGATCGGACTGGCCGGCATACTGTCCGGAACCTCTGACGGTCACGCGGTGCGTGCGCTGCTCGAACTCATCCAGGTGAACGGCGAGTTGAAGCTGGTCGCGCTGGGGAGACGCCTGGACAGCGGCGCCTCCCAGACGTTCGCCGCCGAGGCCCCCTGGGAAGAACTGCTGCCCCGCGGTGAATGGGTCCACCTGGCCGCGACATTCGACTTCCGCGACGGCACCCTCGCGCTCTACCGCGACGGCAAGCCCCTGGACGGCTTCTACGTCACACCGGGCGACCCCTGGGAACTCGCCACCACGCCGGCGCCCCACCGCGCCTCGCCCACCGATCCCCGCGGCATCAAGATCGGCGGCAGCTTCCCCCAGAACACCCGGGAGAACAACGCCTGCGACTGCCGCATGGACGACCTCCTGTTCCTGGACCGCCCGGTGCCGGCCGGAGCGGTGGCGGCGGAGTACCGGCGTATGACGCAGAGCCGCTGATCGTTCCCGTCCTGGATCGTTTTTCCCTACTTGTCGCGCCAGCCCGAAGGGACCCGCATGGCGTCACGACGTACATATCGAAGGCACTGGGCGGCCGTGGCCGTCAGCGCAGCCCTCGCGCTGGGCGGTCTTGCCACCCCTTCCCACGCAGACGAGCCCGCCGCGGCGACAGCCGCCCTGACCGACCCCATTCCGCAGAAGCCCGCCCAGTCCACGACAGGCCTCGTCCTGGAGGAGTTCGCGCAATTCCCCAAGTCGGAACCCGTTCCGGCACCAACGGATCCGCGCCTGATGCGCCACGCCCGGATCAACACCATCAATGAACTCCCCGACGGCTCCGGCCGGATGGCGACTCCCGACCTCAACGGCACCCTGTACCTCACCGACCCCGGCGCGGCGACCAGCACCTCCGGTGGCACCCCGCACCCCTACCTGGACGTCAAGGCCGCATTCCCGCACTTCTTCTCGGGCCGCGGCCTCGGTCAAGGCTTCGGGTACGCCGCGTTCCACCCGGAGTTCGGCACGAACGGGCGCTTCTACACCATCCACACCGAGCTCGCGTCGCAGGCCACCGAGACCCCCGACTACCGGCAGGCCGGCACGCCCGCCTATCACGGCGTCATCACCGAGTGGACCGCCGACCACCCCTCCGCGGCCGTCTTCCACGGCACCCATCGCGAGGTGCTGCGTATCGCTTTCTCCGGCCAGGTCCACGGCGTTCAGCAGATCGACTTCAACCCGACGGCCAAGCCCCACGACAAGGACTACGGCCTCCTCTACCTCGCGGTGGGCGACGGAGGGCAGGGCGTCGGCAACAGCGAGCCGCAGAACCTGGCGCTCCCGCACGGCAAACTTCTGCGGATCGATCCCGCGGGCCGCGACAGCGCCAACGGCCGGTACGGCATCCCCGCGTCCAACCCGTTCGTCGGTGAGCCCGGTGCCCTTGGGGAGATCTACGCCGTAGGCATGCGGGACCCGCACCGCTTCAGCTGGGACGCGGGCGGCAGCCACCGTATGTATCTCGGCCACATAGGCGAGCACGCCATCGAGTCGGTGTACGAGGTCAAGGCCGGGGACAACTTCGGCTGGAGCGAGCGCGAGGGCCCCTTCGCATTCGACAAGAAGACCACCGACCCGTGCGCCCGCATCCTCCCCCTTCCTGCCGACGACGCCCAGTACGGCTACACCTACCCGGTCGCCGCCTACGACCACGACCCGGAACCCGGCTGGAACTGCCGGTCCGACGTGGGCCGCGCCATCGCCGGAGGCTCCGTCTACCGCGGCAAGGACGCGCCGGCGCTGCGCGGAAAGTACATCTTCGGCGACCTCGTGGACGGCCGGATCCTCGCCGCGGACACTCGCGACATGCGCCGCGGCGCCGACCTCGCGCCGCTCGAGCAGCTGATGCTCTTCGACAAGTCGACCGGGAAGACGGTCACCATGCGCGACCTCGCCGGTGACCAACGGGTCGACCTCCGCTTCGGCTCCGACCACAGCGGCGGCCTGTACATCGTCTCGAAGGCCAACGGCAAGGTCTGGAAGGTGACCGGGACCCGCACCTTCGCCGACTGCGAGATCGGCAACACCCCCACCACCCACACCACCGGCCCCGACAACTGGGCGCCGGTCACCCCGGCCAAGTGGGCGTACACGGAACGCGAGACGATCATGACGGAGCCGGGCGTCGCCCGCCCGGGACCGCGGCGCCCCTTCGAGTACGCCGTCCTGACCGCGGGCCCGCGCTACTCCTCCGTCACCGTCGAGGCGGAGGTCCGGATCGACACCCCCGTCGAGATCACCAACCGTGACGTCATTCTGATCTGGGACTATCAGTCGGACACCCGATTCCAGTACGCGCACCTGTCGAGCGACAACACCATCTACCCGCACAACGGTATGTTCACGGTCAACGACGCCGATCGGCTGCGCATCGACGACCAGTGGAACGGAACCTTCGGCGCACCTCCGGCGATCAAGGACGAGGGGTGGCACAAGGTGCGCCTCACCCACTGCGCCGACACCGGTGAGACCGCCGTCTACCTGGACAGCAGCCCCAACCCGCTGATCACGGCCACCGACCCGGTCTTCGCCTCGGGCCGTGTGGGCTTCGGATCCTTCGACAACGTGGGCCGCGTGCGTCACCTGAAGGTGACGGGCACACCGGCCGGCGACTGACCTCGCGGGGCGGGCCGAGACCACGGCCCGCCCCCCCACGCGGAGCCAGCCCAGTGCGGGGCCACCGGGGGCCCCCCCCACAGCCGGGACAGCCAAGGGGAACCCC
>NZ_JBEYTS010000068.1:0-35696 GCF_040643155.1 Streptomyces sp. NPDC047453 | reverse complement strand
CGTTCCTTCACGCGACGTTGCTCGACACCTCGAAGCGTGAAGAACGGCCGTCCTGCTGTCCCGGGAACGAACCAAGATCAGCGGGTCAGGTGAACCGCCGAGGTTAAACATCAAGCTCATGGCGCGGGAGCGTAGCGCCTCTGTCCGACGGCACCGACGGGGGGTCGGACCCGTCCCCCCGCACCGGCATGCCTCGGAGGGTGCACCGGATCCGGTGCACCCTCCGAGACGGTTCGCGGGCTCAGCCCTCGACGCCGAGCTTCTCCAGGATCAGCTCCTTGACGCGGGCCGCGTCGGCCTGGCCGCGAGTGGCCTTCATGACCGCGCCGACCAGGGCGCCGGCCGCGGCCACCTTGCCGCCGCGGATCTTGTCCGCGATGGCCGGGTTCCCGGCGATGGCCTCGTCGACGGCGGCCGTCAGCGCGCCCTCGTCGGAGACCACCTTCAGGCCGCGCTTGTCGACGACCTCGTCCGGGGTGCCCTCGCCGGCGAGGACGCCCTCGATGACCTGGCGGGCCAGCTTGTCGTTCAGATCGCCCTTGGCGACCAGCTCGGTGACCCGGGCGACCTGCGCCGGCGTGATCGACAGCTCGTCCGGCGCCTTGCCGGACTCGTTGGCGGCACGCGCCAGCTCGCCCATCCACCACTTGCGGGCGGACGCGGCGTCGGCGCCGGCGTCGATGGTGGCGACGATGAGGTCCAGGGCACCGGCGTTGAGGATGGCCTGCATCTCGGTGGCCGAGATGCCCCACTCCGTCAGGAGGCGGGTACGGCGGACCAGCGGCAGCTCGGGCAGGGCCGCCCGGATCTCCTCGACCCACTCGCGCGAGGGCGCCACCGGGACCAGGTCCGGCTCGGGGAAGTACCGGTAGTCCTCGGCCTCCTCCTTGACGCGGCCGGAGGTCGTGGACCCCGTGTCCTCGTGGAAGTGGCGGGTCTCCTGGATCACCGTGCCGCCGCCGTTCAGCACGGCGGCGTGCCGCTGGATCTCGAAGCGGGCCGCGCGCTCCACGGACCGCAGCGAGTTGACGTTCTTCGTCTCGGAGCGGGTGCCGAACTTGTCGGCGTCCTTGCGCATCAGCGACAGGTTGACGTCGCAGCGCATCTGGCCCATCTCCATACGGGCCTCGGACACACCGAGCGCCCGGATGAGCTCGCGCAGCTCACGGACGTAGGCCTTGGCCACCTCCGGAGCCCGCTCGCCGGCGCCGGTGATCGGCTTGGTGACGATCTCGATCAGCGGGATGCCGGCGCGGTTGTAGTCCAGCAGGGAGTGGGACGCGCCGTGGATGCGGCCGGTGGCACCGCCGACGTGCGTCGACTTGCCGGTGTCCTCCTCCATGTGAGCGCGCTCGATCTCCACGCGGAAGGTCTCGCCGTCCTCCAGCTGCACGTCGAGGTAGCCGTTGAAGGCGATCGGCTCGTCGTACTGGGAGGTCTGGAAGTTCTTCGGCATGTCCGGATAGAAGTAGTTCTTCCGGGCGAAGCGGCACCACTCGGCGATCTCGCAGTGCAGCGCGAGGCCGATCTTGATGGCGGACTCCACGCCGGTCGCGTTGACGACCGGGAGCGCGCCGGGCATGCCGAGACAGGTCGGGCAGGTCTGCGTGTTCGGCTCCGCGCCGAGCGCGGTCGAGCAGCCGCAGAACATCTTGGTGGCGGTGCCGAGTTCGACATGGACCTCGAGGCCCATGACGGGGTCGTACGACGCCAGCGCGTCCTCGTACGACTCCAGGTCGGTCGTGGTGGTCACGGTGAAAACTTCCCTCTCAGCCCAGCAGGACGTCGTCGTCGCCCAGCCGCTTCAGCTCGCGGCAGAGGATGGCGAGGCCGGTGACGATCGCTACGGCGGACACGGTGGCGTCGATCAGGCGCAGCGTGTCGTGCTCGGCGCGGGCCTTCTTGATCTGCTTGGCGACACCCACCGCGCCGAACGCGGTGGTGGCCATGGACAGGTACGTACCGGACTTGGACTTCTTGAAGCCCTTGGCCTTGGCGAGTGCCTTACTCACAGCGACGGAGCCTCCTCGAGCAGCGGGTGCCCCCACTTTTCCACGAAGGCGGCCTCGACGGCGGCACCCACCTTGTACAGGCGGTCGTCCTTCATCACCGGGGCGATGATCTGCAGGCCCACCGGGAGGTTGTCCTCCGGGGCGAGACCGCAGGGCAGCGACATGGCCGCGTTGCCCGCCAGGTTGGTCGGGATGGTGCACAGGTCGGCGAGGTACATCGCCATCGGGTCGTCGGCGCGCTCGCCGATCGCGAAGGCGGTGGTCGGGGTCGTCGGGGAGACGATCACGTCGACCTGCTCGAACGCCTTGTCGAAGTCCCGCTTGATCAGGGTGCGGACCTTCTGGGCGCTGCCGTAGTACGCGTCGTAGTAGCCGGAGCTGAGCGCGTACGTGCCGAGCATGATCCGGCGCTTGACCTCGGCGCCGAAGCCCTCCTCACGGGTGAGGGAGGTGACGTCCTCGGCGGAGCGCGTGCCGTCGTCGCCGGTGCGCAGGCCGTAGCGCAGGCCGTCGAAGCGGGCCAGGTTGGACGAGCACTCGGACGGCGCGATCAGGTAGTACGCCGACAGGGCCAGGTCGAAGGACGGGCAGTCCAGCTCGACGATCTCGGCGCCCAGTTCCTTGAGCAGCTCGACGGACTCGTCGAACCGCTGGATGACGCCGGCCTGGTAACCCTCGCCGCGGAACTGCTTGACGACGCCGACGCGCATGCCCGCGACGCTGCCGTTGCGGGCGGCCTCGACGACCGGCGGGACCGGCTCGTCGATGGAGGTGGAGTCGAGCGGGTCGTGCCCGGCGATCACCTCGTGCAGCAGGGCCGCGTCCAGGACCGTACGGGCGCAGGGGCCGCCCTGGTCGAGGGAGGAGGAGAAGGCGACCATGCCGTAGCGGGAGACCGCGCCGTACGTCGGCTTGACGCCGACCGTGCCGGTGACGGCGGCCGGCTGGCGGATGGAGCCGCCGGTGTCGGTGCCGATGGCGAGCGGGGCCTGGTAGGAGGCGAGCGCGGCGCTCGACCCGCCGCCGGAGCCGCCGGGGATCCTGGTGAGGTCCCAGGGGTTGCCGGTGGGCCCGTAGGCGCTGTTCTCGGTGGAGGACCCCATGGCGAACTCGTCCATGTTGGTCTTGCCGAGGATCACCACGTCGGCGTCCTTCAGCCGCTTGGTGAGCGTCGCGTCGTACGGCGGGATCCAGCCTTCGAGGATCTTCGAACCGACGGTCGTGGGGATGCCCTCGGTGGTGAAGATGTCCTTGAGCGCGAGCGGCACGCCGGCCAGCGGGCCGAGCTTCTCGCCGCGCGCCCGCTTCTCGTCGACGGCGCGGGCCTGGGCGAGCGCGCCCTCGCGGTCGACGTGCAGGAAGGCGTGCACCTTCTCGTCGACGGCCTCGATCCGGGCCAGGTGGGCCTCGGCGACCTCGACGGCCGTCAGCTCGCCGGAGGCGATCTTCTCGGCGGTCTCGGCGGCGGTGAGCCTGATGATGCTGTTCATGTCCGTCACGGCTGTCACTCCTCACCCAGGATCTGCGGCACCTTGAAACGCTGCTGCTCCTGGGCCGGGGCGCCGGAGAGCGCCTGCTCGGAGGTGAGCGACGGACGGACCTCGTCCGCGCGCATGACGTTCGTCAGCGGCAGCGGGTGGGAGGTCGGCGGTACGTCTTGGTCGGCGACCTCGCTGACGCGGGCCACCGCGCCGATGATGTCGTCGAGCTGTCCCGCGAGGTGGTCGAGTTCCTCGGGCTTCAGCTCCAGACGCGCCAGCCGGGCGAGGTGGGCGACCTCCTCGCGCGTGATGCCAGGCATGCAGCGATCCTCTGGGTGAGTGCGTGTGCTTTGGCCCAATCCTATGGGGCGGGGCGGGGTGGCCGTGAAACGGTTTGCCGGACCCCGCCCACGGGGGCCGGCGTTCAGCGGCGCGCGTCCCAGGCCCGGCTGCTCAGGAAGTGGTTGTCGTACAGGTCCTGCACCTCCAGCAGGCTCTCCGGAGTGACCTCGCCCAGGCGGATGCGCTGGAGGTGGCGGAAGTACGCGAAGCGCTCGACGCCCGGGGTGATGACGATGAGGAGATCGGCCCCGCGGCCGGGGGCGGCGGCGAACGCGTGCGGTCGGCCCGGCGGGACGACGACCAGGTCACCGCGCTCGGCGGTGACCACGTCGTCGCCGGAGAGCAGCTCCGCGGTCCCGTCCAGGACGAAGAACATCTCGGCGGAGTTGTCGTGCCGGTGCGGCCGGGCCCCGTCGGCGCCCTCGGCCAGGGTGACGCGCACGGTGGACAGCGCGCCGCCGGTCGCACTGCTGTCGGCCAGCAGCTTCACACCGACGGGGTCCCCGCCGACCACCTCGGCCCGAGCGTCACGGACCAGCACGGTTTCGTCGAACTTCGGCACGAACAGCGACATGACGAGCCTCCCCCTGTCGGATGTCGGATGTGCTCGCAGCGCGAAGAGCAGTGCGGCACTGAGCAGTACAACGAGCGCGCTTCGTGCCGCAGGGCACGCGTTGAGCAGGGCGGGCCCGGCCCGCTCCCAGCCCTCGGCGGACGGGCGGGAGCGTCACTCGTCGGCCGCCGCCGCGGGCAGCGCGGCGGCGGGTCGCTGCCAGCCGCGTGATCCGCGCGCCCGCAGCCACGCAGTCGTCTCCTCCGGCGGCATCGCGGCCGCGACGAGCCAGCCCTGTACGGCGTCGCAGCCGAGGTCCCGCAGCCGTTCCCAGGTCTCGTCGTCCTCGACGCCCTCCGCGACGACCAGTAACCCCAGGGAATGCGCGAGGTCCACGGTGCAGCGCACGATCTCGGCGTCCTCCGTGTCGACCGCCAGCCGGGCCACGAACGAGCGGTCGATCTTCAGCTCGCTCACCGGCAGCCGGCGCAGGTGCACCAGCGAGGAGTAGCCGGTGCCGAAGTCGTCCAGGGACATCTTCACGCCGTGCCCGGTCAGCGCGTGCAGGGTGTCGGCGGCCCGCTGCGGGTCCTCCAGCAGGACGTGCTCGGTGATCTCCAATTGGAGCGCTCCCGCCGGCACGCCGTGCCGGGCCAGCCGGGCGGCCACCGAACCGGCGAACCCGGGGATGTGCACATCGCGCGGGGAGACGTTGACCGCGACCGGGACGTACAGGCCCTGGGCCCGCCACCGGGCGACCTGCGCGAGCGCGGTCTCCAGCACGTACTCCGTCAGATGGGGCATCAGACCCGAGGACTCGGCGATGGCTATGAACTCGTCCGGCGGCACCTTGCCGCGCTCGGGGTGCACCCAGCGGACCAGCGCCTCCAGGCCCGCGACCTGCCCGTCGAAACGGACCTTCGGCTGGTAGTGCAGCTGGACCTCGTGGGCGTCGAGGGCCCGGCGCAGGTCGCCCAGCAGCCCCAGCCGGTCGGGGGTGTTGGAGTCCCGCTTGGACTCGTAGACCTCCACGCCCGTGCGGTCCCGCTTGGCCTGGTACATCGCCACATCCGCCCGGCGCAGCATGCCTTCGGCGTCCAGTGCGTGGTCGGGGAAGACGGCGACTCCGGCGCTGGCCTCCAGGACCAGGGTGAGCCCGTCGAGGTCGAGCGGGGAGCTGAGGACGGTGACCAGGGCGCGGGCGATACGGGTCGCGGACGTCGTGGAGTCGGCGACCGGCAGCAGCACGGCGAACTCGTCGCCGCCGAGCCGCGCCGCCTCCGCCCCGCGCGGCAGCGCCTGCCGCAGCCGGTCGGCGATCTGCAATAGCAGCCGGTCCCCCGCGAGATGACCGAGTGTGTCGTTGACCGAACGGAACCGGTCCAGGTCGATCAGCATCAGCGCGGACCGGGCGCCGATGCGTTCGGCGTCGTCCAGGGCGGTCCAGATGCGCTCCAGGAGCCACTGCCGGTTGGGCAGTCCGGTCAGCGGGTCGCGCAGCTGCTCCTCGGCCCGGGCGCGGGCCATCCACAGGGTGGAGTCGAGGGCGATCAGCGGGACGGCGAACAGCGGCAGCAGCACCGGTTTGGCCACGGCGACGACGCAGACCAGCGGGGAGATGCCGAGCAGGGCGACGGCGACCAGGCCCTGCCTGATCACGGCGGTGCGGGCGACGGTGGGCACTCCGGCGTTGCGGGAGTGGTGCACGAACCACAGCAGGCCGCGGGTGACCAGGAGGTAGGCGCCGGCCGCCAGCACCACCTGGGGCAGGGCGGAGGCGGTCCAACCGCCCGGGTTCCAGGGGCTCTCCACGGTCGGTACGCGGCCGAAGGCGCCCAGCATCAGGCCGCCGGCGCCGATGCCGAGGATGTCCACCGACCCGTGCAGCACGCCCTGCCGCCAGTGGTGGCGCCGGGCTATGCCGACCAGGACGACGACGGTGAGGCTGACCATGCCGGCGGGCACCCAGCCGTAGAGCAGCAGCACGGCGACGGTGAGGGTGGCGCCGGAGCCGGTGCCGCCCCACCAGCGGGCCCGGCCGAGCATGACCAGGTGACCGACGATGACGCCGGTGAGCAGGGCCAGGGACCAGCCGGCCGTGCCGGACGGGAAGAGCGCGTGGTGGTCGGTGAACGCCTGGTACACGCCGGCGCTCAGCGCGGACCCGGCCACCGCGACGATCGCCATGGGCAACACGGAGCGGACCCGGTGCCGTTCGGGTTCGTCGCCGGGCAATCCGGAGAAACGTTCGACGGCCATATGTGCGGAGGCGCGGGCGCGGGCGACGGTGTACTGTCCGGCGGCAACGCGTCCGGCGCGCTCCGTCGCGCCCGGACGCTCCGGCGTCCGCCCCCGTCTCCCCTGCCATGCGCCGGCCATCCGGCGCAGCCGTGAGTGCGGGGCGGCGCTCTCGGTCGGTTCCATTCCCGTCCCTCTCACAGCCGGCGGTGCCCACGCCACGCGGCCCGATGCCCCACAACCCCTGGACGGCACCGCGCTGGAAAACCCTTCCACGTACTCCTGACGAGCACGGGGATGCCCCGACCGCGGTTGGGCACGGCGGGCGCACAGCTCAACAGTAGGCCGCAGAAGGCTTCCACGGGCAGCGGTCGCCGACGGTTGCCCGAATGCGCCCCGGCCACCCGTATGCATCTGGTATGCGCCGAACGGGTGGAGTTCAACCGCTACTCGCCGGTCGGAAGCGCGACTTCGGCCGCCGCGCCCGGCCCGCGCTCCAGAAGGACGCCGAAACCGTCCTCGTTCAGAACGGGCACCTTCAGTTGCATCGCCTTGTCGTACTTCGAACCGGGGTTGTCACCCACGACCACGAAGGAGGTCTTCTTCGACACCGAGCCGGTCACCTTCGCTCCCCGGCTCTGCAGCGCCTCCTTGGCGCCGTCACGGGTGAACTGTTCGAGGGTTCCGGTCACCACGACCGTCAACCCCTCGAGCGGGCGCGGGCCTTCGTCCTCGCCGGAGCTCTCCTCCTCCATGCGGACGCCGGCCTCCCGCCACTTGCGCAGGATCTCCTGGTGCCACTCCTCGGCGAACCACTCCTTGAGCGAGGCGGCGATGATCGCGCCGACGCCCTCCGTGTTCGCCAACTCCTCCTCACCGGCCCGCTCGATGCGGTCGATGGAGCGGAACTCCCGGGCCAGCGCCTGGGCCGCGACCGGTCCGACATGACGGATCGACAGGCCGGTGAGCACACGGGCGAGCGGGCGCTGCTTGGCGGCCCGGATGTTCTCCAGCATCGCGAGCGCGTTCTTCTTCGGCTCGCCCTGCTGGTTGGCGAAGACCGTGACGACCTTCTCCTCGCCGGTCTTCGGGTCGCGCTTGGGCAGACCGCTGTCCTGGTCGAGAACGTAGGCCTTGATGGGGAGCAGTTGCTCGACCGTCAGGTCGAACAGGTCGCCCTCGTCCTTCAGCGGCGGCTCCGAGGGCTCCAGCGGCTTGGTGAGGGCGGCCGCGGCGACATAGCCGAAGTGCTCGATGTCCAGTGCCTTGCGGCCCGCCAGGTAGAACAGGCGCTCGCGCAACTGGGCCGGGCACGCCCGCGCGTTGGGGCAGCGCAGATCGACGTCGCCCTCTTTCATCGGCCTGAGCGGCGTACCGCACTCGGGGCACTCGGAGGGCATCACGAACTCGCGCTCGCTGCCGTCGCGCAGGTCGACGACCGGCCCGAGGATCTCCGGGATGACGTCACCGGCCTTGCGCAGCACGACCGTGTCGCCGATGAGCACGCCCTTGGCCTTGACGACGTCCTGGTTGTGCAGGGTGGCGAACTCGACCTCGGAACCGGCCACCGTGACCGGCTCGACCTGCGCGTACGGCGTGACCCGGCCGGTCCGGCCCACGCCCACCCGGATGTTGACGAGCTTGGTGTTGACCTCCTCCGGCGCGTACTTGTACGCGATCGCCCAGCGCGGGGCGCGGGAGGTCGAGCCCAGGCGGCCCTGGAGCGGGATCTCGTCGAGCTTGACGACGACACCGTCGATCTCGTGCTCCACGGAGTGGCGGTTCTCGCCGTAGTGGGCGATGAACGCGCGGACGCCGTCGAGGTCGTCGACGACCCTGTTGTGCCGGGAGGTGGGCAGGCCCCAGGACCTCAGCAGTTCGTAGGCCTCGGAGAGGCGGGTGAGGCCCTCGTACCCCTCCAGGGCGCCGATGCCGTGGACCACCATGTGCAGCGGCAGCGTCGCGGTGACCTTGGGATCCTTCTGGCGCAGCGAACCGGAGGCGGAGTTGCGGGGGTTGGCGTACGGCTTCTCGCCGGCCGCGACCCGGCGGGCGTTGAGGTCCTGGAAGGCCTCCATGGGGAAGTAGACCTCCCCGCGGATCTCCACCAGACGCGGCACGCGGTCGCCGTTCAGCCGGTGCGGGATCTCGGCGATCGTCATGACGTTGGGCGTGATGTCCTCGCCGACGCGGCCGTCGCCGCGGGTGGCCGCGCGGGTGAGCCTGCCGTCCTCGTAGGTCAGGTTGACCGCGAGGCCGTCGACCTTGAGCTCGCACAGGAAGTGGTGGCCGGTGGCGCCGACGTCCTTGGCGACGCGGTCCGCCCAGGCGGCGAGCCCCTCGTCGTCGAAGACGTTGTCGAGGGAGAGCATCCGCTGGCGGTGCTCGACCTCGGCGAGATCGGTCTCGTACGCCACGGCGACCTTCTGGGTCGGCGAGTCGGGCGTGCGCAGCTCCGGGTACTCCTCCTCCAGCGCCTCCAGCGAGCGCAGGAGCTGGTCGAACTCGGCGTCGCTGATGACGGGAGCGTCTTTGACGTAGTACCGGAAGCGGTGCTCCTCGACCTGCTCCGCGAGCCGCGCGTGCTTCTCCCGTGCCTCGACGGGCACCGCTGTTTCCGCTTGCTGCTTGTCGCCGGCCACCGTGTTGTCCTCCCGTTACTCTGGGCTGTCCGCGAGCGATCTCGCCGCCCGGACGCAGTGGGCGAGCGCCTGGCGCGCGTACGCGGGGGAAGCGCCTGCGAGTCCGCACGCCGGGGTGACCGTGACCGCCTCGGCGAGAAGCTCCGGCCGCAGCCCCAGCCTGCGCCACATCGTCCTGACACCCATGACGCTACCGGCAGGGTCCGACAACGGGCCGTCCGTGCCGGGGACGACACCGGCGAAGAGCCGGGTGCCCGCCTCGACCGCTTCTCCGATCACCTCGTCGTCACGCTCGGTGAGGAGCGAGACGTCGAGGGAGACCGCCGCGGCGCCCGCGCGGCGCAGCAGGGCGAGTGGGACGTCCGGAGCGCACGAGTGGACCACGACAGGCCCCTGGTCGTGCGCCCCGAGGACGTCCCGGAGCGTGGCCTCCACGATCTGCCGGTCGACGGCGCGGTGGGTCCGGTAGCCGCTGGCGGTCCGCACCTGCCCGCGCAGGACTGCGGTCAGGGACGGCTCGTCGAGTTGGAGGACGAGCCCGGCGCCGGGAACGCGCCGGCGCACCTCCGCGAGATGGAGCCGCAGCCCCTCGGCGAGCGAGGCGGCCAGGTCCCGGCAGGCGCCGGGGTCGGACAGGACCGCTTCGCCGTTCCGGAGCTCCAGGGCGGCGGCGAGCGTCCACGGCCCCACCGCCTGCACCTTCAGCGCGCCCTCGTACCCCTGGGTGAACTCCTCCAGGGCGTCGAGGTCCTCCCCGAGCCAGGACCGCGCCCGCCTGGTGTCCCGGCCCGGCCGGTCGCCGAGCCGCCAGCCGCTGGGCTCCACGCGCGCGTACAGCTCGACGAGCATCCCCGCGCTGCGCCCGATCATGTCGGCGCCGGGCCCGCGTGCGGGCAGCTCGGGCAGGAAGGGGAAGTCCTCGAAGGTACCCGTGACGGTCTTGACGGCCTCCCGGGCGTCCCCACCGGGCATGGACCCGACGCCGGTGGCGGCACCGAACCTGAACTGGCTGTTCTCGTTCACCCGGGAAGACTACGCAACCCCGCGGGCACAGGACCGCCTCAGGGGGCGGCGGTCTTCGGGGACCGCCCCCCGCCGTCCGTCACAGGCCCGGGCGGACCGTCAGGTCGTTGACCTCCGCGTCCCGCGGCAGGTCGAGCGCCATGACGATGGTCGTGGCGACGGAATCCGGGGCGATCCACTTCCCGGGGTCGTACTCCTTGCCCTCCTGCTGGTGCACCTTGGCCTGCATACGGCTGGCGGTGCGGCCCGGGTAGACCGAGGTGACCCGGACGCCGTTGGCGTGCTCCTCGTGACGCAGCGAGTCCGCCAGCGCCTTCAGGCCGTGCTTGGAGGCGGCGTACGCGGACCAGTCGGCGTGGGCGCTCAGGCCCGCGCCCGAGTTGACGAACAACACATGGCCGCGCGAGGCGCGCAGCTGGGGCAGGAAGTGGCGGGTCAGTTCGGCGGGGGCGATCAGATTGACGTCGAGCTGGTGGCGCCAGGTCTTCGGGGTGAGCTCGCCGACCGGGCCGAGGTCGACCACGCCCGCGATGTGGAGCAGGGAGTCCACCCGGTCGGGCAGCGTCTGGTGCGAGAACGCCCAGCTCAGCCGGTCGGGGTCGGCCAGGTCGCCGACGAGCGTCCGGGCCCCGGGGAACGCGGCGGCCAGTTCCTTGGCCCGCCCGGCGTCGCGCGCGTGCAGCACGAGTTCGTCACCGCGCGCGTGCAGGCGGCGGGCGACGGCCGCGCCGATGCCGGAGCCGGCACCGGTGATCACATGAGTAGCCATGCCCGCCATGCTCGCACCACCGGCTCAGCTGCCGCCGAGCGCCTCGTCCAGATACGCCATCGCGCCCGCGGGCTCCTCGGCGAAGAACACCAGCTCGGCGAGCGGCCGGGGCAGGAACCCGTCCTCCTCCATGCGGCGGAACTGCTGCTTGAGGCCGTCGTAGAAGCCGTCGGAGTTCAGTAGCACCACCGGCTTGCCGGTCCGGCCGTGCTTCTTCAGCTCCAGGATCTCGGTGGCCTCGTCGAGCGTCCCGGTGCCGCCCACCATGATCACGACCGCGTCGGCCTTCTCCAGGAGCAGCTTCTTGCGCTCGGCGAGGTCCTCGGCGATCACCATCTCGTCCGCGCCGGGCCGCGCCTTCGCCGACAGGAAGTCGACCGACACGCCGACGAGCCGGCCGCCCGCCTCCTGCACACCGTCCGCGACCACCTTCATCAGCCCGGTGTCCGATCCGCCCCAGACCAGGCTGTGCCCGCCCTTGCCGATCAGCCGGGCGAAGTCCCGCGCGGGGCGGGTGTAGCGGTCGTCGAGATCGGCGGCGGAGAGGAAGACGCAGATGTTCATGCGCCCACGGTACGCGGCGGGGAAACCTGCCCCGCGGGCGGGAAGAAGCGGGAGCCGGCGGGTGCTGTACCGGTATGACCCAAGGACACACGATCACGATCGACAAGAGCGATGAGCACGTGCGTGTGGTGCGCGACGGCCAGGTCCTCGCGGAGAGCGACCGCGCCCTGGTACTGCGCGAGACAGGGTGCCCCCCGCGCTACTACCTGCCGCCCGAGGACGTACGCCTCGACCTCCTGACGGCGTCCGACACGCACACGTACTGCCCCTTCAAGGGCACGGCGTCCTACTGGTCCCTGCCCGACGCGGCGGACCTGGTGTGGGCCTACCCCACCCCGAAGCCGGACGTCGCCGAGATCAAGGACCACCTGTGCTTCTACGACGTCGAAGTGTTGTGACCCGGTGAGGCCGCCGCGGCGTGGCAGTCTTCACTGGCATGACTGGCATGACTGGGATGGACAAGAAGACCGTCTCGCGTGACGGCACACCCCTCGCCTACCACCGCACCGGACAGGGCCCGGTGGTCGTCCTCGTCAGCGGTGCGATGTCGACGGGGGCCACGCTGGCGCCACTGGCGGCGGCGTTGCCGGACCGCTTCGACGCCGTCGTCTACGACCGCCGGGGCCGCGGCGGGAGCGGGGACACGGCCCCCTACGCGGTGGAACGCGAGGTCGAGGACCTGGCCGCGCTGATCGACGCGGTGGGCGGCGAGGCGGCGCTGTACGGCGTCTCCTCCGGCGGCGCGCTGGCCCTCCGGGCGGCGGCGAGCGGACTGCCGGTCCGTCAGGTCGCCGTCTACGAACCGCCGTTCGCCGTGTACGAGGGCGGCGAGCGGGAGCGTGCCGAGTACACCGGCAAGCTGACCGCGGCGCTCACCGAGGGCCGGCGCGGGGACGCGGTGGAGCTGTTCCTGCTCCTGACCGGGCTGGCCCCGCAGATGATCGCCAGCGCCCGCCAGTCCCCCATGTGGGCGGGCATGGAGGCGATCGCGCCCACGCTCGCCCACGACGACGCGGTGATGGGGGACGGACTGGTCCCCCGCGACCTGCTGGCCTCGGTCACCGTGCCGGTCCTGTCCGTGGCGGGCAGCGCGAGCCCGGCCTGGCTGCGCGAGGCGGCCAGGGCGGTCGCGGAGGCCGCGCCCCGGGGCACGTACCGCGCCCTGGAGGGCCAGACCCACGCGGTGGAGCCGGAGGCGCTGGCGCCGGTGCTGGCGGAGTTCTTCGCGTCCTGAGCAGGACGGTGCCGCACGTCCTCACGCCGGCCGAGCCCCGGGCCGTCGCGGCCGTGCGGTGTTTTCGTGCCCGACAGCCCGACAGCCGGGCGCCGGCCAGGACGACCGTGTGCCCGGTCGCGGCCGGCCTCCGCGTCCGCGCGCAGCCCGGCCCTCTCATTGCCCCGGCGCGCTCCCCGTCGGCGGCGCGACGGGCCGGGGCCGGAAATGCGCCACGCCCCGCCATTGTTGGCCCCCACCGGGACGGCGGCCCGCCCGACGGGTGCCGCCCCGCGACCGGACCGCCACCGGAAGGGACACCGCAGCCATGCCCAGCACCACTCCCGACGCCACCGAAGCCACTTCCGCGAAGAACGCCCCCCGCCCCTGGACCGTGGCCGTGCTCGGCCCCGGCGGCGTCGGCGGACTGCTCGCCGCGCTGCTGTCCCGGGCGGGTCACCGGGTGATCTGCCTGGCCGGGGACGCGACGGCGCGGTCCCTGCGCGAGGGCGGGGTACGGGTGCACAGCGCCCAGTTCGGGGACTTCACCGCCAAGGTCGAGGCGGACACCGAGCTGCGGGAACCGGTCGACCTGTGCGTGGTGGCCGTCAAGCACACCAGCCTGGACGCCGCCCTGGACCGGGTCCCGCCGGCCATGCTCGGCACGGACGGCCTCGTCCTGCCCCTCCTCAACGGCGTAGAGCACCCCGAGACCCTGCGCCGCCGCTACGGCCACGACCGGGTGGCCGCGGGCGTCATCCGCGTCGAGTCGACCCGCGTCGCGCCCGGTGTCATCGAGCACGGCAGCCCGTTCACCGAGATCGATCTGGCCGGGACGACCGCGCGCCCGCTCACCGGCCTGGCCGCCGTGCTGGAGTCCGCCGGGGTGCAGACCCGCGTGGCCGAGTCCGAGACCGCCGTCCTCTGGGCGAAGCTGGCCTTCCTCGCCCCCTTCGCCCTCCTCACCACCCGCTACGACGCCCCCATCGGCACGGTCCGCACCGGCCACCGCGAGGAACTGCTCGCCCTTGTCGAGGAGATCACCGCCGTCGGCCGCGCCGCCGGGGCGCCGCTCGACGCGGACCGGACCCTGGCGATGTACGACGCGCTTCCGGGCGGGATGAAGTCCTCGATGCAGCGCGACGCCGAGGCGGGCCGCGCCCTGGAACTCGACGCGATCGGCGGCGCCGTGCTGCGCGCCGCGAAGCGGTACGGCGTTCCGGCGCCGACGGCTGCCCGGCTGGTGTCCGAACTGACACCCGTGTGACCAACCCAACGTATTTCAGGAAGAGTTGGCGACCCTAGACTCCCTGCGCGGGAGCGGCGAACGACCGCGCCCGCACGGGGAGCAGCCATGCGTTACGCCGACCAGCCCGGCACCGACCGCGAGGTGCACATCGCGGCGGAACCCTCACGGGTGTGGGAAGTCGTCACCGACGTCGAGGCGATGGCCGGATGGAGTCCGGAACTGGTACGCGTGGAGTGGCAGGACGGCGCCGACCGGCCGGCGCCGGGCGCCCGTTACGTCGGGCACAACCAGAATCCGTACGTGGGCGAGTGGCGGACCCTCGCCCACATCACGGAGGCGGTCCCGGAGCGCAGCCTGAGCTGGTGCGTGCTGGACCCCGACGGACGCTACGGCAGGCCCTCCGAGGACGAGAAGGACCGGATGTCCACCTGGTCCTTCGTCCTCACCCCGGCGCCGGAGGGGGGCACCGTGCTGCGTCAGTCGGTCACGCTCGGGCCCGGCCGCTCCGGCCTGAGCGCGTACATCGACCGCGCTCCCGACCAGGAGGAGGCGATCATCGCCTACCGCCTGGACCAGCTCGGCCAGGGCATGGACGCCACCCTGACCGGCATCAAGGAGACGGCGGAACGCCGGTCCTAGGGCCTCTCGTCCGGATCATGCCGTGCTCGGCTCCTTCGCCCGGACCGTCGCGGCGATGGTCGCCGAGCCCACCACGCGCGTGCCGTCGTACAGCACGACCGCCTGGCCGGGGGCCACGCCGCGGACCGGCTCGGTGAAGGCGACCCGGAGTTCGCCGCCGACCAACTCGGCGGTGACCTCGGTCTCGCCGCCGTGGGCGCGCAGTTGGGCGGTGTAGGTGCCGGGGCCGGACGGGGCCGTGCCGCACCAGCGGGGCTTGATCGCGGTGAGGCCGGTGACGTCCAGGGCGGAGGCCGGACCGACCGTCACCGTGTTGGTCACCGGGGAGATGTCCAGGACGTAGCGCGGCTTGCCGTCGGGTGCCGGGGTGCCGATGCGCAGGCCCTTGCGCTGGCCGATGGTGAAGCCGTACGCGCCCTCGTGGCTGCCGACGACCGCTCCCGACTCGTCGACGATGTCGCCCTCGGCCTTGCCCAGGCGGCGGGCCAGGAAGCCCTGGGTGTCGCCGTCGGCGATGAAGCAGATGTCGTGCGAGTCGGGCTTCTTGGCGACGGCCAGGCCCCGCCGCTCGGCCTCCGCGCGGATCTCGTCCTTGGTGGTGAGCGTGTCCCCGAGCGGGAACATGGCGTGTGCGAGCTGCTGGTCGTCGAGGACCCCGAGGACGTACGACTGGTCCTTGGCCATGTCGGAGGCGCGGTGCAGCTCGCGGGTGCCGTCGTCGTTCACGATCACCTTGGCGTAGTGGCCGGTGCAGACCGCGTCGAAGCCGAGGGCGAGCGCCTTGTCCAGCAGCGCGGCGAACTTGATCTTCTCGTTGCAGCGCAGGCACGGGTTCGGGGTGCGGCCGGCCTCGTACTCGGCGACGAAGTCCTCCACGACGTCCTCGCGGAAGCGCTCGGCGAGGTCCCACACGTAGAAGGGAATGCCGATGACGTCCGCGGCGCGGCGGGCGTCGCGCGAGTCCTCGATGGTGCAGCAGCCCCGCGCGCCCGTACGGAAGGACTGCGGGTTCGCGGAGAGCGCGAGGTGGACGCCGGTGACGTCGTGGCCGGCTTCCGCGGCGCGCGCGGCGGCGACGGCGGAGTCGACCCCGCCCGACATGGCGGCGAGGACGCGGAGGGGGCGGGAGCGCTGCGGGGTGTCAGTCATAGCCCTTCCAGGGTACGGGGCGCGGGAACCGGGGCCGCCTGACATGCGTTGAAGATCGCATGGGGGCGAAGAAAACGGATGCGGCGGATGCGCGGGGGCGGCGGCTGGGGCGGCGGGCTCTGCTGATCGGCGGGGCCGCGGTGGTGGTGGGCGGGGCGGCGCTGGAGCGCAGCGGGCTGGCCCGGCTGTGGTGGCGGCTGCCCGGCGCGCAGAAGCCGCGGGTGGCGGGCGCGGTCGACTTCGCGGGCGCGCGGTGGGTGGCGGCCTCGCCGACGAACTACCGTCCGGCGGACCGCCCGGACGACTACCGGATCGACCGCGTCGTCATCCACGTCACGCAGGGCAGCTACGCGAGCGCGGTGAAGGTCTTCCAGGACCCGGGGCACGGCGCCGCCGCGCACTACATCGTCGGCGCGGACGGGCATGTCACGCAGATGATCCGCGAGCTGGACGTGGCCTTCCACGCGGGCAACCGGGCGTACAACGAGCGGAGCGTCGGCATCGAGCACGAGGGCTTCGTCGACGACGCCTCGTCCTTCACCGACGCGATGTACGCCGCCTCGGCGCGGCTGACGGCCGGGATCTGCGGCCGCTACGGCATATCCGTCGACCGGGAGCACATCATCGGCCACGTGGAGGTGCCGGGCGCCGACCACACGGACCCGGGCCGCCACTGGGACTGGGACCGCTACATACGTCTGGTCCGCGCGGCCCGAACCACACGAACCGGAACTGCTGGGGCCACGCCCGCCACACGAGCCTGAAGCACCGGAATGCGGCCCGCGGCCCCAAAGCACCGGGGCCCGCCCCGCCACAGGGACCTGGACCGCTGAACCCACCCCGCCGCATCGACCGGAGCCGCGGGGGCCCACTCGCCGTACGAACCCGAGGCACTGGGCCACGGCCCGCCGCACCGACCCGAACCTGGGCCCCGTCCCGTCGTCCCGCCCCGTTACGTCAGGCCGGCCGCGCGGGCCCGTTCCACCGCCGGGCCGATGGCCTTCGCGACCGCGTCGATGTCGGACTGGGTGGAGGTGTGGCCGAGGGAGAAGCGGAGGGTGCCGCGGGCCAGGTCCGGGTCGGTGCCGGTGGCAAGCAGTACGTGGCTGGGCTGGGCGACGCCCGCTGTGCAGGCGGAGCCGGTCGAGCACTCGATGCCCTGGGCGTCCAGCAGGAGCAGCAGGGAGTCGCCCTCGCAGCCGGGGAAGGTGAAGTGGGCGTTGGCCGGGAGGCGGCCCTCCGGTGCCGGGTCGCCGCCGAGGATCGCGTCCGGGACCGCCGAGCGCACGGCGGCGATCAACTCGTCGCGCAGCGCGCCGATCTCGCGGGCGAACCACTCGCGCCGCTCGGCGGCGAGCCGACCGGCCACGGCGAAGGAGGCGATCGCGGGCACGTCGAGGGTGCCGGAGCGGACGTGCCGTTCCTGGCCGCCGCCGTGCAGGACGGGTACGGGGGCGTACTCGCGGCCCAGGAGCAGCGCACCGACGCCGTACGGGCCGCCGATCTTGTGGCCGGAGACCGTCATCGCGGCCAGTCCGGAGGCGGCGAAGTCGACCGGGACCTGTCCGAAGGCCTGCACCGCGTCGGCATGCAGCGGGACACCGAACTCGGCGGCCACGGTGGCCAGTTCGCGCACCGGCAGCAGCGTGCCGATCTCGTTGTTGGCCCACATGGCGGTGGCCAGGGCCACATCGTCGGGGTTGCGGGCGATGGCCTCGCGCAGCGCCTCGGGGTGGACGCGGCCGTGGGAGTCGACCGGAAGGTACTCGACGGTGGCGCCCTCGTGCTCGCCGAGCCAGTGCACGGCGTCGAGGACGGCATGGTGCTCGACGGGGCTGGAGAGGACTCGGGTGCGGGCCGGGTCGGCGGCGCGGCGGGCCCAGTACAGGCCCTTGACGGCGAGGTTGTCCGCCTCGGTGCCACCGGAGGTGAAGACGACCTCGCTGGGACGGGCGCCGAGGGCCTCGGCGAGGGTTTCGCGGGCCTCCTCGACCCTGCGGCGGGCCGCGCGCCCGGACGCGTGGAGGGAGGAGGCGTTGCCGGTGACACCCAGTGCCGCGGTCAGCGCCTCTGCCGCCTCCGGGAGCATCGGGGTGGTCGCGGCGTGGTCGAGGTAAGCCATGGTGAGGCCGATTCTACGGGCGCCCGCGGCCGGGCCGGAGATCAGGATGGGCCAGGTGTCACAAACTCCAGGACAGTGTGTTGTCCGCCTGCACGAAGGCCAGCAGGACCACGAGGTCGGCGATGCCCAGGGTCAGGCCGAGCCAGGCGCGACCGCGGCGGCCGGTGCCGCGCCACAGGGCGACGCCGGCCAGGACGATGGCGACGGGGCCGAGGAACAGGTTGAGGACGAGCAGGCCGAGCAGGCCGAGGACGAAGGACGCGACGGCCATGCCGTCGGCGTCCTGCGTAACGGTGCGGCGTGCGGCCGGTGCGGTGAGTTGCATGGCGGATCTGCTCCAGACGGTCGTGGGAACGGGCCGGGCGGATGAGGCGTCAGCGGGACGTGCCGCGCCTGCGGCCGTGGCGCTCGCGGAGCGCGAAGACGCCGAGCCAGACGGCGATCACCACGGCCGCGGCGACCGTGAAGTCGAGCGGCGCGTGGGCCACCGTGCCCAGGACGACGCCGAGCAGCAGCAGTGCGGCGACGAGGAACAGCATGAGATCGGATCCCCCTTGTCGGTGAACGCTTGTAGTTACACTTGTTCACTGACTATGCAGTCTAGCGCGCCGCCGGCTTTGACAATCCGGAGAACACTTGTTGACTGAATGGCATGAGTCACACTCCCGGCGTCCGGCAGGCCCAGAAGCGGAAGACCCGACAGGCCCTGATGGACGCGGCGTTGCGGCTGCTGGAGGAGCAGAGCCTGAGCAGCCTCGGCCTGCGCGAGGTCACGCGCGCCGCCGGTGTCGCCCCGACCGCCTTCTACCGCCACTTCCACTCCACCGCGGATCTCGGCGTGGCCCTGGTCGAGGAGGCGCTGAGCAGCCTGCACCCGATGATCCGGTCGACGGTGTCCCAGGCGGACGACAGCGAGCAACGCATCACGCGCGCGGTCGGATTGATCGCGCATCACGTCGAGGCGTACCCCGCCCACGTCCGCTTCATCGCCCGGGAGCGCCACGGCGGGGTGCAGCAGGTACGGGAGGTCGTCGGCGAGCAACTGGCCAGGTTCGCCCGCGAGGTGAGGGACGAACTGGTCAAGGACCCCCAGTCCGCGGGGTGGAGCGAGGACGACCTGCTCATGCTCGCCCATCTGTACGTCGATCAGATGCTGATCACCGGCTCGCTGTTCCTGGAGGCGCTCGACGCCCCCGAGGAGGAGCGCGAGCGCGTCACCCGGGTCGCGACCCGGCAGCTGCGTCTGATCAGCATCGGCCGCCGGCACTGGCTGGACTGACGGTCCGACCGGGCGCCGGTACGGCGGTTCCTCAGTCGAGCCTGACCCGTGCGAGCTGCCGGGACTGCGCCACCAGCCGGTCGGCGCCGTCCCAGACCTCGGCGTCCTCCTCCAGGAAGCCGCCGGCCAGGTTGCGGGTGGTGATGGACACACGCAGCGGGCCTGGCGCCGGACGGCAGCGGACGTGCACGGTCAGTTCGACGGTCGGCACCCAGCCCTTGATGCCCAGCTCGAACGCGGTCGGGGGCAGCGCGTCCACCGCGAGCAGCAGGGACAGCGGGTCGTGGTCCCGGCCGTCGGCGAGGCCGAACCAGGCGCGCATCTCACCGTTTCCGGAGGGCGAGCCGAGCGCCCAGCCGAGGGTGGCGGGGTCCAGCTTGAGCATCAGCCGGTCGGTGATGGCCGAGCTGCCGGGTACGGGCGCGGGGACGCCGACCGCGTCCTGGGGGCCGAAGCACTGCTCCATGGGCGGGATCGCGGGCGGCTTCGCCGAGGTGCGCACGTCGTCGGGCAGGGTGCCGAGGTCGCCGTAGGAGGCCAGGACGCGGATGCGCTCCACCTCGCGGCCGTCGTCGTCGCGCTGGAAGAGGGAGGCCTGGCCGGTCGACAGGGTGCGGCCGGTACGGACCACGTCCGTGCGGACGACGGCGGGACCCGGCCGGGACGCGGTCAGGTAGTGGGCCGAGATCGTGAACGGGTCCGGGTGCGGCAGGGCGTCCGCGAGCGCACGGCCGAGGACGGCCAGCAGATACCCGCCGTTGACGGCGTTGATGATCGTCCAGCCGGCGGAGAGGTCGACGTCGTAGACGCCGGGCTCGCTCCGGGTGACCGCGGTGTCCCGGTCGAATTCGCTGTCGCCGATCGTGGCCCGCGCGGCCGCGGCGGTGGCTGCTTCTGACATGTGTGAACGGTACATCAGGACACTACTAAGCGGTAGCTTTCGTCCGTTGTGCTCGTATGACGAACATCCCGCGGGGTGAGATGCAGGCAATTTCTTGGTAAGTGTCCGCACTTGCCCGTAACCCCGAGGCCCCGTTCCCCCTCTATCGGGACATGAGCCTCACCGGGACTCCGTTCCTGTACACCGCCATCGTGCTGGCCGTCGTCGCGCTGGCGCTGCCGTTCGTCCTGTGGACGCGGCTGAAGGGCCCCAAGGCGCTGCGTGCCGCCCTCCGGGCGCTGATGCTGATGTTCGCCCAGGCCACAGCCATCACCCTGGTCTTCGTGCTGGTGAACAACGCCAACAACCTGTACGACAACTGGGCCGACCTGCTCGGCACGGGCAACCACGTCCAGCAGGCCGCCAACCTGGGCGCCGACGGCACCGGGGGCATCGCCTACCGGAAGCTGCCCAGGGTCGTGCAGCAGTTCACCCCGGCCGACGGGCCCGGGATGCGCGCGGCCGGCGGGGTCAGGGTCACCCAGCTCAGGGGCCGGGTCTCGGGGGTGAACGCCGAGGTCTACGTATGGCTGCCGCCGCAGTACGACGAGCCCGCCTACAAGAACAGGAAGTTCCCGGTGGTCGAGTTGCTGTCGGGCTACCCGGGCTCGGCGAAGGCCTGGTTCGGCTCCCTGAAGGTGCACCAGCAACTGGAGCCGCTGATGCGCAGCGGACGGGTCGCGCCGTTCATACTGGTGGCGCCGCGCACGAACCTGATCGCCAAGATCGACACGGGCTGCGCCAACATCCCGGGCACCGTGAACGCGGACACCTGGCTGAGCATCGACGTACCGAAGATGATCACGGACAACTTCCGTGCCGTGGCCGGTCCGAACGGCTGGGCCACCGCCGGCTACTCGGCCGGGGGACACTGCGCGACCAAGCTCGCCGTCGCCCACCCCGACCGCTACCGGGCCGCGGTGAGCCTGTCCGGGTACAACGACCCGATCGGCGAGCGCAATTCGCTCGCCAACCAGAACCTCCGGCTGCGGCGCGCGAACAACCCCTACATCCTGCTGAAGAACTACCGTACCCCGCCTCCCGTCGCGCTCTACCTCTCGGGCCAGAGCGGCGACGGGTATCAGGCGGGCGTCGCCCTGGAGCGGATCGCGAGGCCGCCGACCACCGTGCACGTGGTCTTCGTCCCGCGCAGCGCGGGCGGCCACAGCATGGCGCTGTGGCGCCCGCAGATCCCGGCGGCGTTCCGCTGGCTGACCAGGGCGCTGGAGCACAGGCCGCACCACCACCTCCGGACGGCCCTCACTCCTCCCGTACCGTCGTCCGGCGGTTCCAGGCCCGCGGAGCTCGCCAGTGGTACCGCATCGCGAGCAGCCGCAGGACGAAGGCGGTGACCACCGCCAGCCCGCTGGTGAACGGGTTCAGCGCGTCGTAGTGGATGCACAGCACCACCATGGTGGCGCCGACGATCGCCGGGACCGCGTACAGGTCGCGGTCCCAGCGCAGCAGCGACGGCACGTCGTTGGCGAGCACGTCCCGCAGCACACCGCCGCCCACGGCGGTGGCCATGCCCAGCGTCGCCGACGCGGTGAGGTTCAGCCCATAGGCGTACGCCTTCGTCGTGCCGGCCACGCAGAACAGGCCGAGGCCGGCCGCGTCGAACACGTACACCGCGGTCTGGATGCGCTCCATGTGCGGGTGCAGGAAGAAGACCACGAGCGCGGCGAACAGAGGGGTGAGGAAGTACCCGAGGTCGGTGAAGGCGGCCGGGGGCACGGCCCCGATGACGATGTCACGGAACAGCCCTCCACCCAGCGCGGTGGCCTCGGCGAGGACGGCGATGCCGAAGACGTCGAAGTTCTTGCGGACGGCCAGCAGCGCGCCGGAGATGGCGAAGACGAAGATGCCGACCACGTCGAGCGTGTGCTGGACGGAGGGGCTGAACAGTTGCTGAAGCACGCCACATTGTTACTCGGGGCCGGTTCGCCCCCGAACACGACGGAGCGGGAGAGTGCGACCGCCGGGGCCGCCGGCTCCGCACTCTCCCGCTCCATCAACCGCGCGGCCTCACCGCGCCGCCCTGCCTACTTCTCGGTCGGCTCCTGGCCGCCGGAGCCGTCGGTGCCGGACTCCGAGGTCTCGGAGGTCTCGGAGGTCTCGGCAGACTCCGAGGTCTCGGCAGACTCGGCGGACCCGGTGGTCCCGGACGGCTTCGCCGTCTCGCCGACCTCCGCGGCCACCGCCGCCGACGTCGCCGCCGACTCCGCAAGGACCTCGTCGGCCACGAGTTCCGCGGCCTCCTTGGCGGCCGTGAGCAGCACGGTGTCCTGCGGGGCCTGGTCCTCGAAGTTCTCCGGGTGGTGGCAGGCCACCTGCTGACCGGGCTTCAGCTCCTTGAGCGGCGGCTCGGTCGTACGGCAGATCTCCGTCGCCTTCCAGCACCGGGTGTGGAAGCGGCAGCCGCTCGGCGGGGCGATCGGCGAGGGCACGTCGCCCTTGAGCAGGATGCGCTCGCTCTTGGCGTTCTTGCGGCTGGGGTCCGGGATCGGGACGGCCGACATGAGCGCCTTGGTGTACGGGTGCATCGGCGCCTTGTAGAGCGACTCGCGGTCGGCCAGCTCCACGATCTTGCCGAGGTACATCACCGCGATCCGGTCCGAGACGTGCCGGACGACCGACAGGTCGTGCGCGATGATCACGTACGTCAGGCCGAGCTCCTGCTGGAGGTCGTCGAGCAGGTTGACGACCTGCGCCTGGATCGACACGTCGAGCGCGGAGACCGGCTCGTCCGCCACGACGAGCTTCGGGTTGAGCGCGAGCGCCCGGGCGATGCCGATGCGCTGGCGCTGACCGCCGGAGAACTCGTGCGGATAGCGGTTGTAGTGCTCGGGGTTGAGACCGACCACCGACAGCAGCCGCTGCACTTCCTTCTTGATCCCGCCCTCGGGCTCGACGCCCTGGAGCCGGAAGGGAGCGCCGACGATCGTGCCGATGGTGTGGCGCGGGTTCAGCGACGAGTACGGGTCCTGGAAGATCATCTGCACATCACGGCGCAGCGGGCGCATGCCGCCGACCCCGAGGTGCGTGATGTCCTTGCCCTCGAACTCGACCTTCCCCGCGCTCGGTTCCAGCAGACGGGTGATCAGTCGGCCCATCGTCGACTTGCCGCAGCCGGACTCGCCCACGACGCCGAGGGTCTCACCGGCCCTGACCTCGAAGTCGATGCCGTCGACCGCGCGCACCGCTCCGACCTGGCGCTGGAGGAGGCCCTTCCGGATGGGGAAGTGCTTCTGCAGGCCGGTCACCTTCAGCAGGACCTCGCCCGGGGCGGCGTCCTTGGTGAGGGTGGCCGTGCCGGAGGCCCTGTCCTCGGCGCCGTCGCTCTGTGCAGGGATGCTCACTGCCTTGTCCTCTGCGTTCTCGCTCACAGCTTCGGCGCAATCTCTTCGGTCCAGATCCGCTCCCGCTGCTCCTGCGTCATGTGGCAGGCGGCCCAGTGCTGGCTGCCGACCTCGGTCAGCTCGGGGCGGACCGTGCGGGTGACGTTGTCCTTCGGGACGTCGGCGTACGGGCAGCGCGGGTTGAACGCGCAGCCGGACGGAACGTTGATCAGGGAGGGCGGGGACCCCTTGACCGGGATGAGCCGCTCCTGCTGGTCGCGGTCCAGACGCGGCATCGAGCCGAGCAGGCCCCAGGTGTAGGGGTGCCGGGGCTCGTAGAACACCTTCTCGGCCGGTCCGCGCTCGACGCAGCGGCCGCCGTACATCACCAGGAGGTCGTCGGCCAGTTCTGCGACGACGCCCAGGTCGTGGGTGATGATGATGACCGCGGAGCCGAACTCCTTCTGCAGGTCGCGGATCAGGTCGAGGATCTGCGCCTGCACGGTGACGTCCAGGGCGGTGGTCGGCTCGTCCGCGATGAGCAGTTCGGGGTTGTTCACCAGCGACATCGCGATCATCGCGCGCTGGCGCATACCGCCGGAGAACTCGTGCGGGTAGCTGTCCACGCGCTTGTCCGGCTGCGGGATGCCCACCCGGTCGAGCATTTCGACGGCCCGCTTGCGGGCGGTCTTCTTGTCGACGTTGTTGTGGATCCGGTACGCCTCCACGATCTGCTGACCGATCGTGTAGTACGGGTGCAGCGCGGACAGCGGGTCCTGGAAGATCATCGCCATCTCGCGGCCGCGCAACTTCCGCACGTGGTCGGGATCGGCGGACAGCAGTTCGGTGCCGTTCAGCCAGATCTCGCCGGAGATCCGCGCCTTGCGCTTGCCGTACTGGCCGGCGGTGTGCAGGCCCATGATGCCGAGCGAGGTCACCGACTTGCCGGAGCCCGACTCGCCGACGATGCCGAGGGTCTTGCCCTTCTCCAGCTTGAAGCTGAGCCCGTCGACGGACTTCACCAGGCCGTCGTCGGTCGGGAAGTGCACCTTCAGGTCGCGTACTTCGAGGAAGGAGGTCGGAGCGGGCGAGGCGGCGGTGGGTTCGCCCACGGCGGCGCCGCTCTTGCTGAGTCCGGTCATGCGAGCCTCACTCGGGGGTCGATCACGGCGTACAGGACGTCCACCACGAGGTTGGCGATCAGCACCGCGAGGGAGGTGATCAGAACGACACCCAGGATGATGGGCAGGTCCTGGGTCTTGATGGCGTTGAGCACCGCCTGGCCGAGGCCGGGCAGGCTGAACGTCGTCTCGGTCAGGATCGCGCCGCCGATGAGGGCGCCGAGGTCCATGCCGAGCATGGTCAGGATGGGCGTCATGGTCGAGCGCATGGCGTGCTTGCTGATGACGGTCTTCTCACGCATGCCCTTGGCACGGGCGGTGCGGATGTAGTCCTCTCCGAGGATCTCCAGCATGGTGGCGCGGGTGATACGCGCGTACATCGCCGCGTAGAGGAACGCCAGGGTGATCCAAGGAAGGATCATGCCGCCGAGCCAGCCGCCGAAGCTGTGGCCGAGGGGGACGTACTCCCCGTCGATCCAGTTCAGGCCGAACGCGAAGATGGCCAGGCTGAGCATGCCGGTGAAGTAGATGGGAAGCGAGACGCCGCCGAGGGCGATCAGCATCGCACCGCGGTCCCACAGGCTGCCCCGCTTGAGCGCGGAGAGCACACCAGCCGCGACGCCGAAGAGCAGCCACAGCACTGCGGCACCGAGCGCGAGACCCAGGGTCACCGGGAAGCGGTCGGTCAGCACGGGCCAGACGGCCTGCTCGCTGCGGAAGGAGTAGCCGAAGCACGGGGCGGCACAGTGGGTGACGTCGCCGCCGCCCGAGTAGGTGCGGCCCATGAAGATGCCCTTGAAGAACTCCCAGACCTGGACGTAGACAGGGTCGCCCAGACCCAGCTTCTGCCGCACCGCCTCTACGGCGGCAGGGTCGGCCTGCTTGCCCACGAAGCTCGTGGCCACGTCGACGCCCGCCCACTTGGGGACGAGGAAGAAGATGCTGAAGACCACCAGGATGATGACCACCAGCATCACGGCGGCGGCGAACAGCCGCCTGATGAGGTAAGCGAGCACAGCTTACGGCCCGCCGCAGGACCGCGGACCCCCGGATGTTTTCCCGGGGCCCGCGGTCCCACCGCGCCGGCCTTCACCTGCCTTTCGTGCCGTTCGGCGGGTGTGCCGGGATTACTTCGAGGACTTCAGACCGAGGTTGACGAAGTCGTACATGCCGCTGTAGCCGGCCGACGTGTAGACGTTCGCCAGCCGGTCGGAGCGCCAGTTGATGAACCGCTCGAAGACGAAGGGCATGTAGTAGCCGCCCTCCATGACCTTGTGGTTGATCTGCGTGGCGATCTCGGCCTTCTTGGCGTCGTCCAGCTCGTTGACGTAGTCGTCGAACAGGCCGTCGATCGCCTTGTCCTTGATCAGGGCGTAGTTGTTGTTACCGCTCTGAAGGATGTACTTGCTGTTCCACAGCGGCAGACCGAAGCCCTGGACGGACGGGAAGTCCGGGCCCCAGCCCATGATGATGATGCCGTAGCCCTTCTTCTTCACGTTCGCGGGGCTACCGATGATGCCGGTGGTCTGCGAGCCGTCGTACTGGTCGATCTGGACGTCGACGCCGATCTTCTTCAGCGACGCCTGGAGCGACTCGGCGGTGGCCACCTCGACCGGCTTGTTGTTGCGGACGGCGATGGTGGTCTTGAAGCCGTTCGGCTTGCCGCAGGCCTTGAGCTCTTCCTTGGCCTTCTCGACGTTGCCGTTCTTGTTGGCGGTGGCCAGCTCGAACGGGTCGTACTTCTGGCCCTCGGCACCCGGCACCGACGGGGGCAGCATGTTGGTGCCGATGTCACCGCCGGCGACCGGGCCACCGCGCGCGGTCTGCAGCGACACGTGGTCCGCGCCGTAGATCACGGCGTTGCGGCAGTGGATGTTGTCGAACGGCTTCACGCTCTGCGGGAAGACCGCGTAACGGACGTAACCGGAGACCGGGTTGTCCAGGTTGCCCTTGTACTTCTTCAGGGCGGTCTGGCGGCCCTGCGGCGACATACCGGTCTGGTTCAGGTCCAGGTCGTAGTCACCGGCGATCAGGCGCTGGTCCATGTCGTTGGCGTTCGAGAAGAACTTGATGGTGATCTCGTCCGGGTAGGCCTTGCGGATCGGGTCCGAGGCCTGCTTCCACTCGGTGTTGCGGACGAGCTTCAGGTCCTTGCCGGGGCTGTACGAGGCGAACTTGTACGGGCCCGAGGAGAACGGGTGCTGACCGTACTTGGACTTGGTGTCCATGTCCTGGCGGACGGGGGACGCCGAGATCAGGGACAGCATCTGCTCGAAGTCCGAGTTGGCCTTCGGCAGGTGGAAGACGATGGTCTTGTCGTCCGGCGTGTCGATCGCCTTCAGACCCAGGTGTTCCTTGTCCTTGTCCTTGTAGGGGCCCTGGTACTTGCCGTCCGGGTCCAGGACCTCCTTCAGGTAGGTCGGACCGCCGGACAGCACGTCCTGCGCCCAGACGCGCTCGATGCCGTACTTGACGTCCTTGGAGGTGATCGGCTTGCCGTCCTCCCACGTCACGTCGTCGCGCAGCGTGTAGGTGTAGGTCTTGCCGTCGTCGGTGACCTTGGCGAGATCCGTGGCGAGGTCCGGGGTCAGCTCGGCGCCGGCCTTGCCGGGCTCCGTCTTGTTCGTGACCAGCTGGCGGCTGTAGTAGCGGGAGAAGTTCCACATCATGCCGTAGTAGCCGCGCGTGGTGTCCCACGAGTCGGCGTCCTGGGCGGAGGCGAACTTCAGCGTGCCGCCCTTCTTGGCCTCGGATGCCTGGGCGACCTTGTTGTTGGCTGCGTCGAAGCCGGCCGCGCCGGTCTTCGAACCGCCACCACCGCCGTTGTCGTCCTTGCCGCCGCCGCACGCCGCCGTGGTCAGCAGCGCGGCGACCACAGCAGCAGCGGCCACGGCCTGCTTGCGCCGCCCTGAGGTGCGTTGGGTAGTCACGTTCTCGGATCCTCCGGATAGATGAGAGACCCCGTGTAGGTGCACGGGTCGCTGGGGGTAGGGCAGTTCAGCGGGAGCCCTTGGGGTCGAGCGCGTCGCGCACGCCGTCGCCGAAGAGGTTGAAGGCAAGGACGGTGATGAAGATCGCCACACCGGGGACCACCATGTACATGGGGTCCGACTCGTAGTAGTCGATGGCAGTCGAGAGCATCTGGCCCCAGGAGGCGGTCGGCGGCTTGACGCCCACGCCGAGGAAGCTGAGCGCGGCCTCGGTGAGGATGTTGGTCGGGATCATCATCGTCGTGTACACGATGATCGGCGCCACGAGGTTGGGCAGCAGCTCCTTGAACAGGATGTAGAAGCGACCGGCGCCGAGCGAGCGTGCCGCCTCGACGTACTCGCGTTCGCGCAGCGAGAGCGTCTGGCCGCGCACCACGCGGCCGATGTAGGGCCAGCCGAAGAAGCCGATGACGAGGATCATCACGAAGACGCGCACACCCGTGCCGGACAGGCCGAGCATCTCGTTCGGCATGACGGAGACCAGCGCGATGATGAACAGCAGCTGAGGGAAGGCGAGCAGGCCGTCCATGACCCGGCTGATCGCCGCGTCCACCCAACCGCCGAAGAAGCCGGCGAGGATGCCGAGGACGGTGCCCAGGATGACGGCGACCACGGCGGACAGGAAGCCCACGAGCAGCGAGATCTGGGCGCCGTAGACGATGCGGGCGAAGATGTCGCGGCCGCTGACCGGCTCGACGCCGAGGAGGTGCTCGCCGCTCATGCCGCCGAGGGAACCCTTGGGGGTGCCGAAGAGCGGGTCGATCAGGTCCTCGTGGTGCAACTCGGGGTCCTGACCGACCACGTGCGCGATCACGGGCGCGAGCAGCGCGACCAGGATGAGCAGGAGCACGACGATGCCGCCCGTCAGGGCGAGTTTGTCCCGCTTGAGGCGCTCCCAGGCGATCCGGCCCAGGGAACGCCCCTGTACCGCCTTGGCAGCGACGCCGGCGGCCGTCGCCTCGTCGGCAGCGCTCGGGGCCGCTTCCGCGGTCGGCTCGTGCAGTGGTGCCGTCATCTGGCAGGGACCCCTCTCAACCGGCGGTGGCCGGCCCGCGCTTGCCGCTGTGGCGGCTGTTCAGTCCGTCGTACACAGGGGCGAACGCCCCTTGGTGCGGGAGTCTTCAACGCCATGGTGATCTGTTGCCAGTCTTGGCGGTGAATGGATGCGCAAACGTGATGCGGGTAGTGGGGTTCCGTTATCCGGACAGTGGGTAACGGGGGTCGGACAGGGACCAGTTGGGGCGGCCCACGGCAAAAACGGACCATCCGCATCCATCTACGCGCGCAGAGGATCACCGGTGCGTGAGCCCTGCCGGCGGACGGACCGGACGGATCAGTAGCCGCCGCGCACCGGCGGATAGCCGTAGCCGGCCGCCGGGGCCTGCGCGGGGGCCGCGGGGGTCTCCCGGTCGTAGAACGGGCGGGAGTTGGCGCGCAGCCACATCGCGACCGGGTCGTATTCGTCGGACATCGCGACGGTCGACACCGGCAGCCCGTCGGGGACGGCGCCGATGGACTGCTGCATCATCACGCGCACCGAGTCGACGGCCGGCGGTGAGGTGTCGTACACGTCGAGGCCGATGGCGAGATACGGCGCTCCGAGCGCGGGCTGCACCCAGGCGCGGCGCAGCGAGCGCAGGGCCGGGGTACGGTGGGCGTTCTGGGTGAGCAGGGCGTAGAACTGCGAGGCCTCTACGGCGGGTTCGGACAGCCGGAGGGGGCCCGCGGGCTGGCGGTCAAGACCGGTGGCGATGCGGCGCAGGTCCAGCCACGGGATGCCGACGCCGCCGCCCGGGGCGTGCGGGTTCAGCCAGAGGCCGTAGTGGTCGGGGTAGAGGGTGCGGGCCACGTCGAGACCGTCCACGACCTCGTACGAACGGTTCCAGCCGCTCGCCGACAGCTCCTGGGCGGAGGTCACGCAGGGCGCGTAGCCGTGGCCGTCGACCTCCATGTGGCCGTACTGGGCGTCGGGGGAGCCCGCCTGGCCGTGCCAGAGCAGCATCCAGACCTGGCCGGAGGAGGGGGTCGCCAGCGCGCGCAGCAGCGCCTCGTAGGCGTCGTAACGCCCGGGCGTCACCTGGCGCAGCGTCTGCTCGACCTGCCCGGCCGTGGTGCCGCTGGCGCTCACTTGTACCGCCCCTCCATACAACCGACGTTTCGACCGAGCCGTGGGGCCGGGTCCTGTCGTCACCTTCCCGTCGTCCGCCCGGCGGGCAGGCGGGAAAGTGACGGCAGGCCTAGCTTAGAGCCGCCGTCCGGCGGCCGGGGACTCGCCGTGCGCCGCCGGCTGCGGATCGTGTGCGCTTCCCCGGCGTTCCGGATCGGGCTCAGTGGGCGTGCTGGTAGAACGGGCGGAGGTTCTCCCTCATCCAGTCCGCCACGGGATCCTGGGCCACGTCCAGGAGGACCAGGTTGACCGGCCACCGGGCCGGGGTCTTCGTCAGGGCGCGGCCCAGGGCGTCCAGGGGGGCGGCCTGGGGGTCGCCCTCCCACTGGGACAGTTCGACGCCTATGAACATGACCGGGTCGTCCGTCTCGACGGCGGCCAGGCAGCGGCGGGCGGTGCTGACCACGCCGGCCTCGGCGAACTCGGCGCCGGCGGCGGCGAGGAAGTCCACCGGGTCGTCCTGCCAGTCCGGTTCGAAGAGGCGGACGCGGCCGCCGTTCGACAGGCCGTCCAGCGGGGTGCGCCCCGCCCGGCACAATTCGGCCACCGCGGCCGGCGGCAGCGGGACGCCGACCACGCCGTCCGGGTTGAGCGCGATGCCGGCCTGCGGGGGCAGTCCGCGCGCGAAGTCCACGGCGGGCGCGACGGTGTACGCCATGTGCGGGCCCACGGCCCGGCGGAACTGCTCCTCGGAGCTGAAGACCGGCACGTACGCCTGGCCGTCGATCTCCAGCGTGGGCAGGTCGAGCGGGCCGCTGTGCGGACCGCCGCCGTTGGGCAGGGGCACCCAGACGAGGCTGCGGCCGAGGACCTCGACGATCCGGCCACCGGCGGTCGGGACGCCGAGGGAGGCGGACAGCACCTCCTCCAGCTCGTTGCCGGGCCATCCGCCGTGGGGATGGGATTGCGCCTGTGCCGGAAGGTCCGCGGAGAAGTCCGCCGGGAAGTCCATCTGCTACCGCCTGCTGTGAACACTGCTGTGGCCGAAAGGCTATCGGGTACACGCCCGAACCTCACGGAAAATCCCACGACCAGCCCCCACGCGAGCACACCCGCCGGCCGACCCACCACCCACGGGCCGCCCGACCCCGGGGTGGGTCGGCTGTCGGAGCGGGGAGCCGGACGATCGCGCGGGCGGGCCGGCGGCGTCGCCGGAGGGCGCACCGCGCGACACCGCGCCCTGATCCGGCCCGCGGTCCGTGCGCTGCGCGCCGCACTGCCGACTGCTGGACCCGGGGCGGGGCCGGGGCGGGGCCGGGCGGTTGCGCGGGCGGGTCGGAGCACGCCCGGTGGGCGGCCTCCAGCAGCGAAGGACGCTCCGCGCGCCGGCCGCCGCGCAGGACCGCGCACGGTCCTCAGGTCGCGAACTCGGTCCGCCGAGTCAGCGCCCCCGTCTCACTGTCCAGCAGGGCCGCAGAGCCGCAGCCCCCGGCAGAACGGCGGTGGCACCAGAGGGCGCAAGACACCGCGCCCTGATCCGACCAGCGGTCCGCGTGGCACGAGACGCGCCTCCGTCCGGTCAGCGGTCCGGGTACTGCGCGCTGCGCCGTCGGCCGCTGGACCCAGGGCCGGGCGGTTGCGCGGGCGGGGTGGAGCACGCCCGGTGGGCGGCCTCCAGCAGCGAGCGGGGCTCCGTACGGCGCGAGACGCGCCTCGGTCCGGTCGGCGGTCCGTGTGCTGCGCGCTGCGCCGCCGGGCCCGGGGGCTGGTGTCGGCGCGGGGTCGGCAGGGGCGTGTCCGGCGGGCGGGTGGCCTCCGGCGCCGAACGGGGCTCGCGCGCCGACCGCGCGGGCCTCAGGGTGCGAAATCGATGCGGTGCAGGCGGGTCGCTGCCTCGCGGTCCAGGAGGACCGCCGAGCCGCAGCCCGTTGGCAGGGTGTTCCGCTCCACCGCGTGGAGCAGGGCGGCGGTGGCGCGGCGGTGGCGGTGGAAGGCGTAGCGGGAGACACCGCGGCCCCGTGCGTGCTGGCCGGTCAGGGCGGTGCCGGGGGCGACGTCCAGCAGGACGAGGTGCAGGGTGCCGCCGCGGCGGCGGGCGGTGCGGGCCAGCCAGGCGCGGACCCAGGGCTGCGTGCCGCAGTCGTGGACCACGAGCGCCGCCCCGGAGCGCAGCGCCCGGCGCAGCCCCGCGAAGTGGGCGAGGCGGACCAGGGGGCGGTACAGGGCGTAGGGGAGGTACGCCGCCAGGTGGGCGTCCCAGCGGTCGCGGGTGTCCTGGGAGTCGATGCGGACGCCGTGCACCGCGCGCCGCATCAGCGTGGACTTGCCGCTGCCGGGCAGGCCGGTCACCACGACCAGGTCGCGCGGGCCGAAGCGCAGCACGCGCGGGCCGCGGCCGGACCGGTCCCGCAGGTCGTGGACCAAGAGGGCGGGGGCCTGGGCCGTCGCGTACAACGCGGTCCTGTGCGTCGTCATCATTCCTCCCCACGGATCGTAAAGAGAAGGTAATGTGCGGCGCCCGCTGTTTCCGTGCACGTCCTGCCACAGGACGGTCACAGATGCCGCCCTGCCGCAAATCGGGCCGAGCGTGCAATGATGTGCGCGCAACTGCATATCGGCCGCTTGAATCCGCGCGGGAGAGTCCCCAGCCGTCTCGCTGGGGCGCCGAAGGAGCAAGTACCTCCCTTGAATCTCTCAGGCCCCGTTACCGCGCGGGCGAGGCACATCTGAAAAGCGGGCCGCTGGCGCAGTGGCTCCACCCAAGGTGCAAGCCGTGCACCGTCCGTCCGACGGCGGTCATGGCGAACCTCTCAGGTTCCGATGACAGATGGGGAGGACTTGATCCGTCCTCGCCTGCCATGCCTTGGAGACCGTCCGATGAGCAGTACCGAACCCGACCGACCCCGCCGCACCGCGCTCGACGCGCTGCACCGTTCGCTCGGCGCGACGATGACCGACTTCGCCGGCTGGGACATGCCCCTGCGCTACGGCTCCGAGCGCGACGAGCACATCGCCGTACGGACGAAGGCCGGCCTCTTCGACCTGTCCCACATGGGCGAGATCACCGTCACCGGCCCGCAGGCCGTCGCGCTGCTGAACCACGCCCTGGTCGGCAACATCGCCACCGTCGGCCTCGGCCGCGCCCGCTACACCATGATCTGCCAGGCCGACGGCGGCATCCTGGACGACCTGATCGTCTACCGCCTGGGCGAGACCGAGTACCTGGTCGTCGCCAACGCCTCCAACGCCCAGGTCGTGCTCGACGCGCTGACCGAGCGGGCGGCGGGCTTCGACGCCGAGGTGCGCGACGACCGGGACAACTACGCGCTGCTCGCCGTGCAGGGCCCCGAGTCCGCCGGCATCCTGAAGTCCCTCACCGACGCCGACCTGGAGGGCCTGAAGTACTACGCCGGGCTCCCCGGCACGGTCGCCGGCGTCCCCGCGCTGATCGCGCGCACCGGCTACACCGGCGAGGACGGCTTCGAGCTGTTCGTGGCCCCGGGCGACGCGGAGAAGCTGTGGCAGGCGCTGACCGAGGCCGGCGCGGACGCCGGTCTTGTCCCGTGCGGCCTGTCCTGCCGGGACACGCTGCGCCTGGAGGCGGGCATGCCGCTGTACGGGCACGAGCTGTCGACCTCGCTGACCCCGTTCGACGCGGGCCTCGGCCGGGTGGTCAAGTTCGAGAAGGAGGGCGACTTCGTGGGCCGCGAGGCGTTGCTGGCCGCCGCCGAGCGCGCCGCCGCCGAGCCGCCCCGGGTGCTCGTCGGCCTGGTCGCCGAAGGCCGCCGGGTCCCGCGCGCCGGGTACGCGGTCGTCGCGGGCGGCGAGGTGATCGGCGAGGTCACCTCCGGCGCTCCCTCCCCCACCCTGGGCAAGCCGATCGCCATGGCGTACATCGACGCCGCGCACGCCGCTCCGGGCACGTCCGGTGTCGGTGTGGACATCCGGGGCAGCCACGAGCCGTACGAGGTCGTGGCGCTGCCCTTCTACAAGCGGCAGAAGTGACGAAGCGGCGGAAGTGACACCGCCGTAGCCGGCACGGAGGCGACGTGAGACACGTCACCCCTGGTCACGCACGCCTTTCGCAGTCCCTCATTCATCATCATTGACTCGCGTACAGGAGAATTCTGGCCATGAACAACCCTCAGCATCTGCGCTACAGCAAGGAGCACGAGTGGCTGTCGCCCGTCGAGGACGGCGTGGCGACGGTCGGCATCACGGAGTTCGCGGCCAACGCGCTCGGCGATGTCGTCTACGCCCAGCTCCCGGAGGTCGGCGACACGGTGGCCGCGGGCGAGACCTGCGGTGAGCTGGAGTCGACCAAGTCGGTGTCCGACCTGTACTCCCCCGTCAGCGGCGAGATCACCGAGATCAACGAGGACGTCGTGAACGACCCGTCGCTGGTGAACTCCGCGCCCTTCGAGGGCGGCTGGCTGTTCAAGGTGCGCCTGGCCGAGGAGCCCGCCGACCTGCTCTCCGCCGACGAGTACGCCGCCGAGACGGCCGGCTGAGAATCGGACACACGCACATGACTGCTCTCAACACACCCCTGCACGAGCTCGACCCGGACGTCGCCGCCGCGGTCGACGCCGAGCTGCACCGCCAGCAGTCCACGCTGGAGATGATCGCCTCCGAGAACTTCGCCCCGGTGGCGGTCATGGAGGCGCAGGGCTCGGTCCTCACCAACAAGTACGCCGAGGGCTACCCCGGCCGCCGCTACTACGGCGGCTGCGAGCACGTCGACGTGGTCGAGCAGATCGCCATCGACCGCATCAGGGAGCTGTTCGGCGCCGAGCACGCCAACGTGCAGCCGCACTCCGGCGCGCAGGCGAACGCGGCCGCGATGTTCGCGCTGCTCAAGCCCGGTGACACGATCATGGGTCTGAACCTCGCCCACGGCGGGCACCTGACCCACGGCATGAAGATCAACTTCTCCGGCAAGCTCTACAACGTCGTCGCCTACCACGTGGGCGAGGACGGCCTGGTCGACATGGCCGAGGTGGAGCGGCTGGCGAAGGAGTCCAAGCCGAAGCTGATCGTGGCCGGCTGGTCCGCGTACCCGCGGCAGCTGGACTTCGCCGCGTTCCGCCGGATCGCGGACGAGGTCGGCGCGTACCTCATGGTGGACATGGCGCACTTCGCCGGCCTGGTGGCCGCGGGCCTGCACCCGAACCCGGTGCCGCACGCCCACGTGGTCACCACCACCACCCACAAGACGCTGGGCGGCCCGCGCGGTGGCGTGATCCTGTCCACGGCCGAGCTGGCGAAGAAGATCAACTCTGCGGTGTTCCCCGGTCAGCAGGGGGGCCCGCTGGAGCACGTGATCGCCGCCAAGGCGGTGTCCTTCAAGGTCGCCGCGAGCGAGGAGTTCAGGGAGCGCCAGCGTCGTACGCTGGAGGGCGCCCGCATCCTGGCCGAGCGCCTCGTCCAAGGCGACGTCCGGGCGGTCGGCGTGGACATCCTGTCCGGCGGCACGGACGTGCACCTGGTCCTGGTCGACCTGCGCGACTCCGAGCTGGACGGGCAGCAGGCCGAGGACCGCCTCCACGAGCTCGGGATCACCGTCAACCGCAACGCGATCCCGAACGACCCGCGCCCGCCGATGGTCACCTCGGGCCTCAGGATCGGCACGCCGGCCCTGGCCACCCGCGGTTTCACGACCGAGGACTTCACCGAGGTCGCGGACGTGATCGCCGAGGCGCTGAAGCCGTCCTACGACGCCGATGCCCTCAAGGCCCGGGTGCGCACCCTGGCCGACAAGCACCCGCTGTACCCGGGTCTGAACAAGTAAGTCCCGTTCCGAGGAGTGCCGCGTACGGGCCGGAGAACCCGGCCCGGTCCCGGCGCCCCCCCCCAGGGCCCCCCCCCCCCCCCCCCGGGTGTGGGGTGCCCCGGGGCCAAAAGGGGAGGCACCGGGTTGGGATA
>NZ_JBEYTS010000067.1:0-35966 GCF_040643155.1 Streptomyces sp. NPDC047453 | reverse complement strand
CGGGCGCCATCGTCTCGGGTTCCTCCGGTACCGCCCAGGCGAAGAAGGAGGCCCTGGAGGCCGCGGGCGTCAAGGTCGGCAAGACCCCGACCGAGGCCGCGGCACTGGCCCGGCAGGCGGTGTGACGCGTGAATCCCCTGGAGAGATGGATCGCCCAGGTGGCCCGTGAACTCGGAGTGAGCCGGGACGCGCTGGACCGGGACGAGGTGCTGGACGTCGCGAAGAACGTCGCCCACCAGGTCGCCCGTCCGGCCGCACCGCTCACCACCTACCTGCTGGGTGTCGCCGTGGGACGCGGTATCGCGCCCGCCACCGCCGCCGAGACCGTGAACAGGCTCGCCGCGGCCTGGTCCGCTCCGGACGGCGGCACGCCGAACGGCCAACGCCCCGCCCCCTCACAGCCGGGAAGAGGAACATGACGCTGATCGGAGTCCCCCGGGAGACCGCGACGGGCGAACGCCGCGTCGCGCTGGTGCCCAAAGTCGTCGAACGGCTGCGCGCCGCGGGTCTCTCCGTCGTGGTGGAGGCCGGGGCCGGAGCCGGGGCACTGATCCCCGACGAGCAGTACGAGCAGTCCGGGGCCACCATCGGGGAACCGTGGGCGGCCGACGTCGTGGTCAAGGTGAACCCGCCGACGCCCCACGAGATCGGCCTGCTGAGCCCCGGATCCGCCGTGATCGGCTTCCTGGCGCCGCTGACCAGGCCGGAGATCGCCGAGCAGTTGCGCCTGACCGGCGTCGCCGGCTTCGCGATGGAGGCCGTTCCGCGCATCTCCCGCGCGCAGTCCATGGACGCGCTCTCCTCGCAGGCCAATGTCGCCGGCTACCAGGCGGTGCTGGCCGCCGCCCGGAACTCCACCCGTTTCTTCCCGATGCTCACCACGGCCGCCGGAACGGTGAAGCCGGCCACGGCCCTGGTGCTCGGCGTGGGCGTCGCGGGGCTCCAGGCACTGGCCACCGCCAAACGTCTCGGCGCCCGCACGACCGGGTTCGACGTCCGGCCCGAGGTCGCCGAGCAGGTCCGCTCGCTCGGCGCGCAGTGGTTGGAGCTGGGTGTCGAGGCCGCGGGCGAGGGCGGGTACGCCCGTGCCCTGACCGAGGAGGAACAGGCCGAGCAGCAGCGGCGGTTGAGCGAGGCGATCGCCGGCTTCGACGTGGTGATCACGACGGCGCTGGTCCCGGGGCGCCCGGCGCCGAAGCTGGTCACCGCCGAGGCCGTGCGGCGGATGCGGCCCGGCAGCGTGGTCGTCGACCTCGCCGGGGAGACCGGCGGCAACTGCGAACTCACCACACCGGGGGAGACCGTGGTGTGGCACGACGTCACCGTGGCTGCCCCGCTGAACCTGCCGGCGACGCTGCCCGAGCACGCCAGCGAACTGTACGCGCGGAACGTCCAGGCGCTGCTCGAACTCATGCTGACCGACGGCGAGTTCGCGCCGGACCCCGAGGACGAGATCCTCGCCGCCTGCTGTGTGACGCAGAACAGCGACCAGCTCACGGAGGCCCGATGATGTTCCTGGCCAACCTGGCGATCCTGGTGCTGGCCGGATTCGTCGGCTTCGCGGTGATCTCCAAGGTGCCCAACACCCTGCACACCCCGCTGATGTCCGGCACCAACGCCATCCACGGCATCGTCCTGCTCGGCGGCCTGGTCCTGCTCGGCCGCTCCGCCTCGAGCCCCTTCGAGCGGGTGCTGCTGGTCGTCGCGATCGTGTTCGGCACGATCAACGTGGTCGGCGGGTTCCTGGTGACCGACCGCATGCTCGGCATGTTCAAGAAGGCGCCGGACGGCGCCGGAGCAGGAAAGGACGCGGTCGGCCGTGGATGACCTGATCCCGATTCTCTACATCGTCGCGTTCGCCCTGTTCATCCATGGCTTGATGGGCCTGACCGGACCGCGCACGGCCGTACGCGGCAACCTCACGGCGGCGGCGGGCATGCTGATCGCCACCGTGGCCGCCCTGCTGACCCCCGGGACGGGCAACTGGCTGCTGATCGCGTTCGGCCTGGTCCTGGGCACGGTGATCGGCGTACCGGCGGCACGGCGGGTCAAGATGACCGCGATGCCGCAGATGGTGGCGTTGTTCAACGGAGTGGGCGGCGGCGCCGTCGCCCTGATCTCCTGGGTTGAGTTCCGCGACAGCCACGGCTACGCGACGGAGGCCGGCCATGTCGTCGTCACGTCGCTGTTCGCCGCGATCGTCGGCTCGCTCTCCTTCTGGGGATCGCTGATCGCCTTCGGCAAGCTCCAGGAGATCCTGCCCGGCAGGCCGATCGGTCTCGGCCGGGGGCAGCAACCCCTCAACCTGGCACTGCTGCTGGTCTCGGTGGCCTGCGCGGTCGGCATCGGCCTGGGCCACGCCTCCGAGGCGCTCATCATCGGCGTGCTGGTCTCCGCGGCGGTGCTCGGCGTGATGGTGGTGCTGCCGATCGGCGGCGCCGACATGCCGGTGGTCATCTCGCTGCTCAACGCCTTCACCGGACTGTCCGCCGCGGCCACCGGCCTGGCGCTGGACAACACCGCGATGATCGTCGCGGGCATGATCGTCGGCGCCTCCGGCACCATCCTGACCGATCTGATGGCCAAGGCGATGAACCGCTCGATCCCGGCCATCGTCGCAGGCGGTTTCGGCGGGACGGGCGCCACCGCGGGACCGGGAGGCGGCCCGGCGGACCAGACGGTACGGCAGACCAGCGCGGCCGACGCCGCCATCCAGATGGCCTACGCGAGCCAGGTGGTCGTCGTCCCCGGCTACGGCATGGCCGTCGCGCAGGCGCAGCACGCCGTACGCGAGATGGCCGGTCTGCTCCAACAGCGCGGCGTGGAGGTCAAGCACGCCATCCACCCGGTCGCCGGACGCATGCCCGGCCATATGAACGTCCTGCTCGCCGAGGCCGACGTGCCGTACGAGCAGCTCAAGGAGATGGACGACATCAACGGGGAGTTCGGCCGCACCGACGTGGCGCTGGTGATCGGCGCCAACGACGTCACCAACCCCGCCGCCCGCTCCAATCCCAGCTCGCCGATCTACGGGATGCCGATCCTCAACGTGGACCACGCCAGGTCGGTCATCGTGCTCAAGCGCTCGATGAACCCCGGGTTCGCCGGCATCGACAACGAGCTGTACTTCGACGCCAAGACGTCGATGCTCTTCGGCGACGCCAAGTCCTCCGTCGCCGACATCACCGAGGAACTCAAGGCCCTGTGACGGGGAGCGGCCGGGCGCGTGGACGCCCGGCCGCTCCCTGCGTCGCCACCGAGGGAGACGGACCCCATGCTGATCGACACCCACGGCCGGATCGCCACCGATCTACGGGTCTCGCTGACCGACCGCTGCAACCTGCGGTGCACCTACTGCATGCCCGAGGAAGGTCTGGCCTGGCTGGCCCGGCCCCGGCTGCTCACCGACGACGAGGTGGTCCGGCTGGTGGGGATCGCGGTCACCGGCCTGGGCGTCACCGAGGTGCGCTTCACCGGTGGTGAGCCGCTGCTGCGCCCCGGCCTGGCCGGAATCGTCGCCCGCTGCGCCGCGCTCACCCCGCGGCCGGAGCTGTCGCTGACCACCAACGGGATCGGGCTGGCCCGCACCGCCGGCGCGCTCCGCGAGGCCGGGCTCGACCGGGTCAACGTCTCGCTGGACACCCTGCGCCCGGACCGCTTCAAGGCGCTCACCCGCCGCGACCGGCACCGGGAGGTGCTGGCCGGGCTGACCGCGGCACGCGAGGCCGGGCTGGAACCGGTGAAGATCAACTCGGTGCTGATGCGCGGGATCAACGACGACGAGCCGGCCGAGCTGCTGGCCTGGGCCGTCCGGCACGGCTACCACATGCGGTTCATCGAGCAGATGCCGCTGGATCCCCAACACGGCTGGCAGCGCGAGCAGATGGTGACCGCCGAGGAGATCCTGCGGAAGCTCGCCGCATGCTTCTCCCTCACCCCGGAACGGCGGGGGCAGCGCGGTTCGGCGCCCGCGGAGCGGTGGCTGGTCGACGGCGGACCGGCCACGGTGGGGGTGATCGCCTCGGTGACCCGGCCCTTCTGCCGGGCCTGCGACCGTACCCGGCTCACCGCGGACGGCCAGGTTCGCACCTGCCTGTTCGCCAGGGAGGAGACCGACCTGCGCACCGCGCTGCGCTCCGGGGCGTCCGACGAGGAGGTCGCCGCCCTGTGGCGGGCGGCGACGCTGGGCAAGAAGGCGGGCTCCGGCCTCGACGATCCGTCCTTCCTCCAGCCCCGACGCCCGATGTCCGCCATCGGCGGCTAGACGAAAGAGCGAGGTCACGCAAGGGTGGGCCGGCACGCCCAGGCCTGTGCGCCGCGCCGGAAGAAAGATTCGGTACGGCCTCTGGACAGGAGATCGTCCACCTTTGAGAATACTGCCGACTTCATATCGTATGCAACCTCGGAGGAGCCGGTATGACGCGCACCACCCGCCCGGTGGCCCTGGCACGCAACGGGATGGTCAGCACCCCGCACTACCTCGCCTCCACGGCCGGCCTCCAGGTGTTGCAGGAGGGCGGTACGGCCGTGGACGCCGCGATCGCCATCAACGCGACGCTCGGCGTGGTCTACCCGCACATGACCGGACCGGGCGGGGACGCCTTCTGGCTCATCCACGACGCCGCCACGGGCCGGGTCCACGCGCTCAACGGCAGCGGCCGGGCCGGCGCCCACGCGACCGGCCCGTACTTCCGGCAGCGCGACCACCGGGAGATCCCCACCCGGGGGCCGCTCGCCGCGGTGACCGTGCCCGGTGCCGTCGACAGCTGGTGCAGCGCGCACGAACGGTTCGGCAGCCTCCCGCTCGCCCGCCTGCTCCAGCCGGCCATCACCTACGCCCGGGAGGGCTTCGCCGTCTGCGACAGCTACGCCGCCTGCGCCGCCGAGGTCGCGCACGTCCTCCGCGCCCATCCGCTCACCCGAAGCACGCTGCTGCCCCGGGACCGGCTGCCGATCATGGCGGACGTCCTCGCGCTGCCGCAGCTGGCCGAAACGCTGGAGACCGTCGCGGAGAAGGGCCGGCCCGGCTTCTACGAGGGCCCCGTGGCCGAGGAGATCGCGACGAGCCTGCAACAGGCCGGCGGCCTGCTCACCACCGAGGACCTTGCCGCCCACCGGTCGGAGTGGACCGAACCGATCTACACGACGTACCGCGGGTACCGCTGCTACCAGGCCCCGCCGAACTCGCAGGGGTTCGCGCACCTGATGGCGCTGAACATCGTCGAGCACTTCGACCTCGGCGGCATGACCGACAGCAGCCCCGAGTACGTCCACCTGCTGGTGGAGGCGACCCGCCTGGCGTTCGCCGACCGCGACCGGTACCTCACCGACCCCGACTTCCACGACATCCCCCTGCGGCACCTGCTGTCCAAGGACTACGCGGCCGAACTGAGCAAGCGCGTGGCTCCCCGGCCGGCCCCCGCGGGACCGGGGGCGCGGATGGGCGGCGACACCACGTGCAGCGTCGTGGTGGACTCGGCAGGCAACGCCGTCTCGGTGATCCAGAGCCTGTACCACGAGTTCGGCTCCGGGTTCATCGCGGGCCGGACCGGGGTGCTGATGCACAACCGCGGATCGTTCTTCTCCCTGGACGAGGCACACCCGAACCGCCTCGAACCCGGCAAGCGGACCTTCCACACCCTCATGCCCGGCATGCTCTTCCGCGGCGAGAACCTGGACCTCGTCTACGGAACCATGGGCGGCGAGGGTCAGCCGCAGACGTCGAACGCCCTGGTCACACGGGTGGTCGACTTCGGCAGGGACGTCCAGTCGGCCATCGACGCGCCCCGCTGGCTGTACGGCCGCACCTGGGGGGACGAGCGACGCGATCTCCGGATGGAGGACCGCTTCTCCTCCGGGACGCTGGACGAACTGCGCACCTGGGGCCACCCGGTCCGCGAGGTCGGCAGCTGGGACGGCGTGATGGGGCACGCCCAGGCCATCCGCGTCACCGACGACGTCCTGATGGGCGGCGCGGACCCGCGCGGCGACGGCCTCGCTCTCGGCTGGTGACGCCCGACCTCGCGACAGCCGGACGACCGGACGAGAGGAGACCCCGGGAATGGAACACGCGAGCAGCTGGCTCTGGGCTGCCTCACTGGCCCCGCTCGCCCTGCTCCTCTTCCTGATGATCGCGCGGGGCTGGGGCGCGGCGGAGGCCGGTGCGCTGGGCTGGCTGGTGGCCTCGGTGACCGCGCTGACGGTCTTTCACCTGCGCCTGGACGCGGTCGGACTGCAAACGGTCAAGGGAGTCGTCGAAGCCGTCACCATCGTCTACGTCATCCTGTCCGCGATCCTCATCTACGAGGTCGCCAAGGAGGCGGACGCTTTCACCCCGTTCCAGCGGGGGATGACGCGCATGTTCGTCCATCCGCTTCTCCAAGTCATGGCGATCGGCTGGGCCTTCGCCTCCTTTCTCCAGGGCATCACCGGTTTCGGCGTGCCCATCGCGGTGTGCGCCCCGCTGCTCGTCGGCATCGGTGTCCGTCCGCTCCACGCGGTGGTGATCGCGCTGGTCGGACACGCCTGGAACAACACCTTCGGCACCCTGTCCGCCGCCTGGATCGGCATGAAGCAGGTCACGCATCTCTCACCGGCCGACAACGCCACGACGGCGATCCAGACCTCCCTGCTGCTGTGGATGGTCAACCTCGTGGGCGGCCTGACCATCTGCTGGCTCTACGGCCGCCTCCGAGGCCTGTGGGAGGGGCTGCCGGCGGTCGCGGTGATCTCGCTGGTACACGGCGGAGTCATGCTGGCGCTGTCCCAGTGGGACGACACGCTGAACGGCTTCGCCGCCGGCCTCGTCGGTCTGGTCGTCGTCGCCGGCCTCGCCCGGCTGCCCCTCTACCGCCGCCCCTCCCGGGTGGTGAACAGCCCCGTGTTCGAGGAGGGCGGATCAGCCGGTGTCGCCGCGCCGCCCGCGCAGGCGGCCCCGAGCACACCGGAACCCGGGCGTGCCGCGTCCGGGCCGGTGTGCGGGGCGGGACCACCGCGGCGATGGCGTCCGCGGGCGAGCCCGGTGCCCGGGCGCCCGCGATGTCGTTGAACACCGCGTTCATCCCCTACTCCACCCTGCTCGCGGTGACCGGGGTCGTCCTGCTGATCGGGCCGCTGAAGAGCGTACTGAGCAGACCGACCATCGACGTGCGGTTCCCTGAGGTCACGACGGGCCTCGGGTTCACCACACCGGCTCGCCCGCCCTGCGGTACGTCTCCCGTCCGCGCGGCTGAGGCCGCCCGGCACCCGGGCCGCACCGTGGGACGCGTCGGAGTGGACGCGTCCCACGGTGTCGCCGGGGCCTCGGTCAGGCGCCGACGTACGCCGCGAGGTGCTGACCGGTGAGGGTGGAGCGGGCGGCGACGAGGTCGGCGGGCGTGCCCTCGAAGACGACCCGGCCGCCGTCGTGGCCGGCACCGGGACCGAGGTCGATGATCCAGTCGGCGTGCGCCATGACCGCCTGGTGGTGCTCGACGACGATCACCGACTTGCCGGAGTCGACGAGCCGGTCGAGCAGGCCGAGCAGATGCTCGACATCGGCGAGGTGCAGACCGGCGGTCGGCTCGTCGAGGACGTAGACGCCGCCCTTCTCGGCCATGTGGGTGGCCAGCTTGAGCCGCTGCCGCTCGCCGCCGGACAGAGTGGTGAGCGGCTGGCCCAGGGTGAGGTAGCCGAGCCCGACGTCGGCGAGCCGGCCGAGGACGCGGTGCGCGGCCGGCGTGTGGGCCTCCCCGGCGCCGAAGAACTCCTCGGCCTCGGCCACTGGCATCGCCAGCACCTCGCTGATGTCACGGCCGCCGAGGTGGTACTCCAGCACCGACGCGTCGAACCGCTTCCCCTCGCACTCCTCGCACGTGGTGGCGATGCCGGCCATCATCGCCAGGTCGGTGTAGATGACGCCGGCGCCGTTGCACGTGGGGCAGGCGCCCTCGGAGTTGGCGCTGAACAACGCCGGCTTCACCCCGTTGGCCTTGGCGAACGCCTTGCGGATCGGGTCGAGCAGTCCGGTGTACGTCGCCGGGTTGCTGCGCCGCGAGCCGCGGATCGCGCCCTGGTCGACCGACACCACACCCGCGCCGGCCGGGATCGACCCGTGCACGAGCGAGCTCTTGCCGGAGCCGGCGACACCGGTGACCACGACGAGCGTGCCGAGCGGGATGTCGACGTCGACGCCGCGCAGGTTGTGCGTGGTCGCGCCGCGGATCTCCAGCGTGCCGGTGGGCTTGCGCACCGTCTCCTTGGACGAGGCCCGGTCGTCGAGGTGGCGGCCGGTGAGCGTGTCACTGGCCCTCAGCCCCTCGACGCTGCCCTCGAAGCAGACGGCGCCGCCCGCCGTACCGGCGCCGGGACCGAGGTCGACGACATGGTCGGCGATCGCGATGGTCTCCGGCTTGTGCTCCACCACGAGGACGGTGTTGCCCTTGTCCCGCAGTCGCAGCAGCAGGCCGTTCATCCGCTGGATGTCGTGCGGGTGCAGGCCGGTGGTGGGCTCGTCGAAGACGTAGGTCACGTCGGTGAGCGAGGAGCCGAGGTGGCGGATCATCTTCACACGCTGCGCCTCGCCGCCCGACAGGGTGCCCGACGGGCGGTCGAGCGAGAGGTAGCCGAGGCCGATCTCCACGAACGAGTCGAGGGTCTGCTGCAGCGTGGCGAGCAGCGGTGCCATCGACGGCTCCTCCAGGCCGCGGACCCATTCCGCCAGGTCGCTGATCTGCATCGCGCAGGCGTCGGCGATGCTGGTGCCGCCGATCCGCGACGACCGGGCCGCCTCGCTGAGGCGGGTGCCCCCGCACTCGGGGCAGTCGGTGAAGGTGATCGCCCGGTCCACGAACTCCCGGATGTGCGGCTGCATCGCCTCCCGGTCCTTGGAGAGCATCGACTTCTGGATCCTCGGGATCAGACCCTCGTAGGTCATGTTGATGCCCGCGATCTTCATCCTGGTCGCCTCGCGGTGCAGGAAGTCCTGCAGCTCCTGCTTGGTGTACTCACGGATCGGCTTGTCCGCGTCGAAGAAGCCGGACTCGCTGTAGAGCCGGTAGTTCCAGCCGCCCGGCTTGTAGCCGGGGATGGTCAGCGCGCCCTCGGTGAGCGACTTGGAGTCGTCGTAGAGCTGGGTGAGGTCGACGTCGGAGACCGTGCCCCGGCCCTCGCAGCGCGGGCACATGCCGCCGGTGATGCTGAAGCTGCGCCGCTCCTTCACGGTCTTTCCGGCGCGTTCCACGGTGACCGCGCCCGCCCCGCTGATCGAGGGCACGTTGAAGGAGAACGCCTTGGGCGAGCCGATGTGCGGCTGCCCGAGCCGGCTGAAGAGGATGCGCAGCATCGCGTTCGCGTCGGTGGCGGTGCCGACCGTGGAGCGGGGGTCGCCGCCCATCCGCTGCTGGTCGACGATGATCGCGGTCGTCAGCCCGTCGAGGACGTCGACCTCGGGCCGGGCCAGGGTCGGCATGAAGCCCTGTACGAAGGCGCTGTAGGTCTCGTTGATCAGCCGCTGCGACTCGGCGGCGATCGTGTCGAACACCAATGAGCTCTTGCCCGAGCCGGAGACTCCGGTGAACACCGTCAGACGCCGCTTCGGGATCTCGATGCTGACGTCCTTGAGGTTGTTCTCGCGCGCGCCGTGCACGCGGATCATGTCGTGGCTGTCGGCAGCGTGCGGCGCGGGCGACGGGGTGTCCGTCCTCGTGGCCTTGCTCATCGTGTCTCCATCCGTGAGGCTGCGCCGCCTTCGCGGCAACGTGGGTGTCCGCCTGAGCGGCGGTGCCGGGCCGGGGTGGCGCGACGCACGTCCGGCCGGCGCTCACCGGGGTCGCGCTCCGCGCGAGAACCAAGGCATTATCCCCGCACCTGGTCCGCGCGGACCCTCCGGCCGGGGAGCCGGTGAGTCCGCGCGGTTCACCCCCGTGATCGCCGGACGGCCCGGCCCACGCTACCGAGGGCCGGGCGCTCGGCGCTTCTCCATTCCTGACCGGTTCTGCCCCGGTTACAGATACGGGCGGGTGATCAGCTCGATCCCGTGGCCGGCGGGGTCCTTGAAGTAGACCCCTCGACCGCCGTGCTCGTGGTTGATCTCGCCGGGGAGTTGCAGGTGCGGGTCGGCCCAGTGCTCGATGCCCTGATCACGCAGCCGCTGATACGCCCGGTCGAACAGGTCGTCGTCGACCAGGAACGCGTAGTGCTGCATCTGGATCTCCACCGGCGGCTCGGCGAACTGGAGCAGCACACCGTCGGCGAGCTGGATGTTGGTGAACGGGCCCCAGGACGGCGCTGCCCGCACTTCCAGCAGCTCGCGGAAGAAGCGGGCCGACTCTTCGCGGTCCTTGGAGGCGATGATGGTGTGGTTGAACGAGGCTGTCATTCGCTGACCTGACTGTAGTTCGGCACGGAAACGTACTCGTCGTGGTGCACGAGCACGGGGAGGTCCGCGTGCCGAACCATGGGGGTGCCTTCTCCGCACCCGCGGTGAGATCAGCCCTCCACCGGGTGGCCAATCCGTGAGTGGCGTATCGCCGGTCCGGTGTTCACGTCGGGAACCCTACTCGATCCGGCTTCCGTGCGGGTGGATCACGCGGAACGCGGGGCCGGGCCGAGCCACGCGAGGGCCGCGGTGGTCAGCGCCGTGACGCCGTTGCTGAGGGTGGGCCGCATGACGGGAGCGAAGAACGGCGAGTGGTTCTGCGGGATGTCACGGCTCCTGGTACCCGCGGCCTCCGCCTTGGCGTAGACGTCGGGATCGACGCCGCCCAGCAGCCAGTAGCAGACCGGCACGTTCGCGCTGGTGCCGAAGACACCGACGTCCTCACTGCCGGAGGAGGCGCCCGGGTCGGTCAGCCTGTCATGGCCGACCACGTCGCCGATGGCGGCCATGGTGCGGGCGCACGCCTCCTCGTCGTTGACCATCAGCGGGAAGGTGTGCAGGGTGCTGATCTCGGGATCCCGCTGCGCCCCCGCGGCCGCCGCCTCGCCGCGGACGATCCGCTCCACCGCGCCCAGGACGGTCCGGCGGACCTGCGGGGTGTAGGTGCGGATGTTGAGCTGGAGCCGGGCCTCGTCCGGGATGATGTTGTCCTTGGTGCCGGCCTGCAGGGCGCCGACGGTGACCACGGCGCGGTCCGCGGAGGCGATCTCGCGGGAGACCACGGTCTGCAACCGCATCACGGTGGAGGCGGCCATCACCACCGGGTCGATCGCCGCTTCCGGCATGGACGCGTGGGCTCCGCGCCCGAACATGCGCACGTCGAGCGCGTCGGTGGCGGCGAAGGCGAGACCGGGGTGGCAGGCGATGGTGCCGGCCGGGATCGACATCACGTGCTGGCCGAGGACGACATCGGGGGTGCCGAACCGGGCGTACAGGTCGTCGTCGACCATGGCCTGGGCGCCCTGGCCCAGCTCCTCGGCCGGCTGGAACACGGCCAGCACGGTGCCCGACCACCGCTCGCGGGCGCCGGCCAGGAGTGCCATGGCGCCGAACAGGCAGGTGACGTGCACGTCGTGGCCGCAGGCGTGCATCACGCCCTCGTTCGTCGAGGCGTACGGCAGTCCGGTCCGTTCGGTGACGGGCAGCGCGTCGAAGTCGGCGCGCAGCAGGACGGTCGGGCCCTGGCCGTTGACCAGTCGGGCCACGACACCGGTCCGCCCGACGCCCTCGGTGACGTCATAGCTCAAGTCCCGGGCACGCCTGGCGACTTCGGCGGCCGTGCGGTGCTCCTCGAAGGACAGCTCGGGGTGGGCGTGCAGGTCCTGGTAGAGCGCTTCGAGGTCCGCGGTCAGGCTGCTGTCCAGGCCGGCCAGAACCTGCCGGGCCGTGTCGTGTGCGGTCATGTTGATGCCCCTTTGGCCGGCGAAGGGCCGCCACCTCCGACGGTAACCACACCCGCGGGGGCGCGGCAGCCCGGTCGGCGTCTCCCTGCTGCTTGAAAGTTGTAGTACCGGCCCCATCTGGGTTAGCTTGAAGATTCAAGTTAAGTCGGGTCCCGCCGCTCAGCGTCGTGGGCCCCCGCCGTCCGACCCGAGGAGCCCCCACCTTGACCACTCCTGACGTCACCCTGCCCCGCCCCACCGCCGCGCCGGAGACGGCTCCGGCGGCCCCCGCCCACGCCTACGACGCCGGCCTTCTCGTCCTGCGCCTCGCGCTCGGGCTGACCATGGCCGCGCACGGCGCCCAGAAGCTGTTCGGCTGGTTCGGCGGGGGCGGCGTCGACGGCACCGGGCAGTTCTTCGCCGCCTCCGGCTACCCCTCGCCCCGTGCGTTCGCCGTCGTGGCCGGACTCAGCGAGACGCTCGGCGGGCTCGGCCTCGTGCTCGGTCTGCTCACCCCGCTCGCCGCCGCGGCCGTCGCCGGCACGCTGGTCAACGCGATCTCCGTCAAGTGGGGCGGCGGCTTCTTCGCCCCGCAGGGCGTCGAGTACGAGCTCCTCATCGCCCTGTCCGCGGTGGCTCTCGCCCTGACCGGCCCTGGCCGGATCGCCGTGGACCGGCTGCTGCCCGGGCTGCGCTCGCACCGCGTCGCCCACGGCGTCGCCGCGATCGTGCTCGGTGCCGTTGTGGCCGGTGTCACGCTGCTGCTGCGTCACTGACGCCGGGCTCCGGGACGGCAGGCCGGCGGGGCGACAGGCCGTGCCCGGCCTGTCGCCCCGGGCCGCTGTCCGAGCTGTGGATCTCATTTGACATTAGAGAGTCTTATAGAAGATAAAGGTGATGCTTTGGCCATCAATTCACGCGGCGTGACATCTGCGGCGTGATGCCGACGAACGCTGCGCGAATGAGTCCTGACATGTCCCACACCATCACCGACCAGCCCACAGCCGACCCCGCGGGGGAGTGGGAAGCATGGCGGTCCGAGCGCCATCGGGCCCTCACCTCGCCGACGGGCAACCTCGCCCTCGTCGAGACCCGCTGGCTGCCGGCCGGTGAGCGCCCGGACGCCGAGGCCGCGCGCGCGGGGCAGCCGCACACGGTGACCGTCACCACGCTCCAGCGCACCGACCTCGTCACCGGCGAGCCCGAGCACGGCCTGCGGTTCTGGGACGCCGACTCGCCCGCCGTCCGCCACTTCGACCGGGTCGACGTGTTCCCCTACGACCCGGCCTGGGTGATCGAGGCGACCTACACGCCCGTGCCCGGCGCCCGGCGTGTGGCCTTCGAACACATCCGGGACAACGGCGGCACCCGCGACCTCGTCGTCCCCGGCGACATCACGCTCACCGTCGACGGCCGCGCCTACACCCTCAGCGCCTTCGACGACGACGGCACCCTGCTGCTCGTCTTCGGCGACCCCACCAACGGTGACACCACCTACGGCGCCGGCCGCTTCCTGTTCGTACAGCGCACCGAGGACGACGACCGCGTCCTGCTGGACTTCAACCGCGCCTTCGTGCCGCCCTGCGGGTTCTCCGATCAGTACAACTGTCCGATGCCGCCGCGGCAGAACCGTTTCCACCTGCCCGTTCAGGCCGGTGAGAAGCTCCCCGTCTTCCGTGGCGGCTTCCCCGCACAGCACTGATCACCCCCGTAGCCTCCCGCACCACCAGCACGAAAGCGCCCACAGCCATGAGCATCAAGAAGACGTCCCTGTACGCCACCGCCACCGCGGCCGGCCTCGCCCTGACCCTGACCGCCTGCGGCGGCTCCGGCTCGGGCGGCAGCGCCTCCGGCGGCGCTGTGAACAAGGACGCCACCGTCAACATCGGCTCCCTCTACGAGCCGCAGAACCTCGACAACACCGCGGGCGGCGGCCAGGGCGTCACCGAGGCCCTCAACGGCAACGTCTACGAAGGGCTGTTCAAGCTCACCGACGACGGCAAGGTCGAGAAGCTGCTCGCCACGGACCACAAGGTGAGCGGTGACGGACTCACCTACACCTTCACCCTGCGCGACGGCGTGAAGTTCCACAGTGGCAAGGCCCTCACCAGCGAAGACGTCAAGTACAGCCTGGAGAAGGTCATCGCGGACGACTCCCAGTCGGCCCGCAAGGCCAACCTCCAGGTCATCAAGGACATCGCCACCCCCGATGCGCGGACCGTGAAGGTCACGCTGTCCAAGAAGTCGATCTCCTTCGTCTACAACCTCTCCTACGTCTGGATCATCAACTCCCAGGCGAAGAACCTGAAGACGACCGAGGACGGCACCGGCCCCTACCAGCTCGGCAAGTGGACCCGCGGCTCCGCCCTGAGCCTGGACCGGTTCTCGGGCTACTGGGGCAAGGCCGCGGCGAACAAGACGGCCGTCTTCCACTACTACAAGGACGCGACCGCCCTCAACAACGCGCTGCTGACCAACGCCGTCGACGTGGTCACCAGCGAGCAGTCGCCCGACGCCCTCGACCAGTTCAAGAACAACCAGAACTACAAGGTCAACGACGGCGACTCCACCACCAAGCTGCTGCTCGCCTTCAACGACAAGGCCAAGCCCTTCACCGACGTCAAGGTGCGCCAGGCCGTGTCCTCCGCCATCGACGACAAGAAGCTGCTTGAGTCGGTCTGGGGCGGCTACGGCAAGCTCATCGGCTCGATGGTGCCGCCCACCGACCCCTGGTACGAGGACCTCACCAAGGTCAACGCCTACGACCCGGCGCGGGCCAAGAAGCTGCTCGCCGAGGCCGGGTACGCCAAGGGCTTCAGCTTCACCCTCGACACCCCGAACTACGACCCGCACCCCACCGCCGCGACCTTCATCAAGTCCGAACTCGCCAAGGTCGGCGTCACCGTCAAGATCAACACGATCACGCCGGACGAGTGGTACACGAAGGTCTACAAGAACCACGACTTCTCGGCCACGCTCCAGGAGCACGTCAACGACCGCGACCTCGTCTGGTACGGCAACCCCGACTTCTACTGGGGCTACGACAACAAGCAGGTCACCCAGTGGGTCGAGCAGGCCGAAGCGGCCTCCACCACCGCCGAGCAGACCGAGCTGCTGAAGAAGGTCAACCGCAAGACCGCCGAGGACGCGGCCAGCGACTGGCTGTACCTGTACCCGCAGATCGTCGTCGCGAACAGCAAGCTGTCCGGCTACCCGCTCAACGGCCTCAACTCGCAGTTCTACGCCTACGACATCAAGAAGAAGGGCTGATGGCCCGCTATCTCCTGCGCCGCTTCGCCTTCCTCCTGGTGTCGCTGGCCCTGGCGAGCGTGGTGCTGTTCGTCCTGCTGCGGATGCTGCCCGGCGACCCGGCCAACGCACTCACCTCGGTGGGTGCGAGCCCGGAGCAGATCGCCGCGGCACGGCACTCCATCGGGTCCGACAGGCCGCTGCCCGAGCAGTTCGTCCACTGGCTCGGGCAGCTGGCGAGCGGCGACCTCGGTACCTCATTCGTCAGCTCGCTGCCGGTCGGACCCGAGGTCGCCTCCCGGCTGAGCGTCACCGTGCCGCTGACCCTGGCCGCGTTCACCCTCGCCGTCGTCCTCGCCGTGCCCGCCGGGTTCGTCGCGGCGCACAAGCGGCACACCTGGTACGGCGCACTGCTCAGCGGCGCGTCCCAACTGGGCATCGCCGTACCGGTGTTCTGGCTCGGCATGATCCTCATCGCCGTCTTCGCGCTGAACGCAGGCTGGCTCCCGTCCGGCGGCTTCCCGCCGGACGGCTGGTCCGAGCCCGCCGAGGCGATCCGCTCCCTCGTCCTGCCGGTCGCCACCATCGCCCTGGTGATGAGCGCGTCCCTGATCCGCTACGTCCGCTCCGCCACCCTCGACGTTCTCGGCAGCGACTACCTGCGCACCGCCCGCGCCCTGGGCTCGTCCTTCGGCCGGGCGATGTGGCGGCACGGCCTGCGCAACGCCTCCGTACCGGTCATCTCCATCCTCGGCATCGAGCTCGCCTCGACCCTGCTCGGCGCGGTCGTCGTGGAATCGGTGTACGCGCTGCCCGGCCTCGGCTCCCTGCTCGCCACCGCCATCGCCCAGCACGACTACCCCGTCATCCAGGGCGTGCTGTTCGTCTCCACCCTCGCCGTGCTGCTCATCGGCTTCGTCGCCGACCTCGTCCAGCGGATCATCGACCCGCGCCTGCGCGGCCGGCTCTCCGGAGGTGCCCGATGACCCAGGCAGACACCCTGCCCACCGTCCGGCCGGAGGAGAAGCCCCCGAGCCGGCGCCGGTCCCGCCGCTCTGCCACGCTCGTCGTCGGCTGCGTCCTGGCCGGCCTCATCGCACTCCTCGCCCTCATCTCCCTGTTCTGGCTGCCCTACCCCGCCGACGACACCTCCGGCGGACGGCTGGCCGGTCCCGGGAACGGACATCCGCTGGGCACCGACAAGCTCGGGCGCGACCTGTTCACCCAGGTGATGACCGGCTCGCGGATCGCCATTGAGGCGGGTCTCGGGTCGGTGCTCGTCGCCGCCGCGATCGGCGTCACCCTCGGTGTGCTCGCCGCGTTCGCGCAGGGCTGGCTCGACGACACGCTCTCGGCGTTCCTCGACATCCTCATCGCCTTCCCCACGCTGCTGCTCGCGATGCTCATCGTCGCCGCCCGCTCGGCGACCCTCGGCTCGGCCGTCCTCGCGATCGGCCTGGCGCAGAGCGCGGTCGTCGCCCGGCTGGTGCGCATCCTCGTCAAACGCGTGCTGGCGCAGGACTACATCACCGCGGCCCGCACCTCCGGCACGCCCTGGCCCAGGACCGTCGTCGGCCATGTGCTGCCCAACATCTGGCCCACCCTCGTGGTCAACCTCGCTCTCCAGTTCGGTCTGGCCGTACTGGCCGAGGCCGGACTGTCCTACCTCGGGCTCGGCGCGCCCCCGCCGAACGCCTCGTGGGGCCGGATGCTCCAGGAGGCCCAGGCCACCTTCACCACCGCCCCGGCGGGCGCGCTCGCCCCCGGCATCCTGCTCGTCCTGCTCGTCATCGGCGTCAACCTCATCGCCGACGGCCTGCGCGACACCCTCGACCCGGCCACCCGCCGGAGGCGCGCGTGAACCTCCTCGACGTACGCGGGCTGACCGTCCGCACCGGTGACGGCCGCACCCTGGTCCACGACCTGTCCTTCACCGTGGCCGGCGGCGAACGCCTCGGCCTCATCGGCGAGTCCGGCTCCGGCAAGTCCCTGACCACGCTCGCCGTGCTCGGTCTGCTGCCCGACGGCATGACCGCCACCGGCAGCGTCGAACTCGCCGGCACCCAGGTCGTCGGCGCCCCCGAGAAGCGGCTCACCTCCCTGCGCGGCCGGGACGCGGCCGTCGTCTTCCAGGAGCCGCTCACCGCGCTCGACCCGCTGATGCGCGTGGGCCGCCAGATCGCCGAACCCCTCCGCAGGCGCACCGGCCTGAAGGGCAAGGACCTTCAGCGCGCCGTGGCGGACACGCTCGCACAGGTCCGGCTGCCCGACCCCGAGCGCATCGCCCGCGCGTTCCCGCACGAGATCTCCGGTGGGCAGCGCCAGCGCGTGGCCCTCGCCATGGCCCTGGCCTGCGAACCGAAACTGCTCATCGCGGACGAGCCGACCACCGCCCTGGACGTGTCCGTGCAGGCGGAGATGCTGGAACTCGTCGACACGCTGGTCCGGGAACGGGACATGGCGGTGCTGTTCGTCAGCCACGACCTCGCCGTGGTGGCCAAGGTGACCGACCGCGCCCTGGTGCTGAAGGACGGGCGGGCCGTGGAGGAGGGACCGGTCGAGACCATCGTCGGCGCGCCCCGCGAGGAGTACACCAAGGCCCTCGTCGCCAGCGCCCGGCGCCTGGAATCCGCCCTGGACCTGAGGAGCGCGCGATGACCCCCGTACTCGAACTGTCCGGCGTCGCGCTGCGCTACCGGGGCAGCACGGGCAACGTGGTCGAGGACGTCTCGTTCGAGGTCGAGGCCGGACGCAGTCTCGCGCTCGTCGGGGAGTCCGGAGCCGGCAAGACCACGCTGTTGCGGCTGCTGCTGGGCCTCGCCCGCCCCACGGCCGGCCAGGTCCGGTTCGACGGCACCGAACTGTCCCCGCGGGACCGGGAGCAGATGCGCCGGTTCCGGCGCGGCGTCCAGTGCGTCTTCCAGGACCCCTACTCCTCGCTCGACCCGCGCCGCCGTGTCGGCGCCACCGTGGCCGAGCCGCTGCTCTCCCTCGGCATCGACAGCCGCGCCACGGCTGGGCCGAAGGTGGCCGCGGCCCTGGAGCGGGTCGGCCTGCCGGCCGACGCGGCGGACCGCTATCCGCACGAGTTCTCCGGCGGCCAGCGCCAGCGGATCGCCATCGCCCGCGCCACCGTCTGCACCCCGCGGGTCCTGCTGGCCGACGAACCCGTGAGCGCGCTCGACGTGACCACCCGGGTGAAGGTCGTCGACCTGCTGGCCGAGCTCAAGCAGGAGCAGGGGCTGACGCTCGTGATGGTCTCCCACGACCTGTCGGTCGTCGCCTCCCTGTGCGAGCGCACCGCCGTCCTGGAACGCGGCCGTGTGGTCGAACACGGCGACACCGCCCAGGTCTTGGGCCGGCCGGCGCACCCGTACACCCGCCGCCTGCTCGACAGCGTCCCGCGCCTGCCGGCCTGAACCACCGGCACATCGCCCGGCCCGGGCCCCCGACCGCGCCGGGCCCCGGCCGTATCCGGCCGACCCGAACCCGCAACGCGCGGCCCGCCGTGGGCCTTCGGCTGTTCCGGGTCCCGGCGGTGCGGGCCACTGGTTGTTCCGGGGGTCTGGTTGTCCTGGTGGTCGGCCCGTGTTGCTGTCGCGCGGTCTGGTGTGGGCCTTGGGCCGTTTCGGGTCCCGCCGGTGCGGGCTACTGGTTGTTCCGGGGGTCTGGTTGTCCTGGTGGTCGGCCTGTGCTGCTGTCGCGTGGCCTGGTGTGGGCCTTGGGCCGTTTCGGGTCCCGCCGGTGCGGGCTACTGGCTGTACCGGGTGGTCTGGCTGTCGCGGCGGCTGGTCCGAGCCGCTGTCGCGCGGTCTGGTGTGGGACTTCGGCCGTTTTGGGTCCCGCCCGTGCGGGTCACCGGCTGTTCCGGGGGGTCTGGCTGTCCCGGCCGGCCCGAGCCGCCGTCGTGCCGCCTGGCGCGTGCTCCCGCCCGTGCCGGGCGCCTGGTCGTGCCGGGAGTCCGGCCCGAACCCCCGGCATGCCGCTCGGCGCGGGCCCCCGGCCCTCCCGGCCCCCCGCGCCGCCCTGGACCCGCTGCCGTTCCGGGCCCCCGTGCCGTCCCGGCCCCCGCGCTTGCTTCCGGACTTACCGTGCCGGTGTGTCGTACTCCGGTGCGACGGTGAGCAGTTCGGACACGTCCGAGCCGACCGGTACCTCCCGCGGCGGCGTGCCGCGGCGGAAGAGGCGCGCGTCGTTCTCGCCGCCGACCGTGGCGCGGGGTCCGGCCACGCGCAGCCAGGAGCCTTCGCGCAGGCCGAGCACCGGTACGTCGTTCTCCTCCAGGAACTCCGTCAGGCGCTCCTCGCGGGTCTCGCCCTTGTGCGTGGAGCCCGGGTCGGGGTCCAGGTAGTGCGGGTTGATCTGGAACGGGACCAGCCCCAGCGCCTCGAAGGACGGGGGCTGGACGATCGGCATGTCGTTGGTGGTGCGCAGCGTGGGCGCGGCCATGTTGGTGCCCGCGCTGGCGCCCATGTAGGGCAGCCCGTCCCCGACCGCCTTGATCAGCGCGTCCCGCAGGCCCGTCCGGTACAGAGCGGTCAGCAGCCGGAAGGAGTTGCCGCCGCCGACGAACACGGCGTCCGCCTCGGCGAGCCGGCCGACCGGGTCACCGCCCTCGTGCACCCCGTGCACGTCGATGCCGGCCCCGGCGAGCGCGTCGCGCACCTTGGCCGTGTAGGCGTCGTGGTCGGCAAGCGCGTACGGCACGAACGCGAGCCGTGCCCGGGCCGGCAGGAACGCGGTCACGGTGTCGAGGGCGTGTTCCAGGTAACCGCGGCCGTACTGGGTGGAGTTGGACAGGAGCAGCAGGTTCAAGGGGTGTTCCTCACCATGGGTTCGTTGCGTCAGGCCGTGCGGGTGCGCGGGCGACGGTGGTGCTGGGGCGGGTGCGTCAGCCGCTGCTCCAGCAGGCGGGCCGCCTTGCGCAACGCGTCGAGCCGGTCCTCGGGACCGTCCGGGAAGCGCTCGCTCGCGGCCCCCAGGCTGAGGCTGCCGTAGGGCTCGGCACCGAGGAAGACCGGCACGGCGACGGTGCCGATACCGGCGTCGTACTCGCCGGCCGTCCATGCGTAGCCCTGCGCCCTGACCTGGCGGAACTCGCGTTCCAGCTGGTCGGGGTCGGTGACCGTGCGCTCGGTGAACCGGGCCATGGGCCGGCCGCGGAACAGCCGGTGGCGCTGCTCGTCGGGCAGGAACGCGTAGTACGACTTGCTGGTCGCCCCCGCGTGCGCCGGGTACAGCTCGCCGACCAGAGGGTAGTACCGCAGCGGCCCCTCCTCGCCCTCGACCGCCGCCACGCACCGCATGTGGAAGCTGTCGGGCAGACAGAACAGGACCGTGTCCCCGGTCGCCGCGCGCAGTTCCTGAAGGACCGGTTCCGCGAGCAGTTCCAGCGAGCCGGAGCGCTCCCAGAGGCGGCCCAGCCGCAGGGCGGCGGGACCGATCCGGTAGCGGCGGGTCGCCGGGTCGGACACCAGGAAGCCGCGCCCGGCCAGGGTGGACAGCAGCCGCTGTGCGACCGAGGTGTCCCAGCCGAACTCGGTGGCGACCTCCGTCACCCCCCAGTCGGGCCGGGTGCGCTCGAACGCCAGCAGCACCAGCAGGGCGCGGTCGACGGTCTGCAGTGCCCCGGCCGGGGTCTTCCGGTCGACGGGGATGTCAGGCACGGCAACTCCTCTCCGTATGACGTCCGCCCCTCCGCCCATCTCGCCATTCAGACCTGAATTGCAGATAACGGGAAACAGTTGCGAAGAAGGTTAACGGATCCCGAATCTTCTGTCAGCACCGCCTCAGGTGCGGATCAGGAGAAGCTGCCCATGTTGAAGTACGTCCTGGACATCGTGGATCTGCTGGACGATCCCGATGCCGACGGCAAGGGAGTCGCCGCCTACCTCGACTCCGTGGCGGGCCCCGCCGGCTCCGGCGCCCAGGTCACCACCGTCACCGGTGAGCGGGGCTCCACGGACTTCGTCCTCGTGCGCGTGCCGGGCCGCACCGGCCGCGGCCGCGGTGGCGCCTCGCGCACCCTCGGCGTGGTCGGTCGGCTGGGCGGTGTGGGTGCCCGTCCGGAGATCACCGGCCTGGTCTCCGACGCGGACGGCGCGATCGCCGCGATCGCCACCGCCGCCAAGCTGCTGGACATGCGCCGCCGCGGCGACGTGCTCGACGGCGACGTGATCGTGGCCACTCACATCTGCCCGAACGCCCCGACCGCACCGCACGACCCGGTGCCGTTCATGGACTCGCCGGTCGACATCGCCACCATGAACCGGCACGAGGTCACGGACGAGATGGAGGCGGTGCTCTCCATCGACACCACCAAGGGCAACCGGATCATCAACCACAAGGGCCTGGCCCTGTCGCCCACCGTCAAGGAGGGCTGGGTGCTCAAGGTCGGCGAGCAGCTGGGGGAGCTGCTGGCCGTGGTCACCGGTGAGCCGTTGGTCACGTACCCGGTGACCACGCAGGACATCACCCCGTACGGTAACGGTGTACACCACATCAATTCGATCCTTCAGCCGGCCACGGCGACATCCGCCCCGGTCGTCGGCCTCGCGGTCACCTCGGCCGCGGCGGTGCCCGGCTGCCAGACGGGCGCGAGCCACGAGACCGACATCGCGGCCGCCGCCCGGTTCGCCGTCGAGACCGCCAAGGCCTACGGCGGCGGACGCCTGGACTTCCACGACGACGTGGAGTTCGACCAGCTCGTGTCCCGTTACGGCTCGCTGGCGCACCTGCAGACCCTCGGCCGCGCACCCAGGGAGTCGTGATCATGGCCGCTCACAAGAACACCGCCACCGCACCGGACACCGCCGGCCACAGAGCGCTGGGCAGCGACGACTACGCGCTCGCCCGCGTCCCGCGCAGCGAACGGCTCGGCTTCTGGACGATGCTGCTCCAGTGGCTCGCCCAGTCCGGATCGATCTCGCAGTTCACGCTCGGCGCCACCATCGGCGTCGGAATGTCCTTCGGCAACGCGTTGCTCGCCTTCACCCTCGGCGCCGTGATCCTGGAAGTCGTGATCTTCGCGATCGGCCTGGCCGGAATGCGCGAGGGCCTGGCGACCCCCCTGCTGACCCGCTGGGTCGGCTTCGGGCGCAACGGTTCCGCGCTGGTCAGCCTCGTCATCGCCATCAGCCTCGTCGGCTGGTTCGGAGTGCAGAACACGATCTTCGGCAACAGCGTCTCCGCGCTGGTCGGCGGCCCCTCGTGGCTGTGGTGCGTCGTCGCGGGCCTGGCCATCACCGTCCTGGTGGTCTTCGGCTTCCGGTACATGGCGGTCTTCGCGAAGATCGTCACCCCGCTGTTCTTCGCGATGGTCGCCTGGTCCGTCACCGACGCCCTGACCAAGCACTCGATCTCGGACCTCGTCCACTCGCCGGCCCCCGGCCCCGCGGTCCCGCTGTCGGTCGCCGCGACCGCCATCGCGGGCGGCTTCATGACCGGCGCGATCGTCGCGCCCGAGATGACCCGCTACAACAAGAAGGGCGCGCACGTCTTCGTGCAGAGCGCCTCGTCCATGATCCTGTCCGAGTACATCGTCGGCATGACCGGTGTCCTCCTCGGCCACATGGTGGGCAGCAACCAGGTCTCCCAGATCGTGCTCTCCACCTCCGGCGTCTTCGGCGTGCTGGTCGTCCTGATGTCCACGGCGAAGATCAACGACTGGAACCTGTACGGCTCCTCGCTCGGCGTCGTGAACTTCTTCCAGGTCGTCTTCCGCAAGCGCCTGAGCCGCGGCGCGGTCACCATCGTCCTCGGTCTCGTCGGCACCCTGCTGTCCGCGGTCGGCATCATGACCCACTTCACCGACTTCCTGACGGTGCTCGGCGTGGCCATCCCGCCGGTCGGCGGCATCATCGTCGCCGAGTACTGGGTGGTGCGGCGCATGCGCGGACCGCTCGACGCCACCCGCGAGGCGCAGACCCTGCCCGCCACCTCACCGGTCTGGGTGCCGATGTCCCTGGTCATCTGGGCCGCGGCGTTCTGCGTCGGCAAGTTCTACGACGGCGGGATCCCCGCCCTCAACTCCCTGCTGACCGCCTTCGTCCTGTACAGCGTGCTCGGACTCGCCGGCTGGGTCAGGACGTACGGCACCACCACCCTCGACGACGAGCCCTCCGAAGGCAGCGGGCAGTCCCCGGCCGCCACCGGCACGGCCCCCGTAGGAGCGTCATGAGCACCACCCCCTCACTCGTCACCGCCTCCGAGGAGGCACAGCGTGAGGTCGTCGAACTGTGCGCGGAGCTGATCCGCTTCGACACCTCCAACCCCACCAGTGACGAGCGGGCCTGCGCAGACCGCGTCGTGGAGCTCCTGGCCGAGGCCGGCATCACCTCGGAGTTGGTGGAGAGCGCGCCAGGCCGCGCCAACGTCGTCGCCCGCATCCCCGGCGGCGATCCCGGCCGCGGGGCACTGCTCGTCCACGGCCACCTGGACGTCGTACCGGCCGACCCGGACGAGTGGCGGGTCCCGCCGTTCTCCGGCGAGATCCGCGACGGCTACCTGTGGGGCCGGGGTGCCATCGACATGAAGGACACGGTGGCGGTCATGCTGGCCACCGCACGGCACTTCGCCCGCACCGGCACCCGGCCGTCCCGCGACATCGTCCTGGCCTTCCTCGCCGACGAGGAGGCGGGCGGCAGGTACGGCGCGCACTGGCTGGTCGAGCACCGGCCCGAGCTGTTCGCCGGCGTCACCGAGGCGATCGGCGAGGGCGGCGGGTTCAGCTACGCGCTCGACGACACCCGGCGGCTGTACCCGATCGAGAACGCCCAGCGCGGCATGGCCTGGATGGAACTGACGGCCACCGGCCGCGCGGGCCACGGCTCCTCGCCCAACGACGAGAACGCGGTCACCGACCTCGCCGAGTCGCTCACCCGCATCGGCCGTCACACCTTCCCTATCCGCCTGATCGAACCGGTGCGCGCGCTGCTCGCCGAGGCCGCGCGGCTCCAGGGCGTCGACATCGACTTCGACGCCGAGGACCTCGACAAGGAACTCGCCAAGCTCGGTCCGGTCGCCGACTTCATGCAGGTGGTGCTGCGTAACTCCGCCAACCCCACCATGTTCTCGGCCGGTTACCAGACGAACGTGATCCCGGGCCGGGCCACCGCCCGCGTCGACGGCCGCTTCCTGCCCGGCCACGAGCAGGAACTCGTCGACACCATCGACGCGTTGCTCCTGCCGTCGGTGGCCCGGCAGTGGGTCAACCACGACATCGCCATGGAGACCTCCTTCGACGGCCCCCTCGTCGACGCGATGTGCGCGGCCGTACGCGCCGAGGACCCCGACGGGCATCCGGTCCCGTACTGCAACCCGGGCGGCACCGACGCGAAGGCCTTCACGAAGCTCGGCATCCGCTGCTTCGGCTTCAAGGGCCTGAAACTGCCCCACGACCTCGACTACGGCCGCCTCTTCCACGGAGTCGACGAACGGGTCCCCCTCGAAGGCCTGCGCTTCGGCGTCCGGGTGATGACCCGCCTGTGGCAGAACTGCTGAACGACCCTCCGTGCGGCTCGGCGAGAAGTCACTCACCGAGCCGCACGGGTGCCCTTGACGAGCCGTGTCAGTACTGGTCGGCCACTTGCTCGGCGACCGAGAACTCGGCTCCGCACTCCCCGCACGTCGCACTGCCGAAGAGGTGGGTGAGCCCCACGGCGACGCGCTCGGCCCCCGCTTCGAAGGCCGCGTCGTGGAGCTGCCGCGCGGGTCCCTCCAGATTCTCGGGGAGGGCGGGGCGCAGTGGTGTGCCCGGGGGCGCCGGGCTCGTAGTCACCGACCGCGGAGAAGTAGCCGGCCTCGCCGATCGCGATGAACACCCCCATGTCGCACTCCGGGCACGCGAGCTCGTACTCTTCGTCGGCCAAGCCCTCCAGGCACTCGGACCACACCGGGACACCCTCGAATGCCATGGCGGACTGGAGCAGGTAGACGTACACCTCCGGATCCGCCGGCTCGCGAACGCGCCGAGTAGGTTCTGCTTTGGTGACAGAGCCGCGACCACAGGTCGTTCCACAGGTCCTTCGTCGGCTCAGTTTCAAGCCGGCCGAACAGAGCCGGAAGGTCCTGCGCGGAGCCGTAGGCGTGCTTGAGACGCGACCAGTCCGTCATGCGGCCATCCCCTCGGCAGTCCGGTTCCGAGGAACCTCGGCCGTTCTCGACATCTCGGTGTTCACGCTGATCATCATGCCGCAGGGCTCTGAAGTGGTCAGTCGGTTCCGAGGCCGTCGATCAGTCGGATGAGGAAGCGGGTGAACGTGGCTTCCGGGGTGAGGGGTCGGCCCGGGGCGGAGAGGGCCGCGGCGAGTTCAGGCGTCGGCGCTCATCCGCGCAATCCCGGCAGCGGCGAGTCTCCGGTGGACGCCACCACCTTCACGCCGGTGCGCGTCATGCTGCACGCGGACTCGGCGCTGACGCTCGCCCACGGTTCCGGACCGGCTTGACGCTTCACCATTAGGCGGCCCGGCGATGCTGCCGGACGGCGAACGGCACACGTCGACGCGGGCCCCGCGGGGAGCGAACTCCCGGCGGGGCCCGCGTGCTCAACGCGCTTCCGCAGCCACCGGTTTGGGGATGAGGAACGACGTCACGACGGCGACGGCCATGATGACCGCACCCGTGATCATGGCGGTCGTGTAGTCGCCGGTCGACGCCGGGTCGGCGGGTGCGGCCGCGGTCTTGACCGCGTACAGCACCGCGAAGCTCAGACCGGCACCGAGGTTGAACGCACCCGCGTTCAGACCGGGCAGGAACCCGGGGTTCTCACGCGGGGACAGCACGATGCCGAGCCCGTTGAGCACGATGTTCCCGATCCCGGCATAGGTGATCCCCACCAGGATGGACGCCGTCAGCAGCAGGGCGCGCGAATGGCCGTGCAGCGTGAGGATCATCAGCACGACGGTCGCCGCGGCCCCGATGAGGCCGATGCGCAGGATCCGGCCGTATCCGAAGGTGGCGGCCAGCCGGCCCGCGATCGGGCCCATGGCCAGTCCGGCCAGGGCATACGGCGTGAGGGTCCACCACGCGGACTGCTGCGCGGACATGCCCAGTCCGGCCTGCGCGTCCTCGGCGAACGCCGGGATCAGCCCGTTCATGACGGCGAACACACCCGTCATGGTGAGCACCGTGGTCAGCAGGAGCGCCCATGTGGAGCGCTGCCGCAGATGGCGCGTGGCGACCAGCGGATGCCCGCTGCGGTCCTCGGTGCGCCAGAAGAGCGCGAAGGCGGCCGCGGCGACCACGACGAGCAGGGCGATCAGCGGCCAGTTGGCCGCGGCGAGCTTGCCGGCCTCGTTCAGCGCGATGAGCAGCGAGCCGACCGAGACCACGAGGAGCACGACGCCGGGCCAGTCCATGCGCGCGGTGACCGGCGCCTTGGACTCGCGGCTCATCAGAGCGACCATCCCCGTGGCGGCCGCCGCCACGACGGCCATCGCCCAGAAGACCGACTGGAACCCGTGGTGGTCGGAGAGGTAGCCGCCCGCGAGAGAGTCGACACCGGCGACTCCGCCGTTGAAGGCGGTGATCACACCGAGCAGGGTGCCGTAGCGCTTGGGCTCGGTCACTTCCTCCCGCAGCATGATCAGGCACAGCGGGACGACCGGGCCGGACACGCCCTGGATGACACGCCCGGCGAACAGGACCGGGACGTTGTGCGCGAACGCGGCGACGACACATCCGACGGCCATCAGGGCCAGCATGCCGGTGAGGACCTTGCGGCGGCCGACGACATCGCCCAGCCGCGGCAGGAACAGCGAGAACAGGGCCGCGGAGGTGAAGAACGCGGTCTGGGTGAGCCCGATCTCGGCGGAGGTGGCGTGGAGGGCGCCCTCCATGCTCTTCAGCGCCGGGCTGATCATGCTGGCGTTGAGCTGGAAGGCCACGCACGCGGCGAGCAGCGCGGTCAGCAGCACACCGATCCGGACGGGGGAGCCCTGCCCCGAGGCGGGCGGTCTGCCGGTTGTGGAAACGCTGGGAACGGTCATGCCTGGACGTCGCCGATCCGCTCGAGGGCGTCCACCACCAGGTTCCAGAACCGCTCGTGGTCGAGCTTCACCGCGACCTGGGTGTGGCAGTCGTCCGGGGCGGGCGCCCGGAAGTCGGCCACGGTCATGCCGAGGGTCAGGGTGCCGGTCAACTCGATGTCCACGGGGGCCTTGCGCACCGTCATGACCTCCGGGTCGATGACGTACGCGACCGCGCAGGGGTCGTGCACGGGCGGGAACTCGAAGCCCTGGGCCTGCTCGTACATCGCGCCGAAGAAGTCCAGCAGTTCCAGGACGAACTTGGCGGGCGCGGTGCCGACCGCGGCGATCTTCTCGGTGACGGCGGGCGTCGCGAGCGCCTGGTGCGTGAGGTCGAGACCGACCATGGTGACCGGCCAGCTCTCGTTGAAGACGATGTGCGCGGCCTCGGGGTCGATCTTGATGTTGAACTCGGCGACCGCGCTCCAGTTGCCCTCGTGGTAGCCGCCGCCCATCAGGACGACCTCGCGGACGCGCGAGGCGATGCGCGGCTCCTTGCGGACCGCCATGGCGATGTTGGTGAGACCGGCGGTCGGCACGATCGTGATCTCGCCCGGCTCGTGCGACATGACCGTGTCGATGATCAGGTCGACCGCGTGGCGGCGGTCCAGTTCCAGGGTCGGCTCGGGCAGCACGGGTCCGTCGAGCCCGGACTCGCCGTGGATGTCCGGCGCCGTCTCGATGGCGCGCACCAGAGGCCTGGGGCAACCCGCGGCGAAGGGCACCCCGGTGATCCCGGCGATGCGGGCCACGGACAGGGCGTTGCGGGTCACCTTCTCCAGCGTCTGGTTCCCGACCACGGTCGTGACGGCCACGAGCTCGATCTCGGGATTGCCGTGCGCCAGAAGCATGGCGATGGCGTCGTCGTGCCCCGGGTCGCAGTCGAGGATGATCTTTCTGGCCAACGGAGAGCCCCTTTGCTCGCTTACCTTTGGTGAAACCGATCTCCGGGGACGCCCAGGGGCGGACGCGTCCGGAGGGCGCCGAGTGGTCCGGCGCCTCGGGAGACGTTAGGGAAAACGTTCTCCCGAACATTCGCCCATTTCTCGCCGATGTGTCAATGGCCGTTACATCTTTCCTTCACGTACCCCTGCTCGGGGACAGTCTGCGACGGAGGAGGCGGGTGATAACGTTCTCCGGCATCGGTGCTGGTCGGTGCTGGAGGCCCAGGTGCCGGCCAGGAAACCGACCCGATAGAAGGGGGCGGAGCATGGTGACCGAGGTGACATTGCGAGACGTGGCTCGCGCGTCGGGCTGCTCCGTCGCCACGGTGTCCCGCGTGCTGGCCGGCACCCGCCCGGTGGGAGCGGAGACGGCACGCCGCGTGCGGGCCGCGGCCGAAAGCCTCGGCTACCGTCCCAACCAGGTCGCCCGCGCCCTGCGCAGCCGCTCCACCGGCACCATCGGCCTGGTGCTGCCGCAGATCACGAACCCCTTCTTCCCCTCCCTCGTACGCGAGGTGGAGCACGCCCTGCACGCCGGGGGCCGCGCCCTGCTGCTCGCCGACTGCGACGACGACCCGCGGACCGAGGCGGCCCGGATCACCGCACTGCTGGACCGGCAGGTGGACGCGCTGCTGGTCATCCCCGTCGACGAGACGCACAGCCGCGAGGCCGTCGAACTCGCGGCGGCCCGCGTCCCGTTGGTCCTGCTCGACCGCTCCTGCGGCCCCGGGATCGCCGATTCGGTGGCCGTCGACAACGCCGCCGGCATGTCCCTCGTCCTGGACCACCTGGCCCGCACCGGGCGCCGCCGGTTCTGCTTCCTCGGCGCCGCCGGTACCGCCTCGACCGCCGTCGAACGGCGCACGGCCTACGCGGCGGGCGTCGCCGCCCTGGACTCGACGGCATCCGACCGCACCGAACTCGGCGACTTCTCCGTGGAGTGGGGGCGGGCCGCGGTCGAGCGGATCTGGCCGGCCCGCCCGGATGCCGTCGTCTGCGCCAATGACCTCATCGCGGTCGGAGCGGTGCAACGTCTCGGACAACTCGGCGTCGACGTGCCCGGCGAGGTCGCCGTCACCGGCTTCGACGACATCCCCATGGCGAGCCTCGCCGAACCGAACCTGACCACCGTCCGCCAGCCGGCCGCCCAAGTGGCGGCCGAGGCGCTCCGGCTCCTCGACCAGCGGCTCGCCGGCGGGGGAGCCGAGGCGTACCGGTCCGTCCGCCTCTCACCCGAACTCGTCGTACGCGCCTCCAGCACGCCCCGCGCCGTCGCGCCCACGACCATTCCCGGCAGCAGAACCCCAGAGGAACACCAGTGATCGCAGTCGTCGGAAGCCTCAACCTCGATCTCGTCACACCCGTTCCCCGGCACCCGGTGCCCGGGGAGACCGTGCTCGGCGGGGACATCGTCGAGCACCCCGGCGGCAAGGGGGCCAACCAGGCGGTCGTCGCGGCCCGGCTCGGCGGGCAGGCCGCCATGATCGGCCGCGTCGGCGAGGACGAGGCGGCCGACGTGATGGCCGCCGCGGTGCGCGCCGAAGGCGTCGACACCGCGTACCTCACCCGCACCCCCGGGGTGCCCACCGGGCGCGCGCTGATCGCCGTCAACCCGTCGGGCGAGAACTCCATCATCGTCAGCCCCGGCGCCAACTCCCGCCTGACGGCGGCCGACTGCCGGACCGCCGCCGACGTGCTGAACCGGGCCAAGGTCACCGTCCTCCAGCAGGAGGTCCCCGACGAGGCCAACCACGCGGCCGCCGAGCTGGCGGGCGGCATCGTCGTGCACAACCCCGCACCCGCCGTCGCAGGCGCCGTCCCGCCCCGCCACGTCGACGTACTGGTCCCCAACCGCACCGAGTTGGCCGCCCTCACCGGCACCCCGGTCCCGGAAACGATCGACGAGGTCGCCGCCGCCGCGGGCAAACTGAGCGGACCGGGCGCGGTCATCGTCACCCTCGGCGGTGACGGCGTGCTGCTCCTGGAGGGCACCGCGCGGCTGCACATCCCGGCCTTCGCGGTCCAGCCGGTGGACACCACGGCGGCCGGCGACTGCTTCTGCGGCGCGCTCGCCGTAGCCCTGGCCGAGGGCCGCACCCTGGAACAGGCCGCCCGCTGGGCCTGCGCCGCGGCGGCACTCAGCACCACCCGCCCCGGCGCCCAGCCGTCGCTGCCCCACCGCGACGAGGTGGAGGCCTTCCTCAAGCGCTGAGGACTCTCGGTGATCGAGGGCCTGTCGTAGGGCAATGCCCGACCTCGATGCGACGGTCAGGGGCCTGATACGGGACGTCGGCACCACTCTGCGCCCGCCGGGCTTCCGCGGTTCCGGCGGCGTCTGCGCTCCGCTCTCCTCGCTGCCGCCGTACAAGCGGCGGGCCGGTTGGCGCAGTTGCTGCAACCAGGCCGCTACGTCGACGAGTTGTCGGCACTCCCGGACCAGCGGTTGGGTCACTGGGAGGCGCTGGCGGTACTGCTCGCCGGGCGAGGGCCCTCACCGGAACCGCACACCGCGTGCGCCGGGCCGCGCGCACCCTCCGCCGACCGCCCCTTGGCCGCCCGAAGCATCGATGCTCATCAAGCGGGCACTGGCGAATCCACGCTGACGGCTGTGACCAGCCGGGGGCCCGGGATATTGCGTTGTGGGACCAGGACCAGCCCCGTAGGGTCCCGGCATGTCCCTACGTGTACGTATGCGTCAAGCCCTCCCGGAAGCGATGCGCGCCCGCGACAAGGCCGCGGTGAGCGCCCTGCGCGCGACACTCGCCGCACTGGACAACGCGGAGGCGGTGCCCGTGGGCGAGACCGAGACGCGTGGCCTGGCCCTGGAACAGTCACCGGTCGGTGCCGGCGCCACCGAGGCCTTGCGACGTGAGTTGAGCGAGAGCGGCGTGGCGGACATCGTGCGGGCCGAGGCCACCGAACGACTCGAAGCCGCAGAGCAGTTGACCACCCCCGCACACGCCGACCGAGCCGCCCGACTCCGCGAGGAGGCCTCGGTACTGCTCCGCTTCCTGGACGGCCACGGCACCGCGTGACAACTGCCGCACGTGAGCCCTCCGGTGGCATGCGGCAGATTCAATTCGCTGTGCGATGCGGTACCGGTCGCGACCGGGCGGTACCGCACGTTCACCGTGGCCGAGTGGTCGTCCCCGTTGAGCAGTTCGAGTCGGACGGGGGCGCCGCCGGGGTTGTCGTACAGGCGGATTCCGTCGCCGAGTCGCGGATCATCGCCATCAGCGTCCGATGGGTATCGGCGTCGGCGGCCGCGACGAGTCCGCGGGCCGCCGGCCCGATCGGAGCGCCGTCGATCCCGGTGACCACGCAGCCGGCGGCCCGGCACAGAGCGATACCGGCGGCGAAATGCACGCTCCCGGACAGGTCCCCGCCGTCGGTGACGTACGCGGCGCGCCTGCCGGCAGCGACCCAGGCCAACGCGATTGTCGTGGAGACGACCCGCGGCCGGAACCGCTCGACGAACCCGGGGCAGGCCAGCAGGTCCACGGCCCGGAAGCCGGGCGCGCTCGGGAACGGCGGGTCCAGGTTGACGTCCACCAGCCGGGTCGCGGGCGTGGGCGTCAGCAGCACAGAGGCCCCATCCCGCCGCACCCAGGCGGCCTCGCCGCTGGTGAAGAAAACCTCGCCGCTGAACGGATCGGCCACCGCCGCCGCCCCGTCGCGCAGCGCCACGTTGACAGCGACCAGCATGTTGCCGACGGCGTAGTTCAGCGTGCCGCACAACGGATCCACCAACCACTGACGCGCGGCGTCGGAAGCACCCTGCCGTCCGCTCTCCTCACCGAGCACCGCGTCATCCGGCCGGGCGGCCCGGAGGACGGCGAAGATCGCCTTTTCGGCCTCCACATCGGCGGCCGTGGCGAAGTCCCCGGCACCCTTGTCGACGCGGGCGAGCGGCCGGCCGTACAAGGTGCGCACCACGTCCGCGCCCGCACGTGCCGCAGCGATGGCAACCCCGGCATCATCAAGTCCCGCGTACGAGTTGATCACGCCCCGCAGAGTAGTCGAGACCGGGAACAGCCCCGCCGCTTCACCGGCACCGGTCGCTCACCGCGGGCAGGAACCCGCAAACCGCCTCCGTGAATGCCTCCGGCGCCGCAGCGTGGATCAGGTGCCCGACCGGGATGGTGACCACGCTCCCGTCGGGGACGCGGCGGGCGAGCTCGGCGATGCCGTCCTGGGGGACGTGACTGTGCGGACCGCCGGCCAGCACGAGGGTTTCGGCGGTGATCCGGCCGAGTCGCTCCAGCCACCGCGGGTCCGGGTGGTCGATCTGGCGTCTGATGGCCGGCACCGTTTCCCAGTCGAAGTCCAGTTCGCCGTCCGGCCTGGCCGGGACGGTCGGCTCCCGGGGACGGGGGACCGGAACGTCCTCGAGAACGAGCCGTCCGACCCGCTCCGGGTGGTCCTCCGCGAGCAGGTAGGCCACGACCCCGCCCATGGAATGCCCGATCAGATCCACGGGACCGAGTCCCAACACGTCGAGAAACCGGACCACGTCGGCCTTCATGAGTTCCAGCGAGTAGTCTCCCGGCCAGTCGCTGCGGCCGTGACCGCGAAGGTCGAGGGCATACACCCGTCGGCTGCGCGCGAAGACGCGAGCCACGCTGTCCCAGGTGGTGACGTTCTCACCCAGCGCGTGCAAGAGGACAAGCGGCTGGGCATACGGCGCCCCCCACACCTGATAGGCCAGTCGGATCCCGCCTACGTCGACAACGCAGTGATCAACCATGCTCGGAGGGTAGACGACGGCGACCGGGGCGTTCATCGAGTTGACGCTGTTGGGGGGGGCGGGCTCCGACGGTCTTCGGCTGGGAGTATCCGGGATGACAGGGCGCCCCGGCGGGGGAGGGGTCGCTCCTATGTGCGGTCCTTGTCACCCCGGCGGTCCCGTATCCCATCGGAGACATCGGGTAGGGCCCCTCTGTGGGCCAGGGCGGTGCCGGCACTCGCCCCGCAGCGGAATGAGTGCAAACTCGGTGAAATCGCCATCCGCCCGTCGGGCATGTGATCCGGATTCCAGGGCCCTTTCGGTGAAGGACGACTCTGGAACGGGAGATATGACCCACACGGATCGCAGGGCATCGGCCGGTGCAGCCACGCGACCGCGGAACGAGGGGGCGGTCACAGAGGAAGTGCTGGTGCCGCAGGCGCCCCCTGCGGCACGGGTGATCGTCGCCGGGAAGGGAAGAGACCGGCTCGCCGCCCTGGACGGGCTGCGGTTCCTGGCGGCGCTGTCGGTGGTGCTCTTCCACTTCGTCGGCCAGACCCCCGGGGCGATGAAGGGCATCTGGGGGCGCCCCTACCAGAGCCTCTTCCCGGAGCTGCACGGCTACCTCGCCTTCGGGCGGCTCGGCGTCGACCTGTTCTTCCTGATCAGCGGCTTCGTCATCTGCATGAGCGCGTGGGGGCGCACACCGCGTGACTTCTTCATCTCACGCGTCACCCGCCTGTACCCGATGTACTGGATCGCGATCCTGGTGTCGGCATGCGTCATCTACTTCGCCGACACCCCCTTCGGACACCCGCACCCGCGCGTCCTGCTCGCCAACTTCACGATGCTGCAGACCCCGCTCGGCGTGTCCAACCTGGACCCGGTCTACTGGACCCTCTGGCCGGAGCTCTGCTTCTACCTCACGTTCGCGGTCGTGGTGTGGAAGGGCCTCACCTACCAGCGCGTAGTGATCTTCTGCGGGTTGTGGACGGTCGCCGCGGTACTCGCGCCCGCCGCCCACATCCCGCTGCTCACGCTCGTGGTGAACCCGACGTCGGCCCCGTACTTCATCGCGGGCATGGCCTTCTACCTCATGCACCGGTACCGGCCGACACCTCTGCTGTGGGGCATCGTCGCCATGTCGTGGCTGTTGGCACTGCACTTCCTGCTGGCACCCACCGGTGGCCGCAACAACTGGGAGACCTGGTCGCCGTGGCGCGGCTGGCTGGTCCTGGCGGTCACGGTCTTCTTCCTGATGGTCTGCGCCATCGCGCTCGGCTGGACCCGCCGGCTTCGCTGGCGCGGGCTGACCGTCATGGGCACGATGACCTTCCCTCTGTACCTGTTGCACGACACGCTCGGAATGACCGTCGCGCACCACTTCGGCGACCGGGTCGATCCCCTGCTCCTGGTCGGAGTCACGGTCGCCGCGCTGGTCGTGCTGTCCTATCTCGTGCACCGGTTCGTGGAGCGCCCGATGGTGCTGGCCATGCGGCGTTCGCTGAAGACCGCCGCGTTCGGCCCGGAGCCGCCGACTCGGCGCCGTTGAGCGAGTCGGCTACATCTGCTGTCCGCCCGGGGCGCCCGCGGTCGCGGCGCCGTCCGTCTGCCGGAGTTCGGCGAGCAGTTCGTTCTGGCCGGCCAGGAGTTCGGTGAGGATGCGGCGGGCCGCGCGCAGCAGTTCGGCGACATCGCCGCCGGCGAGGGCGTAACGGACCGTGGATCCCTCCCGGATGACACGACGATGCCCGAGCGTCGCAGCACGGCCAGTTGCTGCGAGAGGCTGGACGGCTCGATCTCGATGTCGGCGAGCAGATCACGTACGGGCACGGGACCGTGCTGGAGCAGCTCCAGGACCCGGATGCGCACGGGGTGCCCGAGCATGCGGAAGAACTCCGCCTTGGCCTGGTAGAGGGGGACTTGCATGAGTGCGTGCTCCCTGCCGCATCGGGGATGGTCCAAGACGCGGTGGCGCCCCGGAGGGCGCCACGTGGAATGTGCCTTGCAGAGCAGATCCTTCTCGACCCGGACCGCGTGTCACCACGAGTTGGAATCATGCTGATGTGGTGACCGGTGATCTTGCGCGCAAGCCCCGTCCCTTCAGGGCGGGGTTAGCGCATCCTCGAAGCGCGCCCGGCCGTCAGACCGGGCGTTTCTGCTGTTCGATGTACTGCCGGATGATCGACAGTGGTGCGCCGCCGCACGATGCTGCGAAGTACGACGGGGACCAGAAGTGTCCATGCATGATTGCCTGGTTCACGCGGCCGGTGAAGTCCCGGCGCAGGATGCGCGCGGAGACGCCCTTGAGGCTGTTCACCAGTTTGGAGACGGCGACTTTCGGCGGGTAGTGCACGAGCAGGTGCACGTGGTCGTCCTCACCGTTGAACTCTGTCAGCTCTGCTCCGAAGTCTTCGCACACCTTGCGCATGGTGTCCTCGCAGACGCTCAGCATCGTGTCATCCAGGACGCCGCGCCGGTACTTGGTCACGAAGACCAAATGGACATGCATTGCTGAAACTACGTGCCTGCCGCGGCGATATTCGGTCTCTGCAGCCATGGACCAAATGGTACGGTCGTGGCTGTGCAGCTGAGGTACAACTTCCGCGTGTACCCCGAGCCCGGCCAGTCCGCCGCGCTGGCGAGGGCGTTCGGGTGCGCTCGTGTGGTCTTCAATGACGGGCTGCGTGCCCGGCAGGAAGCCCACGCGGCGGGGCTGCCGTACGTCAAGGACACCGACTTGCAGAAGCAGGTCATCACCATTGCCAAGCGCACCGATGAGCGGGCGTGGCTGGGTGAGGTGTCCTCCGTGGTGCTGGTGCAGTCGCTGCGGGATTTGCACGCCGCGTACCGGAACTTCTTCGCCTCGGTCACCGGCAAGCGCAGGGGCCCCAAGGCTGCCCCGCCGCGTTTGAAGTCCCGCAAGGACCGCAGGCAGTCGATCCGGCTCACCGCGAACGGGTTCAGCATCCGGCGCAACGGGCGCCTGTACGTGGCCAAGGTCGGCGACCTGCGCGTGAAGTGGTCCCGTACGCTGCCGTCCATCCCGACGTCCGTCACGGTCACGATGGATGCCGCCGGGCGGTACTGGGCCTCGTTCGTCGTCGACACCAACCCGGACATCCTTCCCGAGACTGGGACGGACACCGGGATCGACCTCGGCCTGAACCACTTCGCCGTCCTCGCCGACGGCCGCAAGGTTGATTCCCCGAAGTTCCTGCG
>NZ_JBEYTS010000066.1:0-36587 GCF_040643155.1 Streptomyces sp. NPDC047453 | reverse complement strand
TCTCCTAAAGCGGGTGTCGCAGGTTCGAATCCTGCCGGGGGCACAGCTTGCACCGCAGGTCAGAAGGCTAGCGGCCCCCCGTTCCATTCGAACGGGGGGCCGCTTTCATGATCGGATGCCACATAGATGCCACATCCCCACGCGATCTCATCACTCGAAAGAGGTAGTGGAGGGTTCACCAAGCACGCGTAAAGTGTCGGCGGCGAGGGCTGGCCATCTCCCCATGCAGGCCAGACGCGCGCTCGCAGCAACCTGTGGAACCCATCGGGGAGGATGGCTCCACGGGCCGGGCCCCCGCCGTGAGAGTCGGCGGGGGCCCGTGTGCTTTACAACGTAGACCGCCCCGCCCTCGTTCAAGGGCGGGGCGGTGCGCTCCGGTTGTACCAGAGCGGTGGAGACAGGAGCGGGCGCGCGAACGCCCCTGTCTCCATAGTTGTTGGTCACCTCAGGCCTCTATCAAACGCCCCCGCTGGTCAAGATCAAAGAGTGTACGGTCCGCGATACAGACACATGATCTTGATGCGGTCAGCGTTGTTCGGGTGCCACCCTCCGACCGCCAACCCGACTGGGTCATCGCCCGCCGACGGGCCATCGGAGACCGCATCCGCGCCGTACGCCTCGAGGCCAACCTCACCCAAGAACGCCTCGCCGAACGGGCCGACATGGACCGCCAGTCCCTGAACCGCATCGAGCAGGGACACGCCTCGCCCAAGGTCGACACGCTCATTCGCATCGCTGCCGCGCTCGACACCCCGCTCGCCGACCTTGTGAGGTAGGAAGGCCCGCCCATCCGCCACGGGGGAAGCGGACGAGCGAGGCCTCCTCTACCGGGTGGCTTCCTCAGGATGAGGCGTGGCGCCCGGTTCGCATCGGTTACCTTGCTGCCCATCACAGCGAGGTGGTGCAGGGATGACGGGGCGCGACGCGTTCGCGGCGGACGGCCGGCCGGTGTGCGGTGTCTGCCCGTCCCTGAGGCACCCGGGCGGGAAGTTCGACGTCGTCGACCGCCCCAGTCGGGCATGCCCCTTCGACCCGGAGACCGGCCACCGCTTCACCGCGGCCGGCGTCCCTGTATGCGTGCACCCGGAGCGCGTCGGACTGCCAGCGGCTCCGTACGCCAGCGACGGTCTGCCGCTGCCGTGGCAGACCCCGCCGCCGGCTGAGGCCGGCGAGGTCCTCGCATGGCTGCGCCAGGTGCTGACCGCAGCACCACCGGACGCCTGCGACGAGGTGATCCAGCAGGCGACGGAGGTCCTGCTCGCCGCCGACCCCGACACTGACGTCACCGCGGTGCTGCGCGCCGCCCTCAGCTAAGAGACCCCGCCCATCCGCCACGGGGGAGCGGACGAGCGGGGCCGGCCGGGATCGCCTACGCGCCCGCCAGGTGCCCCTGGAAGACGGCGCGCGCCTGCTCCATCAGCTCGGGGTCCTCCAGCCGGAGCCGGCCCGCGGCGACGTGCTCGTGCCCGTACATGGGCTTGGCCATCGTCACCTGCTGGGTCATGTCCAGGGACCAGGCGGCGTCATCGAAGTTGACCGTGTCTGGCTTCGGCGTCAGCCGTGCGGAGAACCCGGTGCAGGCGAGCCAGGCCGCGCGTGCGTGCTCCGGCGGCTGCCCGTACAGGCTGGTCGGCTGGTGCCGCCCCGCCATCGCGAAGAGGTCGCCCGGCTCGAACTCGAGCCCCTCGATGGGGATGACACCGAGGGCCGCAACATCGCCGAAGCGTCCGGCGGTCGTGTAGGCGAGGACGCAGTAGTGGCCTGGCCAGCCGTGCAGCATAGAGAAGACCGTGATCCGGCCCCGCCCGGACATCGCTCTCGTCATCTGTTCCGCCTCTCCTCGTGCGCCGGCCCCCGCCACTGTAGGAGCGGGGGCCGACATCACCTACCGGATCTTGCCCAGGTCAGACGCTGTGCTCGCACGTCGGCAGCGGGTTCCCACCCTTGCCGTCGTCACCGCACGTGTCCTCGCAATCCACGCCGGCCTGCCACAACTCCGGGCGGACCATGTACCCGGCGGCCTCGATCGCCGCCACGGTGAGCGGCAGCACCTCGGCCGCGGGCGGGTAGGTCGCGCCGCCGTGGCCGTCGCACGGGTTGTGGTGGACCTTGGGCCAGCCGCGGGAGGTAAAGAAGTCGTCGTACTGGTGGGTGTACTCCATGAAGGAGTGCCAGGCCGGGTCCACGGTCCGGCTCATGAACAGGGACGGTGCCCCCTTCGGCTTCTGGGCGCAGGTGGCCAGGTAGGCGAGGGCCTGTTCCGTGATCTGCTCGGCCGCCTCCTGGTCCAGGCCGTGTGTCTTGGCCACGCGGGCGCTCAGCCGCGTGAAAAAGTCCTCGTCGACGAGGGTCCTCGCCGAGACTGCTTCGATGACAGGTGCAGACATGCTCACTCCTTGACTGAGAGTTGCAGTGATGCGCTGAACGGGCCTCCGCCCCCGACGGGGGCGGGGGCGGAGGCCCTTCGGCCCGGGCCCGGCCAGCCGTCCGACCGAACCCGGGAGTTCACCAGCGGTCGGCCGGGGCGGTCTGCCTCGGCACCGTCGGATGGCACGGGTACGGGTGCAGGTAGATGTCGGGTGCGGCCCCGGACGGCGCGTGAGCGGGGATCACCTCGGCCTCGCCCTTGATCGGCTCGCCGCAGCGGTCGCAGATCATCGGCCCTGCCCCCTCGCCTGCCTCCGGGCGGCCGACCACTCGCGGTACAGAACGGTTGCCGTCGGGCACGCCTGCTGCGGCGTCCGGAGGCAGCGCCGACAGCGCACGCTGTGGTCCAGCAGGGCCTGGTACTCGGTGTAAGCCGGCGGTCTTGTGACGGTCTGTTCGCTCATGGCTCGTTCCCCACCTCGGCCCAGACCTCGGGGGTGCCGTGTGCGTCGGTGCTGCCCCAAGCGTCTGCGCTGCCCAGCGCCTTGATGACTCGGAGCCACGCGGCCCGGTCGGTGACGTCTGGGGCGGGCACGTACACGCGTACGCCGCTGTCGGTGACGAGCAGGTGTACCGGCTCGTCGAGGGCGCTCTCCAGCGCGGTGCGTAACGCTGCTGCTCGCAGGCTGATAGACACAGCAATTCCCCGCTCTCGTGCGAGAGAATGACTCTCGTACGAGAGTAGCGGTGGACCCACTACTCTGTCACGCAAGTCACACGACGGGAGGCGGACAGTGAGCACCGAGACGCCGCTGTACCTGCGAGTCGCCGAGAGACTGCGCGCCCGCATCGAGTCCGGCGAACTCCCGCCAGGCGCCCGCCTTCCGTCCGTCTCCGAGATCTCCCGCGAGTACGGCGGCAGCAACTCCGTGGCCACCAGCGCGTATCGGCTGCTCGTCGACGAGGGCCTCGTCGTATCCCGCCACGGCGCCGGCCACTACGTCCGCGGCCACGACACCGCCGAACTGCTGGTACGCAGGCACCGCGCGCGGAGCGAAGACAGCCCGTTCGCCCAAGGCGCCGCCGAGCAGGGCGCGGTGGGGACGTGGCGTCATGAGTCGACAACCGAGCAGGCCAGCGAAGCCGTGGCGGCCCGGCTCGGCATCGACCAGGGCGCGCCGGTGATGCACACCAGCTACGTGTACCTCGCCGACGACCAGCCGGTGCAGCTCGCCGAATCGTGGGAGCCCCTCGAGGTCACTGGGCAATCGCTGGTAGCGCTGCCCGAGGTCGGCCCCTACGCCGGTGTTGGCGTGGCTGCCCGGATGCGGGTCCTCGGCATCAACGTGGGCGAGCCAGTGGAGCGGGTCCGTGCCCGGATGGCCAGTCGCACGGAGGCGCAGGCCCTGGGCATGACCCCGCCCGGCCCCGTCATGGCCGTCGAGCGGACCTACTACGACCAGGCCGCGGGGCGTCCTGTCGAGACGGCGGACATCGTGATGCGCGGTGACCGGTGGGTGGCCGAGTACGGGCAGGCACCCGAAGCGGGCTGACCCCAGACATGACGAAGCGGCCCCGCCCTCCCACATGGGGAGAGCGGGGCCGTGGTCATGGGTACTGGCGGCGGTATGGGTCGAGACCCAGCGCCTGCGGGCCGTCGCTGTTGTTGCCGGGCTGGTTGGGTGGCGGCGCGCCATCCTTGCGGCAGACGAGCGCGTCCGGATCCCACGCCGGGGCTTGGGGGCTGTACCCGTCGGGGCAGGCGGGGGCGTCGCGTCCGTCCTTGCCGTCCTTCCCGTCCCGCCCGTCCTTGCCTGCGGGGCCTTCCGGTCCGGCTGGTCCCTGCTCGCCGCGGATCCCCTGCTCGCCTTGCGGGCCTGCCGGTCCAGCCGCGCCTGCGGCCCCGGGCTCGCCCGTAGCGCCGGGGGTGCCCGGGGTGCCGTCCTGTCCGTCGCTGCCAGCCGTACCGTTCCTGCCCGGCTTGCCTGACGGGCCGGGAGACCCCGATGGGCCGGGCGGTCCGGCCGGGCCCGGTTCGCCCTGCGGCCCGCGGGGTCCGGTCACGCTCTCTCCGGGTTGGCCACGGGACCCTGGCGGCCCGGCGATCGGGGTGTGCCCCAGATGCTGCACCTGCTGGGCGAGCGCGTCGCGGGCGCTGTTGGCGGTGCGAAGGTCCACCGACAAGGTCACGACCTGCACGGCGAGCCAGCCCATGAACGCGGCGAACAGCAGGGCGGTGGCCGCGATCAGGGCCTCGGCGCGCGGCACCCGCCTGCGGCGGAGGTGGGGCTTTCTCCGGGCTGTGCTCATGCGGACACCACCGCCCATACGGCGATCGCTGCGGACAACAGGGCAAGCAGTACGGGGATGACGGCCTGGTAGAGGCGCTTCTGCCGCTCCTGTTCACGCCGGTCCCGTTCGGCAAGCTGGTACTGCTCGAAGTGGTCCTCGAGCTGGTCTCGTTCGGTGCGCACTTGCTGAATGTCCGCCTGGAGTTGGGCCAGCCGCTGGTCGACGTGCGTGGTCTGGATCGTGTAGACGTCCAGTGACACGACCTTGTCGAGGCGGCTGTTCAGCTCCGCGAACCGTGTGGAGATCAGTAGTTGTAGGGCTCCGATCTGCCGGCCGAGTTCGCCATTGGACAGCTGCTCGTCGGCCATCGGTTACTCCGCTCAGGCGTCGGTCGGCGGGGTCGCCTGTCGGTTGGGCACGGCCCAGGTCACGCCGAGCGCGCCGAGCACCGCCAGGGCGATCGTGAGGCCTTCGGCGGCGGTGACCGTGCCGTCCTGCACTGCGGTGGCCGCAGCGGCAGCGCCCGCTGCAGCGCCCGACACGACCGCCTTCCACACCTTGGAGATCTTCATGGGGTTCCTTCCGGGTTAGGCGGTGACGGTGAACCCGTGCTTGGCAGCGAGGCGGCTGAGGGAGTCCTTGCCGGGGATGCCGTCGGCGGGCTCGCCGGGCTTGCGGCCGCGGTACCCGCACCGCTCCTGCCAGCCGCTCATGGCGTCCTTGGTGGCCGTGCCGTAGTGGCCGTCCAGATAGACCTTGGCGAGCAGGCCCTCGTCGACGAGCGCGGCCTCCACGGTGCGCACCCCGGCGTAGGTGACGGGCGTGCCCTTCGCGGCCGGGTTCGACCGGGCAGCGGCGATCAGCTTGGACAGGGACACGGTCGGCCGGGTCGGCGTGGGCAGCGGGGCCGGCGCGGGGACGGGCGCGGGCGCGGCCTTGGTCCCCGCGAGCCGCGTGGTGACGCGGTCGAGGACCTGCTCCCAGTCCATGCCGGGTCCGCGTGGGTCGACCTTGCCGGGCTGCCAGTCCAGGTGCCGCAGCGCCGACCGGGCGCCCCATCCGTGCTGCCGGCAGAGCGCAGCGATGACGCGGACGATGGCCTCGATCTGTTCCTCGGGCCAGGGGTCGCGGCCGTCGCCGAGGTTCTCGCACTCGAAACCGTAGAAGGCCCGGTTGCCGTCGACGGTGGCCTCGTCGTCGACGGGCGGCCGCCGCTCTGCGATGACCGCGGACAAGACGTCCGGGTCTCCCAACCCTGCATGGTTGGCGCGGCCCCAGCCGACCACGTGCACGCGCCCGTCCTTGGCAATCATGCCGTGACAGAGCGGGCCGGGCAGTCCTGCGTACCCGTCGCGCACGATCTTCACCGTGTTCGCCGTGCCCTTGGTGACGGTGTGGTGGATCATCACCCCGTGCACCGGACCCCACGGTCCCTTCGCGTTGCGGTTGTGGTTCTTCCAGTCGCCGACCTCGACGACGGTCACGCCCTCGGCTCTGAGGGCGGCGAGGAACTCAGCAGCAGTAAGTGGCGTGGCCACGGGCGCCTCCAGGGCATAGAGAAAGCCCCGGCCGGATACGGCGGGGCTCGGTAGCGGGCCGGGCTCAGAGGAAGGCAAGGAAGGCAGCCTTCCTTGCGGCGGAGGGATCGGGACCCGGCCCCGTGCCGCCCAGGGTGTTGCAGTTGTCGAACTCGGCGTAGTCCGCGGTCCCGCTGTCGCGGCGGGATTGCAGGAGCAGCGAGAGCGTGGTGCCGCTGGTGATCCACGCGGGGGTGGCGAGGGTGCGCCTGGTCATCCACGCGGTGCCGTCCGGGCTGGTAGACCAGGTCAGGGTTCCGCCGGCCTCGGCAAGCCGCACCCAGGCGTGGGCCACCGGGTCATAGGTCAGCTCTACGGCGGCAGCGTCCCAGTACGCGGTGTTTGATTGGAAGCGGATCTTGCCGGTCGCTGCATTGAGCATGACCCCGGCCTCGGTTCCATCCGTTCCGGACAGCACCGCTAGCAGGGCGTAGGCCGAGGTCGTGGCCCCGCCCGCGGCGGGCGGGTACACCCGGATGTACACGGATGATCCGGCGAGGGTGTACGCGGCGGCCGAGGCGAACGCGGAGTAGGTGCTCGCGCAGGCGACGCGGGCCCGGCCGCCGACCTGGCTGACGGTGCCGTAGTTGCCGGTCCACAGGCTGGTGTTGATGGTGCCGGCGTCGAAGGTGTCGACCAGCGTTGCGAGGGCGGGCATCAGTACCCCTTGGCGTAGGCGACGACCCGCCACGCGTTGGCGCTGGCGCTGTAGACCGCGCCGAGGAAGTCGGTCTTCCCAGACGCGGTGGCGGTGAGGCCGGTGATGTCCGACCCGAAAGCGAAGCCGCCCGCGCCGCCGGCGAGGGTGAGGGTGCGGGCCGCGCCGGAGGCGACGACCTCCCACATGATCCGTTGCCCGTCCGTGGGGTTCGTCGGCACGCCGAGGGTGCGGTCGCCCGCCATCGTGACCTTGAAGTGGCTGCCCCTGCTGGCGTCGGTGGCGATGGTCGCCGCGTCGGTGAGGGGGATCACCTGCGAGGGGGCCGTGATGCCGGGAGTGTGCAGGACGGAGATCGTGCCGGTGCCCGAGCCGACGATGCCTCTGCGGATTGTCGTCCCCGCCGAGTTCGCGGTGCCGGTGACCGCAGCGGTGCCGTTGGCGAAGATCCGTGTGCGCTCGATGCTGTTCGGCTGCGACGGCAGGGAGGTGTTGCCGTCCGCGTACAGCAGGCAGTTGTTCTCGGTGTACAGCAGGCCACAGGACAGGACGCTGTTGTTGTAGGCGTTCGCGCCGAACGTGAACGCGGTCAGACCCGCGGCGGCGCGGAGCTCGACGTAGTTGAGGCGGAAGGTGTTGCCGCTCCCGCGCTGCACGTCGACGAGCTTGTCGAACTGCTCCAAGTTGACGCCACGCCAGTGTGTGTGGTTGACGGGCCCGGTGCCGGACAGCTGGATGCCGGTGCAGCCGCTGCCGTTCGCGATGGCCTCGCACATCGTGAACTCGATCTGGTTCATGACACCGACGCTGGTGGTGGAGTCGACCTGGTAGGCGACCCGGTTGTTGCCGAGCGTCTCCACGAACACGCGGTTGACGGTGCTGTCGCCGGGGTTGAAGTCGGCGTGCTCGGAGAACATGCGGATGCCGTTGCCGACGCCGCCGATCTCCAGGTTTTCGAAAACGCTGCGGAACGGGGATCCAAGGTGCAGCGCCCACCCGGTGTGGGACCCGTTCCACGGCCCGTTGATCTGCAGGTTCGTGAAGGTGGAGTTCCAGAACGAGCGGTGCCCGGACCTGGTGCCGTTGGTGGTGGACGAGGAGATGCCGTGCGTGGCCCCGCCGATCGTGATGCCGAAGTCCGACAGGTGAACCCGGACCACCTTGGACAGGTGGATCGCCGAGGTCATCCCTGCGCCGGCCTTCAGCATGGTCGCCCGTGCGCCATGCCCGCGCAGCGCGATGCCGATCTCCACATCGACGTCGTCGGTGCCCTCAATAGACAGCGGCGCCGTCAAGTTGTAGTCACCGACGGTGAGCTGCACCTCGCCGCCGCCGTTGTCGCGGGCGTCGTTGAGAGCGCGCTGGATCACCGTCTGGTCAGCGGTGCCGGTGCACACGTACTGGGCTGCTGCCCGGACGTCGGCGGGCGCGGTGGCCGAGGCGACGACTCGGACGAGCTGAGTGAAGCCACCCCCGCCCCCTCCGCTGCCGCCCCCGCTGCTGGTGATGCCGTGGGCGTCCATCCACGCCCGGCTGCTGCCGCCGGCGTCCGCCCACATCCCGGTCACACCGTCCGGGCCGCGGAAGCGCGGCAGCGCGCCGTACTCATCGGCGGTCACCGACGTGATCGGAGAGTCGCTCGCGTCGAGGAGGTCAGTGAGCTGGGTGCCGTCGGTGGGCGCGTCCCAGAACGTGACCACCGCCCCGACCCCTACACCCCACAGTCCGTCTGCGGGACGCACGACGAAGTCGCCGACGCCCGCACCGAATGACTGCCGTGCCATCTAGCTCACCGCCCAGGAGACTTGGCCGGGCAGGACGACGTCGCCTGTGGCGATCGCCGGTTTCGATGTCAGCCACACCTGCCCGGGCCGGGATGCATCGTTCGCCGCGTAGATCGTGACGCTGCCGACCCTCGCGCCCGTGATGTAGGCGATCGATCGGATCGTGCGTGTCTTGTGGCGGTAGGCCGCAGGGATCAGGACAGGCAGCCGGGTGTCTGTGGCGCTGGCGACGGTACCGCCCGTCCTCGAGAAGTTGCCCAGCCTCAGGTGCACGGTCCCCGCCTGGTAATCAAGCACCGAGTCGGCTGTCTTCGACCAGCCCGAGACGGCGGCGTCGACCACCAGCCAACTGCTGTCCTCGTACACGAGCTTCCAGGCGCTGCCGTTCCATACCCGCACTTGGCCGGTGTCGGTCTCGAAGCACATCTCACCGATGACCGGGTTTGTGTTGCGGTGGTTTGAAGAGCAGGGCCGGATCCTGCTGCCCACGTACAGCTCGCCGCGGGTCACGGTCACCGCGGCTGCCCCGGTGAGCACCGTCACCCCGGCCAGGAGGACCTCGTACACGCCAGTGTCACCGGTCTGCTGGGTCAGCCCGGGCGTACCACCGCCGGGGGTGCCCTGCTTGACGACGGCCCGCACAGTCCAGGTGGAGCGGTCCAGGCGCAGCACCACCCGGTCGGTGCGGGTCTGCCCGCTGGTGTTGGGGGCGATGGGCAGGGTCACGGTGGACGTGCCGGACGTCCAGGCGTGCCCGCGCACCGACGCCTCGACACCTGCGCGGATGTTGACCTGCAGGCCAGCGCCGGCGGAGACCACGGCGGTATCGCTGGGGCGGCCGTACACACCGTCGTCGCTGAACCGGCTGGCGATCTTCTCGTACTCGACGTCGGTGATAGCCCTGCTGTTGTGGGCCGGGGACGGCCAGGAATCTTGTGCCACTGCTACCTCGCTTCCATTCGCCCGAGCCGGCGGGCCAGGTCTCGCACGGTGCGCACCGTGGCCGTGGTGGTGGTCTTGTCGCTGTTGCCGACGACCGAGGTGACGACCTCGCCCTCGTCGGCGGTGGCCTCGAGCCGGATGCTCTGCACGATGTCGGCGACCTCGAGGCCCGTCGGCAGGGCGACGGTGACGCGGTCGCCGAGGACGTAGTCCCGGCCTGCCTTGAGGTCCTCGGTGTCCACCGTGACGGTGGCGAGGGACGCCTGAGGGTTGTCGTCGCCGAGGGCGAGCGTCCCGGCCTGGGTGAGCTCCCCGCCGAAGTCGTCCAGGGTGCCGGTCTTATCGATCAGTTTCTCGACCCGGTACCAGTCGGCGGCCGCGCCGGAGGTGACCTCGACGTAGACGCGGATGTTGGGCGGGGTGGCCTGCTCGTCGGGGTCCCCGCCGCCCTGCACCAGTTCGGACGTGGCCAGCGGGGCGCCCATCGTGAAGGACAGTGAGCGCAGGTTGCCCAGCCCCTGGGAGAACCGGGCGGTGCTGGTGCGGTTGGCGGGCTTGTACACCCCGAACTTGATCTGGTCGCCGACCTGCCGCGTGCGGATACCGAGGCCGTCGGTGGCGGCGACGGTGCGGCAGGCGTCGAGTAGCGGCTCGAACCGTGTGCTGAGGGAGCGGTTGCCGCCGACGCCGGCGACGTCGTCGAGGACCAGGCGCTCAATCCTGCGGGCTGCCAGGGCGCCGGGCCCACAGTTCTCGTTCACCAACTGCCTGATGATCGTCTCGGCGTTCTGCCCGCTGAAGGTCCGCAGCCGGTCGGTGATCGTGTCCTGGTTGGCGAACGCCTTGGTGGGCTCTGGGTAGGTGAGGTAGCCGGCCACCCGCGCCAGGTCGTCGCTGAAGCGGACGGTCACGGTGCCCGGGGCCGGGTTCTGTTCCAGGTCCCACTGGTAGTCCTGCGGCTCCTCCATCGGCCCCGCACACCAGACGCCCTGGTCGCGGACGACGACCAGGCGGTGGCCGGGCTGCAGCAGCTCCAGGACCTCCGGCCACGCCGGCAGCACCACTGACCCCGACGCGGGCGCGTTGTAGTTCAGGTCGACCGCGAGCCTGGTCCACCCGCTCAGCGGGTCACCAACCACCTTCAGGTTGCGGTCGGTGACCAGCAGTTGGACTGCCACCGGCTCACCCCCTTACGCGGTCTCGTACCTCGGATGGAACGTGAGGTCGACGGCGCTGCCGGGCCCGGCGCCGTCGAGCTGGAACGTGACCGGGGTCTGCCCGGGCGGCAGCGACCACAGCTGGGCCTGGGGCCAGTTGAGCCCGCCAACGAGGTTCTCGCCGGTGCCGGAGCGGACGCGCGGCGGGTCGGTGCTGATGGTCACGGTCTGGCCGGCAAGGAGCGGGCCGTGCCCGGTCTTCGCCATGTCGAGCGTGAACGATGCGGCGGTGTCCACCCCGTCGTCGATGGTGTCCTCCCGTATGAACGTGATCTTCGACGCGGGACCGGTGACCTGCCACACCGGCCACACCTCGATGTCGCCGGGATTGTCGAGGGTGGTGGCGCCCAGGACCTGGGAGCTGGACACCGTCGGGTAGGGCACCAGGTAGTCGGACTGGGTGCCGGTCTCGCGGTGGACCGTGACCGCCTGTGCGTCCACCCAGTACGGGTCCTCGCACCACAGGGTAAGGACCGCGCTGTCCCAGGTGATGCCGGTCGCGGTCTGCCCCCGCCCGTCCCAGCCGTCGGCGTAGTAGACGGCGATCCGCCGGACCGTGCCGTCCGGGCGGGCCACCTCCAGCGTGCCCGGCGGCCGCCGCCCGCCCGGCCCCACCCGCAGGGTGCGGGTGAAGGCGGTCGCCATCGCCCGCCAGTTCTGCGTGAACACCAAATGGTCGGCGCCCTTGACCAGGACCGGCCAGATGATCGTGCGCGGCTGCGGCTGCACGTGCCGCAGCCGCGCGCCACCACGCGGGTGCGGGTCCGACGTGATCGTGTACGGGGCCGCCCCCAGACCGGACACACCCTCGGCGAGCGTGTACCAGTCTGCGGTGAGGTCGGTCATCGGCCACCGGGTCCCGGCCGGGTCGATGTAGGTGATCGACGCGTAGCCGATCTCGGGGACTTCGATCGGCGGCGGGACCTCGATCGGCGGCTGCTCCGGGGTGATGACCGGTGCTGTGATCAGGGGCATTTATCCAGGCCTCCCCACGCGCTGCCGCGCCTCCTCCTCCCGCTGCAGCAGCCGGAGGTCCTGCACATCGATCACTGACTTGCGCGGGTAGAGGTTGTACGTCACCGGCGGCCGGTCACTACCCACCGCCCGCGCTGCGGCCGCCGGCGCTGCGGGCAGCCCGGGCCGTGCCGCGGCCCGGCCTACGGGAAGCCGGCCCTCGTTGAGGTCGTCCATGAACTTCAGGCCGTACTTGGCGACGGACACGGCCTTGACCATGTACTCGCCGGCCGATCCCCACAGTGGGATGCTGTCCGACGTTGACGTGCCCGGCCCCCGCAGGAGCCCGCCACCTGCGAGCGCGATGCCGCGCTCCTTCATGTCCTTCACGAAAGCAGCGCTGCCGGGGATGGCTTTGATCTGCTTGGCGTAGAGCGGGGCGAGGTGGGCGATCATCGGCCAGCTCACCCCGGCCTTCACCACGTCCGCCACGGTGGCGTTCTTCTTCCCGGACAGCGCACCCAGCAGCTGCGATGCCGCCGCCAGTTCGTCCGAGCTCAGCAGCTTCTCGTTGGCCTTGACCGCTGCGTTGGCCTTCTTCGCCGCGGCGGGGGACTTGACCGCCGCGGCGGCGATCGCCATGGCGTCCGCGTCGCCCTGCCCCGCCAGCTGCATCGCGAGGTCCCCGTAGCCCGCGGCCGACAGCTTCAGCAGGTTGTCCTGGAACTTCTTGCTGCTGCTGGTCGAGGCGTTGAGTTGCCGGGTGTAGTCGGCCAGCGTGGCTTTCGCGGTCGGGGCCAGCTTCTTGAGGTTGGCGACCACCTCGTTGAACTGCTTGCCCGTCGCCTTGGCGAGCGAGGCGACGAGGGCCTGCCCCGACTCGCCCATGTCCCGCAGCGTCTGCTCGACATCCGCACCGGCCCGCTTGCCGATCTTGGCGAGGTTCCGCTCCCACGCCGCGGACTTCTGGACCGCCTCCTTCAGGTTCGTCGAGTAGCCGGTCAGACTGAACCCGGAAGCCTTTGTTCCGGCCTTGAGGCCCAGCGCCCGGTCTGCCGCGTTCACGGCCTTCTGGGCGTCGGCCACTGCCTTCCGGGTTGCCGCGGTGCTCTTCTTGGCTTGGGCGCGCATCGCCTCGTTCAGCTGGGCCCACGCGTCCTTCAGCCGCTGCATGTCCTGGTCGTACCAGCTCGCCACTGTGGACGTGGAGATCTTCGCTGCCGTCGAGGCGGTCGGCGAGTACGTGAACCCACCGCCCGCGTATCCGCCGCCGGCGAATCCCGCCGCCCGGACCAGGGCCGGGTTCAGCAGGCCCTGGTTCAGCGCGTTGAGGAACGGGATGCCGTACTTGTTCACCGACGACGACTGGACCACATACTCGGTGTTCGACACGCGCCCCACCGCCCCGGAGGCGAACAGGGCGAGGATGCTGTCCTCCCTCGGCCCGCCCGGCCCCGAGATGTAACCGCCGTCCGGGAAATACTGCACATCCCCGCCGACGGCGTACCCGCGCACCCGGCCGCCATAGGCCGTCTTGGACAGGTGGCCCTCGCCCGAGTACGGCCGGCTGATCGTGCTGGCCTCCGCCCTCGTACGCCGGACCGTGGTGATGACGATCGTCTTGCTCTGGACGCTGGCGAGCTCGGCCCGGGCCTGGGCCAACTTCCTTTCCAGGTCCGAGATCTCACCCTTGATCTTCGCCGTCTTCGACGACGGAGCCTTCGCCAGCCTGTCCTTGGCATCGGCGATCTTCCGCTCGAGGTCGTCGATGTCACCCTTCAGGTACGCCGTCTTGTCCGGCGTGCCGAGGATCTGATCGGCCAGCTTCTTCGCCTGGGTGGTGTTGAGGCCCATCTGCACGGCGTTCTTGATGAGCTGCCCACGGCCACGCTCGTAGATGGCAGAGACCTCGGCCCACGACGCGCCAGAGTCCCGTGCGCTCGCCGCGGCCTCGTCCGTCTTCGAGGCGAGATCGCTGAGCGCCGTGGCCGCGGCCCGCTGCTTCTCGGTGTTCAGGGTGAGCTTGCCGCCCTGCATGTCCAGGACGCCGGCGTTCTTCCGGGCCGCCTCGGCAGCCGCGTCGATCGCCGCCTCGAAACCGATCATCCCGCCGAGGCCCTGCCTATTGACGTTGTTGAGGGCCTGGATGCTCTCCCTCAACCCATCCGCGGAACGCTTCTGCTCGTCGAGGTGGGCCTTCACCTCCGCCGCTTGGGCGCCGAACAGGCCCATGCTGTCGGCCGTCAGCGACTGCTCGAGCGCGGCGCCGGCCAGCGCATCCTTGTAGTCGACAAGCTGGCCACGGAACTCAGCAGCAGCCTCCCCACTGAGCCCCAGCTTCTTGACCATGTCGTCGAGAGCGGCGGCAGCCAGCTCAGCCTGGCCGCTCTTGACCAGGTTGGCGAGACCCTTGTCGATCCCGTCGATCTCCTCCTTGGCCTTGCTCATGGAGTTCGAGTCCGACATGCCCAAGGTGAAGATCGAGTTCATCGTGTCGTTGAACTTGTCCATGCCGGAGCCGCCGCCGGCGACACGGTCAACCGCAGAGGCCAGACCGTCCATGTCCTTGCCCATCACCCGCGCGGCCTCGCCCGTGACCTTGCCGGTGCGGCCGAGGATGCCGAGCGATGTGGTCAGCTTGTCGATGTCCGGAGGCGTGGACTTGCCCCGCTGCCGCAGCTCGGTGAGCGCGATGAGGAGCAGGCCCAGCCCGGTGCCGGCGATCGCCAGCTTGGCCCCGCGGGAGAGGCCGCCGATCGCCGCGGTGACCGCGCCGATCGCGCCAGGCGCCCCAGCCGCCGCCGTACGGAGTGCCATCACCTGAGTGCCCAGGGCGAGCAGCGCGGCCTTGGCTGTGCCCACTCCGACGGCCGCGAGTTTCACCGCCCGGATGGCGATGGCCAGCTGGAGGACCAGGGCGATGCCCTCGGGCGGGACCGCCGACACAATCCCGGACAGGGCGTTGATCACGTCCAGCATGCCGACCCCGACATCGGAGCCGGCATCGAGGACGTTGACCAGCGCCTCGCCGATGTTTCCGAGCGTGTCCCACACCGCCGGGCCTTGCTCGCGGCAGTAGTCCATGAACCGCTGCATGCCGCTGTTGTCGAGCTCACCGGCCTGCGCCTTGGCGAGGAAGACGGTGAGCTCGTCGACGGCGTTACTCAACGTCCGGTTGGCGAAGTTGGTGACCTTGTCGGTCATCCGGTCGAACCCCGGCGTCTGGACGGCACCGCCGGCGATGGTGATCAGCCGGTCGAACTGCGTGGACGCGCCCTTGACCAGGCCCGTGGTTTTGGGCAGCAACGCGTTCGCGACCGCGAGGCCCTTGGTGACCGGGGCCATCACGTCGCCGGAAAGTTCGTCGGACCAGTCCGCGAAGTTGTCCTTCAGCAGCCCGACCGCGACCGCGGCCTCCCGCGTCGCGGGCGGCAGGTCGTTGAGCGTCTTCAGGTAGTCGGCCTGGGCCTTGGCCGCCTCCTGCGAGGTAGCGCCCGAGGAGTCGACCGCGTCCGTGTACTTCTCGTGTGCGGCGATGGCCTCACCGATGGCGCCGATCTGCGGAGCCAGCGCGAGCCCGTACGCGGCCGCGGACAGGGTGACCGCGCCGAGCTGCGCGGCGAGCGCGCCCGCCGTGCTCGCGAGCCCGGCCGCCATCGGGATCGCCGCCGGCAGCGGGCTGATGAGGTTCGTCTTCAGTGCCTCGCCGAGCTTGCCGGCCTCGTCCCGCAGCAGTCCCATCGAGTCGCGGGTGCCGTGGGTGGAGTCGCCCAGGCGGCGGGCCGCCTCATCGGCGGACAGGAACCGGCCGCGCAGATCACGCAGTTGGCCGTCGGCGTCGGCTCCGATCCCGGACAGTCGCAGCCGCAGCCGGTCGGCAGAGTTCGCCGTCCCGTTGAGGACGCGGGACAGTTCATCGCGACCGGTCAGTGTGAAGGTGAGACGCTCGGCCACCGGTCACCCCCTCCGGCTGATGTGCTGGTTGATCCAGGCGACCGCCGACTCCAGTTCGTCAGCGGACAGGCGGTGGATCTCCCACGGGCGGATGTGCAGGTAGTGCGCGAGCAGCCACCGGTACTGGGCGATCAGCCCTCGGAGCCCTTGCGGGCCCGCACCAGGTGGCCTTTTCCCACCGCCTCGAGGGCGGCGGTGACGTCGTCCCGGTTGTGGGCGAGCTTCCGCATGTGCGGGACCATCGCGTCGATCGCGGAGTCCTCCCCCTTGGCGAGCGCCTCGGCCAGGATGTTCGACAGGACGTCGTCCATCTCCGCTCGCTCGAGCTGCGCCTTCAACTTGCGCCGCCACCCCGGGATGTCGAACTCGTTGAACTTGAGGCCCTTCTGCTCGCGCCGGCGGACCGCCCAGAGCACGGCCCGCATGCAGGTGGGGTCCTGCGCACGGAGCCGGTCCTCGATGACCCGCCACGGGACGTCGCCCACGGCCTCCTCGATGTCGGCGGACTCGATCGCCGACAGGTCATCGGTGGACACCTGCAGCTCAGTGCCGTCGTCCTGCACGTATGTGATGATCATGATCGTCTCTCTTACTGAAGGTCCCGGCGGACATCGCCCAGGACGCGTTCGACTTCGGCCCGCATCCGCGGCTCACCGGCCCGCACGGTCCGCGACCACCACCCGGCAGGCCTGGCCCACTGGTTCGCCCAGCGCCGCTTGTTGCCGAACACGGGGTGGCGCAGGCGGCCGTCCTCGATCTGCTTCGGGACGCCGCGTGCGCCTGGCTCCAGCCGGGTGGTGTCCATCCACACGCGGGCACCGGGGTTGGCGCCGGTGCGGACGCTGATCCGGACCCCGCCCGCGAGCATCGCCCTGAACGGGCGTGTCGTCGGCGAGGGGCCGCCACGCTTCCCAGCCTTGCGGCCCTCGCTCACCAGCGGCTGGTTACGGATCGCACGCTGCAGATCCCTGTGCAGCGGCTCGGCTGCACGGCGGATCCGGCGGGACATGTTCTGCCGCAGCCGCGGCCCGCCCGCCCTGCGCATCCGCCGTGACAGCTCGATCAACTGCCCGGTTCCCAGGACCCGTACCGAGCTCGGCATCTCAGCCGCCCGACGCGGCCGGGATCGCGACGTTCTCCGCAGGCTCGGACGTGATCGCGAACTGCGCCATGATCTGCGCCGCCTGGTCCAGCTCACGCACCTTGGCCTGCGAGGTGACGGTCACGGGGTAGACGTCCATCGTCCCCCCTGTCGTGTCGCCCTCGTCCATCCACACGATGAACCCGGGCGTCTCGCGCACCAGCAGGCTGCGCACGTCGTCGCCATCCTTCGACGCCCAGAACGTCAGCGACGATTCCGCGGCCGTGATCTCACCGCCCACCACCGGCGTGAACCGCGAACCGAGCGCCGGGGTCGGCACGGTACCCGAGGTGGTCTGCCACCCGGCCATCGCGCCGGTCTCGCCCTCCAGCGCCGTACCCGCGTTCAGCTCCGCCCGGGTCGGCGATTTCTTGTTCGCGATCGTCGGCACCCACAGCACGCGCGTGATGCCGCGCCGGTAGTACCGCGTCGACTCGTTGATCGGAGTCGCCATGTTCAGCTTCCTTCCTCAGCTCGCCGACGGCCCTTCGCCGCGGACGCGTTGCTGCTGGCCTGGCCGTCGACGACCTGCCAGCCCGACCGCTCGTACACGGGCACCGAGACCTCCGGCACCTCGATCTCCTGCTCGATCCCCTCGTGACTCATCCGCACGCCCACCGCGCGGCTCCTCTCTACGTGAAGGCGCTGCCGGCCACCGTCAGCAGCAGCCGTGCGTGTGCGCCCTGTTCGGTCTGGTCCTGCACCAGGCGGGTGGCGCCGATGGCGGCCTCCACCGAGCGCAGGCCGAGGGTGGGGCGGGCCGTCAGCCAGGCCTCGACCCGTGCGGCGATCTCGTATGCGCGGCGGCGGGCGGCCACGATGTCCGTGTCGCCGCGGTTGACGATCGCCGCCACGGTGATCTGGAACGTCTCATCGCGGCGGGTGCCGAGGCCAGTCCAGCCGCCGATGGACTCGGCCGCCTCGAAGTCGCCGGACGGGTCGCCGTCGAATCCGATGACCAGCCATTCCTGGGCCGCGGAGTCCGTCACCTGCGGGCCGTCCGCGACCACCACGTCTTCCAGCAGGCTGTCCGCCTGACCGAGCGCGACCAGCGCCTCGATCACTTCGGGTACACGTGAACCCATCTACGCCAGTCCTGGGGGTTGTCGGTCCGGATCGAGCATCTGCACGGCCCGGTTGGGGATCGCGTAGCCGAGTCCGGGGATCGGCTCGGTCACGCTGTAGTCGTCAGAGGTGCCGGCCAGCGCCCCGCTGCGGCCCGGACGCTGAGTGCGCCACAGGTGCTGGAGGATCAGCCGCGCGGCCGCCGTGATGTTGTCCGCGATGAGCAGCCGGCCCGCCGTGTAGGAGACGCGGAGCGGCCCGTGCAACGGGCCGCCGTCGCGGCGGGTGATGATCCCGGCCGGGCCGTCCACGTTCAGCCAGTCCGGCGGGTATGAGGGCCCGCCGTCGAGGAGCGGCTCAACCGCGGTCACCTTCAGAATCGGCGGCCGCCGCAGGGCCAGCGCCTGCACCCTGCCGACGTGGTGGTCCTCCGCCACGTGCCGGACGACGACGGGGCCGGTGAAATGTTCCACTGCGCTGGTCGTCGCGTTGATCCAGAACCGGATCTCGTCGTCCTCGCGGAAGTCGGCCAGGCTGATGTTCAGGTGGTCCTTGGCGTCCCGGAGCGACAGGATCGCCGGCGGCTGCTCGGGCCGGACGTCGAGGACGTCCGTGTACGCATAGGCCGGGCCGCCGAACAGCCACCGCACGCTGTGCCGGCCGGGCTGCTCGGTGACGTAGTCGGCCTGGTACTGGCCCGTCTGCGTGGGCGGGTTGGTGACTGCCGGGGTGGCGGTGGTGCCGTCCGGCAGGGTGACGGTGACCACCGCGGTGTCCGCGTCGACGAGGGTGCCGTCCGGGTCCCGGCACTGGGCGGTCAGGCGCGCTGTCGCGCCGAGGTCGTACGGCACCGCTCGCCTCCCCTACCAGTCGCGGGTCTCGGGCGCGTCGGCCCGGCCCCCGCCCCGCGAGTAGTCCGCCGCCGTCGCCCGGCCACCGCCCGCCGCGGCGTCCCGCGCACGGGCGGCCTCGAGGACCTGCTCCCGCTGCTTGGCGATCCCGGCCCGGTCCTGTCCGGCGGCCTCGGCGTCCAGCACGCGCAGCGCCTCCCGCTCTCCCACCCCGTCGAGGTAGGCGAGGACCTCGCGGTTGCTGTGCTCGCTGGGGTCGAACAGCGGCGTCTCCACCTCGGCCTCCTGGTCGTCGGCGTCGCCCGGCTCTGCGGGGTCGGCCGGCTCCTCCGGGTCGGATGCCGGGGGCACCGGCAGCCGTACGGTGACCGACCACCGCGACCAGGACAGGCCGTCGTCCTCGCCGTCCGGCGGATCGCAGGCCTCGACGGCCGCGTCGACGACCTCGAGCTCCTGGCCGTCCTCGCCGACGACGAGCGGTATCCGCTCCCCGTCGGCCGCCCGCGCCGGGCTGCCGCCGCCGTCGTCGTCGGCGAGGACCGCGCGGTGCCCGTCCGCCCACGAGGCCGCCGCCTCCTCGCTCACCTCGACGACGTCGCCGGGCGCCCACGAGAAGTCGGCGCCGGCAACCGCCTCGAGCACTCTGATCCGCGGCATCAGGCACGCACCGCCGATGCCGTGCGCGGGCTGCCGAGCAGCACGATCACCCCGTACGTCCCGCCGGTCGTCACCCCGGTCACGCTCACCGAGACCCGCAGGAACCGCCGGGTGCCCTTGTAGCCGATGGCGAGCACCTTGCCGCTGTCGGCCGCCACGAGGGCGGGCTTGCTGCCCTGCAGCTGGCTGGCGGCGACCGGCGTCCAGGTGGAGTCGTTGTCGGACTCCTGGACGTCGATGGTGTGGGTGCCGTCGGTGATCGTCCCGGCGTGCACCAGGATCAGGGCGTCCTGGTACAGGGCGCCTCCGCCGGCACGGTCGACGCTGGTCCCGTTCGTCGAGGCGGAGCGCACGCTGGCCGCCAGGGCCACCCGCGCGGCCGTGTTCGAGTACGCGTCCCTCACGACGCGCTCCTTCCTGTGGAGCCGACGGGCCCGGGCAGCGCGGCTGCTCCGGGCCCGTACTGGCGGATCGGTCAGGTGGCCGAGTGCTGGTACAGCCGGATCGCGGACGAGTCCTGGATCCCGCCGTCCAGGCGGGCGAAGCCCAGGAAAGCGACCTGTAGGTACTCGGCGTACCGCTCGACCAGGCGCAGCGTCTGCACGTCCAGGACCTGCCGGATGATGTAGCCCGCCGCGAAGTCGCCGAACGCGACGGTCTTCGCAGACGCGCCCGGGACCGGCATGGTGTTGTCCACCGTGTACTCGAACCCGTTGATCGTCGCGGGGAACCCCGGGGCCGGGATCGGAACCCACAGCGGCCGCTGCTGGCCGTCCTTCAGCTTCCGGATCACCTTCAGCGTCTGGTCGTGCATCAGGTACCGGCCGTTGGGTCGGTAGGCGTTGTCGACGCTGTGCTCCAGGTCGATCAGGTCGTCGTAGGTGATCGACGTGGTCTGGCCGGCCGCGCCGGCCTTGCCGACGACCGCGCTGGTGGTCAGGCCCTGCGGCTGGTCCACCCCGGTACCGGTGGTCCACGCCCGCGCGGAGCGGCGGCCGATGCGCTCACCGAGCTTCTTCGGCACCCACGTCTCGAGGTTGAACGCGGAGTCCTGCAGCAGGCTCATGCTGAGCTTGACCTGCTTGGAGCTGAAGATGTACCCCTTCAGCTTCTTCCCGCCGAGCTCGAGGTCCTGCTCACCGGCGGGCTGGTTCTCGCCGAGGATCTCGCCCTCGTTGGCCGTGTCGTCGTTGGTCGGCCACAGCAGGTCCGCGCCCGTCGACGTGGTGATGACCTCGGCCAGACCGAGCAGACCACCGAAGGCCTTCATCGTCTCGGTCATGATGTTGCGGAATTCGTCCGGCACGGTGAATCCGCCGGCGGTGTCGATGCCCGCGCCCATGGCGCGCAGGTCGACCTGCCGGTCCATCATCAGGTTCCGCTGGTCCGGGGTGAGCCGGTCCATGCCGCCGCGCAGGTAGATCCCGAAGGCCTCGCCGTACCGCTGCGCCCGCTCGTCGACGTCGCTGCCGCGGCGGTCGTTGTCGGGCTCGCCGGTGGTGGACACGATCTGGCTGCGGTCGATCGTCTGCAGCTGCGCCATCCGGTTGAGGCGCTCGATGTCCCCGGAGACGACGGTGAGCCGCTCCTCGGCCTGGTCCCAGTTGGTCCGCTCCTCGGCGGTCAGGTCCCGGTTCTCCGTCTCGGCTGCGGTCTGGATGTCCTGCATCCGCTGCCACAGCGTGTTCTGCTCGTCGATGAGCCGCCTGAGCTGCACGCTCATGCTCAGTTCCTTCCAGGCATGGCGGAGGCCCCACACAGCTGGTGTGAGGCCTCCGGGGTGAGTGTGGTTACGCGCAGGCCTTGGGCAGCCCGTAGCGGGCGGCCAGTGCCCTCATGCGGAGTACGCGCGCGTCGCAGTCGGTCCGAGTGGTCTCTGCCGGCTCGGTGCCGTCCGCCGCCGCGGCGGTCTCCGTGGTGGTGCTGGTCTCGCGAGTGGACTCACCCGGCTCGCTGCCAACTGCCTTCAGTTCTGGTGCCTTGATCCCGGCGTCCTTCAGGTGCCGGGCCAGGTGCTTGTAGACCGCCTGGCGGTCGTCCTCGGGAATGGTGGTCCCGCCACGGGAGCCGTTGAGGACACCGATCCCGGTGGTGCATGCCACCGTCGACGCCGCGCCGACGTTGCCGTCCATGTCCACGAAGTGGTGGATGAACCGGTACGAGGCCTTGGCGTTCGCGTCGCCGTCCGGGTCCACCCAGGCGTGCGCCATCCGCAGCGCCGACTCCTCGCCGGGCAGATCCTTGGAGTTCGCCGGCCCGTCCCACGAAGCGTCGGACGTGTCGGTGGAGTGGACCGCCAGCCCGCCGCGCGCCTCGGCGGCCGCCGCCTGCCGCGCGGCCGGCCCGGCCTCGGTGGGCCGCTCGCCGCCGACCAGCTGCAGCAGGTCCCGCAGCTCCGGCCGCCACCGTGCGCGCCGCTCGATCGCCGCCTGGTCGCCGCGCTGCACGAGCGCCGAGGCAACGCTGGCCAGCTCGGCCTCCGTGTCCTCGTACGCGGGGAACGTCACCGCGCTGACCTCGATGAGGCGGACCTCGAGGATCCGCCGCACCTCCACCTCAGCCGGCCCCTCCGAGGTGTCGATCGTCTCCGTCGACCACTGGTCCTTCAGGACGTAGAAGCCGAAGGACATGCCGGTGATGTTGCCGTTGCGGACGTTCGCCTTCAGGTCGCCGACGTACGACAGGGCCGGGTCCAGCTCCGAATCGACCGGCAGCCCCGCAGCGTCCTCGGCCAGGGACAGCGTGCCGGCCGACACCCGAGACACCACGTAGTACGAGTCGTGGTCGACCAGGAACCTGGCGTCCCCCTCCTGCAGCGTCTTGGTGAACGCGCCCGGCGCGATCTCCTCGTAGAACCCCCAGCGCAGCGGATTGCCGATCGCCGTGCGGGAGTTGAACTTCGCCGCGTACCCACGGAACCGCTCGATACCACCGTCGCCCTCGGCGGCGCGTATCACCACGTCCGCCGTCGAGAGAGGCAGGCGGCGGCGCTCCTCAGTCGTCGTCCTCGTCAGAGTCCTCATCAGGAACCTTCCTCCTCGTCGGGGGTCAGCATCAGCCGCTGCGCCTCCGCCATCAGCGCGGCCGCCCGCGCCTTGTTCGACCCCGCCGCCGGCTGCTCGCCGCCCGCCGCGGACGGGTCGTAGCCGAGGGGAGCCATGTACATCGGCTGCAGGTAGACGTCGCCGCCCTTGCCATCCGGCAGCGGCGGCAGCTCCTCCAGCGCCCGCACGTCATTCGCGCTGAACGCACCGACGTCCCGCATGGCCCGGTAGAACGTCGCCCGCGCCGCGCTGTCTCCGCGCAGCAGCCCGCCCATCTGGTACGAGGCGTACTCCTCGCGGGCCATCAGCTCCTTGGTGATCCGCTGCTCGGTCGGTGTCAGCCATGTCGGGTTGAGGTCGAAGGTGACCCAGCCCTGGACCTGCTGCTCCAGTCCGGTGCCCCACGACGTGCTCTTCTCCGTGCTCATGAGCAGGAAAGGGGGCACGCCGAACATGCGGCCGATCTCCACCACCTGGAACTGCCGGGACTCCAGGAACTGCGCGTCCGTGTTGGGCATGGCGACCGGCTTGTACGAGGCCCCGGAGTCCAGCACGGCGATCTCGTGCGCGTTGTGGACGCCGGACATCTTGGCCTTCCAGCGTTCCTTCAGCCGGGCGGCCTGGTCCTGGTCCAGGCGCTGCTCGGTCTGGAGCACGCCGCCGATCATGTTGCCGTTGCCGAACAGCTTCGCCGCGGACTTCTCGGCGGCCTGCGCGAGCCCGATGCCCTGCATAGCCAGCCGTACGGGCGAGCAGCCGGTCAGCCCGTCATAGCCCAGCCCCGGGATGTGCAGGATCTCCCGGGGCGTCAGGACGTGCCGTGTGCCCCAGTCGTCCGTGACGTCGAACAGCTTCCCGGACGGGTTGCCCTCGCCGGCCTCGCTGGGCCTGATCCGATCCACCTGCACCCGGTCAGCGGAGACCGGCCACAGCTCCCGCACCTGCCCGGCCCCGTCACGGACCTTCTGCATGTAGGTGTTGCCCCACAGCACCCGGTTGACGTAGCCCAGCCGCCACAGCTCCACCGGCGTCAGGTCCGGATGCGGGTCCTTCAGCAACTCGGCCTGGACCCTGTCCCGAGTGCCGTCCGTGTAGGCGTGCAGCGGCAGCGCCGCCGACACCCCGGCGATCAGGGCAACGGCCCGCCACACCGGCGACGCCCGCAGCGCCGTCGTCTCCGACACCGACACCCCGGCATCCGACTGCACCCCGCCGAGGAACTCGGTCAGCGCGGCGGAGGTGAGCGGCTGCGTCGGGCTCTCCAGCCCCCGCCTCGCCCTGCCCTCGAAGAGGCCAAACAGCCCGCTCACTGCCGCCCACCCCCCGCCGCATCCCCACCGTGCCGCGCCCCAGCGGCACGTTTGTCGACCAGCGCACGCTCGCACGCCAGCACCCCCGCCAGCCCGCCCAGCATCAGCGCCGCGGGCACGTTCACCAGCGCCACCCCCACCAGGGCCAGGACGACGAACGTGACCTCGCACGCCAGCAGCACTCTCCTTGGCGTCACCACAGGTTCGGCGCCCCTTCCTCCGGCTCGACGTCGTGGAACATCTCCCACCCCCACACCGCGTTCGTGGCGGACACGAGCGGGCTGATGTCGACGCCGTCGCTCTTGCGCGCCCATGCCCATGCGTCACCCAGGTCCCGTTTGCGCGCGCCGGCGAGCGCCGCGGTCAGGTTCGACTGCCCGAGGTGACGCAGCGTGCCGTTGCTTACGCGGTCGTAGAACTGCCCGCAGGCCTGCGCCAGCTGACGCACCTTCGGGGAAACCACCAGGTGAGAGCGGTCCTCACACTCCGGATTGTCCTCGTACGTCAGCGCCTTCTTCAGCGCCGGCACCAGCGTGCCGGCCGGGCCGCCCTCGTCGATCACCCACGCGCACGGCCCCCACTTCTGGTCACGCTCGGTAGCCCAGGCGACGACCCAGTCCGTACCGGGCTCGTGCCGCACGACCTCGGCGTGCACCCCGTCACCGGACGCACCGGCCACGGAGATCGACGCCCACGTCCGCTCTGGGTTCACGTCGATCGCGAACGCCACCGGGTCCCCAGGCCGCGAGCGCTGGTCCTCTACGGCGTCCCACTTGTCCTTGGGGATGACCTGCCAGGTCTCGTCCGCTACCTCCGGGTAGTCGCCCACGCCCAGGCGCTCACGGTCGAACAGGTCCGGCCGCATGGCGCGCATCTCCTGCAGCACGTACGCAGTCCGGATACGGATCCCCAGCGCGGGGTTGGCCCGGGCGAACGACCGCTCGTCGTTGCGGTCGTCGTGCGCCTCGCAGACGATGCGGCCCTCGGGGTCGGTCGGGCACTCCTTGACGTGGTGGTCGATGGAGAACTCGAGGTAGCACAGCGACGGGTCCGGTGGGCCGTTCTCCGCCATCGCCCGTGCCCGTAGCAGCGCCAGCTGCTCGCTCTCGTCGCCCAGCCCCGCCGACCCGGTGAACACCAGCTGCGGGTTGTGCCGGGCCGACAGCACGGGCATCAGGGCGCCCACGGGGGCCGCCCGCAGCTTCATGCCCTCGTCCATGATGACCAGGTCGCCGGAGAACCCTCGGCCGCTGTCCCCGCCGCGCGCCAGGAACCTGATCCTCGCGCCGTTGAAGAACTCGAAGCCCTCCTCGCCGTGCGAGCGCCTCACGCGCTTGACCCGGCGGCTCAGGTCGTAGGAGCCCTCGAAGATCTGGTCGAGGCGCAGGAACGACTCCTGCGCGGTGTTGAACTGGTGCGCGGTGTGGATGACCAACCGGCCACCGAACAGGATCACCTCGCCGAGCTGGCGGGCCTCGAGGAATCCGCCCTTGCCGTTCTGCCGGGCGACGTTGAGCACCACCTCGAGCGACGTCCACCGGCCCTCGTCATCCTCGGCGAGGGAGTGGTGCAGGCCGAGCTGCTGCCACGGGTCCAGCAGCAGGTGGGCGCTCTCGGCGAGCTCGATGCACTCCTGCCCCGCGGGCGAGCGGTAGTCCAGGGCGACCTGGTCCTCGGTGCCATCCCACCGGCCGGTGCCGACTTGCCGGTACCAGGGGACGGACAGGATCCGCGGGGTCTGGCAGCCGATCACCCGGTGCCCTTACCGGCTCGAGGGGAGAGCCGCTGCGCGCGCCGGGCGGTGAGCTCGTCGATCTTGTCGCCACGCTCCTTCGGGGGAGCGGCTGCGATCACCACAGCGATGGCCTGGCGCAGCTCGCGGGCGGCAGTCGCGGCGGCCTTCGGGTCAGGGGCCGAGTCGACCTCGGCGGCGAGCCGGAGGGCGGTCGCGGCCATGGCGCTGGAGGTGGGGTCGACGCCGAGCTCGTCGAGCTGGGCGGTGGTCGCCGCGGCGACGGCGCCGCGACGGAGGCGCCGCTTCGGAGTGTCACCCATCGGGCATCACCCCCTGTAACCGGACAGACAGTGACGCAACGTGATAGGTGATCCGTAACGGAGCGTAGCCATATAGAGGGTGACAGAGTGTCACTAATTCATTCGGACTCGGTTCGGGTGGATCAGTGACCGCCGCTGCGGGGAGAGAACCGGGCGACAAGGGCGTTTGGGTCGCCCGCTTGCCTGCTGAAGATTCGACCCACCTCCCCGCCCCGGCCCGTGATCAACTCGCGACCGCGACCCGAACGAAGATCAACATCGGGGACGGCGGCAGCCGAGCGCCGCCCCTAGCCGAGGGTCACCAGTCCCGGGACGCCTGGACCGTGACAGGGCGTGACCCGCCCTTCCGGTAGGTCCGGTACCAGCGAGTGACCACCCGGTCCATGCCCTCCGAGCGCATCGTCCGCACGCGCTCGCGCACGACGTCTTCGCCCGGGTCGACGGTGACGATCCGGGCGCCGAGCCGCTGGTACTTGGCCCGGGCCTTGGGGCTGGGCATGGTGTGGATCAGGTACACGTCGACCTCGTCCAGATGCTTGACCGCCTCATCGATGGCGGCGAACCGAGCACGCTGCGCGACCCGCTGCACGAGCGGGTCGTGGTTCCACTGGGGCGCGCCCGGGCCGGTGAGGGAGAGGGCGATGCGGTCCAGGTCGATGACGATGTCACGCGCTGTCGCGTGCGCTTGGATCCACGAGCTCTTGCCCGCGGCCGGCGGGCCGGTGATGACGTACAGCACGCTGCGTCACCTCCGGGCAGGGGCGCCGCCTCCGGTCAGCGACGCCACTCCTTGCGGTAGTCGGGGTGGTCAGCGTAAGGCGTGGCGAGCAGCTTGAGGACGTCCAGGCCCCACGGTTCTCCCTCGCCTGGTAGGAACGATCGCTGTCGGTCTTCGGGGCCCGTGACTTCGACCAGAGGGGCCTGACAGAGTTCGATGATCTTGCGCTTCGCCTCGATGTCCGCGAGCACGTGGTGGGGGTCTGCAGGTCCGTTCGCCATGCGAATGCCAGCAGAGAGGGCCGCGGATGCCATCTGGATCGGAATGCCCGCGTAAGTAGCGGTGCTGCGGACAGCCTTGTCCTTCACGCCTTCCGGATCGCCTGCCCATGCGGCGTCTGCGTCCAGCCGGGCCTTGAGGAACTGCACCAGGTCGTCACTCATGCTGGCCATGCTCTCACCACGTACGTGGGTGCGGGGCTGGTCGTCTGATGCAGGTGGGGTTGTGCCGGCCGAGGAAGCGGCAGGCGAGCTAGCCGGGGATGCGGGCGGCGGCGCTGCGGGGCTCGCCGATGGCGTAGCGCAGCCAGTAGGTGAGGCCGGTGGCGGTGTGGCTGTACTGGTACCAGCGGGGTGGTGGCGGGGCCTGGCGTGGGGCGAGTTGACGCCGGTCGCTCATGGTCACCACCTCCGGGAGGCTCGGGCCATGGGCTGGGTGATGCGGTTGCCGCGGGCGCTGTTGCAGCGGCGGTGTGCGCTGCGGGCGTTGGTGGGGTCGAGGAGGTCGCCGCCCAGTGACAGTGGGATGGCGTGATCGAGGGTGAAGGCCCAGCGGGAGCGTTGTGCGGCGGCCCCGGTGAGGCTGTAGTCGATGCGCTGGCCACAGCGCCAGCAGGGCAGGCCGAGGGCGCGTTGCTGGGCGCAGAGTCGGCGGTAGGGGCGCCCGTTGCGGGGGTTGCCGGCCACGGGCGCCACCTCCATTCACGCCTTGGGCACTGCCCATTCCGCGTTCTCAGGGAGGCTCTCGGCCGTGTAGAGGATGCGTTCGGGCCTTTGGCTGCCGGGGACGGGGAAGACGGTCTTCCCACGCACGCACTCGCCGGCCTTCAGCTTGGCGTCGTAGGGGTACTCGGGCTTGGGGAAGTCGCCGTACGTGACGTTGCTAGGCTCGATGCGCGTGCCGTCGGCGTAGGCGAGCGCCCAGGGGTAGCGGGTGACTCCGGCCAGGCCCTTCTTGAGGCAGGCCTTGATGTCGACGGCGGCCCAGACGTAGCCGTCGGTGCCGAACTCTTCTTCGGCCGACCGGGAGTTCTTGGCGACGTCCTGCTCGTAGCCCATGACGGTCACCGCCATGGTGACGTCGTCGTCGCCGGTGAAGGTGAAGGTCTCTCCGATTGCTCTTGGGGCGACCGGCGTTGACTCGGACGGAGTGGGTGCGGCGGTGGTTTCGGTGGCCGTGGGAGTGGTCTCGTTCTTCGCGGTGGGCTCGCTGCCGCCGCTGTTGCTGCCACCGCTGCAGCCCGTAGTTGCTGTTGCTGCGGCGAGCAGGGCGGCGCAAGTGGCTCTCCGGATGTGCATGGTCCCCCCAAGGACGCGCGGGTGCTGAAGGGGCATCATCGCCCGTGTGGAGGCGCTGTGTTGCAGCGTGTGTCTGTTCTGTGAGGGTGGGCCCGCTGCCCGCTGCCCGCTGCCGGGTTCGCACTGCGGGTGATCGGGGTGGGGTTGCCGGCCACGGGCGCCACCTCACGTCTACTCCTGCTCTGCCTCGCTATCGAGCTGCGTGGCGAGAGCGTTGAATGCGGTGACGTACTGGTTGGCGGCGCGCAAGGTGCCGTTGTCGGGGGTCACGTTGTAGGTCTGGGCTGCTCCGTTGCCGAACGTGACGTTGATGACCGCGGCGCCCTTGTTCTTGCGCCCGGTGGCGGCGGCGGACACGCCGAGCGTGGCCGCGCCGGCGACGAGCCGGGTGGCTGTCCAGCCCTTGTGGGCGCCTGCGTTGATGAACTCGGCGTGCCCGCCGCGGATGGGGCCGAGCGTGGTCTCTCCGAACTTGGAGCTGGGCCACGAGCGCATCATGGCCGCGGTGTTGAGGGTCTTCTCGGCCGGGTGGGCGCTACGCCACTGGCTGAGGGCCTCCTTCTCGGCCTGCCTGTTGGCGGCCCACTCTTCGCGCTGCCTGCGCTTCTCCGCCCGACGTGCTTCCTTCTGCGCGGCCTTCTCCGGGTCTCTTCTGAACACGATGTCCCCCAAGACACGTGGGTGCTGAAGGGGCATCATCGGCCATACGGGGGCCCTGTGTGGGGGTGTGTGGCTGTTCTGTGACGTGGGCCCGCCGCCCGGACCGGGCCCGCGCTGCGTGCGTTGGGGCGCGCGCAGGGGGCTTCCGGCCGCCTCGCCGGGCAGCGGGGGCTATAGGGGTGGGGCGCCGACTGGCGGCGAGCGTCGGGCGCAGAGATCAGGCGATGCGTCGTACGGCAGCGGTGTTCTGCCGGGCGGTGCGGTGGGCGTCGGCGATCTGCTGCTGGCTGTAGATGCGCCGGCCGCGCTCGTCGCGGCGGGGATCCTTCAGGTGGCCGCGGCGCTCCCACGAATAGATCGTCTGGACGCTGCCGCCGATGAAGGCTGCGGCCTCGCGGATGGTGAACCAGATGCCGCCGGCCGCGTCTTCCCGGCCGTGGGCGGGGGCGCGGTCGGTGGGGTGGGGCATGTGGATCACCCCCGGAGATGCGGAAACCCCCGCTCAGGCGGGGGTTCGTGTGGTGTGTGGGCACAAGTGTGCTGTTGGCACCGGATTATGCAGTGCTGATCGACTACGTGTCCAGCGGGGGGTGAGGATGGGGGGAGGCCTCTACGCTGCGGCCATGAGTGCAATTGACTGGGGGGACGTGCCGACGTGGCTCGGCGCGGTGTTCGCCGCGGGTGCTGCGGGGGCCGCTGTGTGGACACTGGCGAGCCAGCGCTCGCAGATCAGGGAGCAGCGGCAGTTCATCGCGGAGCAGTCGGCCAATCTGGCGTTGGAGCGCGAGGAGCTACGTGCTGCCGCTGCTGCTCGGAGGGAGGCGCAGGCGAAGCAGGTTCATATGAACTACCAGGTGGAGGGCGGATCGTGGGATAGCGAGGGGAATGTGGTCGGCTATGACCACTGGGAAGTCAGGATACGAAACGGCAGTGATGACCCTCTGCGTGATGTCGAGGTTCGGTTCGGCACGGCCTACCTAGCGGCGGAGGTGTACGAGGTCCCGCCTTCGGCGTTCTCGGGGCCCAACCCTGGGGAACGAAGGTCGCTCCCTGTCCATCTGCTAGGTCCTGGCCGGGTGCTTCGTTTTCTCTCTCCGCAGTGGTCTGAGGCTACGGTTGACAACAACCGGCCGACCCTGTTCTTCACCGATGATGGCGGGGTGCGTTGGGCGCTTGACTGGCAAGGAAAGCTGGAGGAGACGCAGCCGGAGCCGCAGGCTTAGCGGAGGCCCCGCCTCTGTAGGCGGGGCCTCGTCGCGTCAGGTCAGTTCGTCGGGCTGGTCGACGCCGCTCTGCTCACGCATTGCCTGATCGGGCTGGTGGTGAACTGTTGGCGCTGCTCGGGGTAGATGGGCTGGTAGATCCGGCGGTAGACGGCGGTAGATGCGCCGGTAGACCCGCAGGTCAGACGGCGGTAGACGGCCCTGTGGGTGCGTCCTCGCCGATCGGCTGAGAAGCGAGCAGGTCTGCCCTCCGGACGCCCCTCGTCGGGCCCTTACTGCCGGGCGCCTTCACCTTGAGCTGGACGGGGATCCCCAGGGCCTCCAGACGGGCCCGAAGGTCACCCACTGTCCAGTCCTGCCCGTGGCCCTGCTCCTGGAGGTGGGCGAGGACCGTGCGGAGGTGCACCGCGTCGGCGTCTCCCATCGCCTCCAGCAGCAGGGCCCGTACGGCGTCCGTGTTGGGCGCGGCGGGGGCGTCCTCGTCGGCCGGGGTGGGGGTCGGCCGACCGGCCCGCCAGGCGGCGAGCAGCCACCCGGCGGAGAGCAGCCACAGCAGGTTGGGGACTGCCCGGACGAGCCGCCACAGCAGGTACAGGCCCAGGGCGAGGAGGCTGAGGCGGAGCCAGCAGCCGAGGGCGGCGCGCCAGCCGGTGAGGTCGGTGCGGCGGCCGCGGCGGATCCAGGCGGCTGCGCGTACGGCGAGGCGGCGGGTGACGGCTGCGGAGCCGGTGGCAATGCGGTCGGCGTGGCGAGCGAGGCGGCTCACAGGATCCCCACTCCCTGCACTGCGGCGACCACGCCGTCGCCGGCTGCGTTGAGGGCGGCGGGCAGCCAGGCGAGTGCGCCGGCGACGCCTGCGGTGAGCAGCAGCACGGAGCCGACGTAGGCGCCGCCGATGATCCTGCGGCGGTCCTTCTTCCCGGCGGCCTTGTAGGCGAGGACGACGAGGGTCATGGCGATGACGACGATGACCGCGCCGGTGGTGCCCAGGCCGACGAGCTGGCCGGAGGTGAGTCCGGTGCCGGGGTTGGTGCCGGTGAGGGCCTGTCCGGCGCGCTCTCCGGCACCGTTGCCGAGGGTGCCGGAGTGGGAGTGGGCCCAGCCGAGGATGCCTCCGGGGCAGGCCGCGGCGCAGGCGGCGCCACCGAAGCCCTTCCCGAAGGAGGCGAGCTGCTTCATCTCGCGGCCGCCAGTCCACCAGGGGTAGAGGTTGCAGGTCAGGATGATCAGGGCGAGGAGCAGTCCGCCCAGGGTGAGCGTGGATGTGGCGGTCATCGGGTGACTCCGGTGAACAGGGTGATCGGGTCGAACCAGTCGAAGACGCCGACGGCGCCAACCAGGGCGGTGACGAGGAGGAAGCGCGGGATGGCGCGGCTGGTGCGCCGGTCCAGCGCCCACGCGGCGGCGATGGCGACGATGGCGATGACGTAGGCGGCGCCGATACCGGCCTCCGTCCTGGCCTGGTGGAGTGCGTGCGCCCATATCCCGACGGGGCTGCGGCCGCCGACCCAGGGCACGAGGGCGGCGAGGATGGCGATGGCCATGCGCCAGGTGACCAGGGCATCCCACAGCCGTTCCCACAGCCGGAGGCGCTGCTCCTCCTGCGGGGGTGAGGGCTGGACGACTTCGTGGACGTGACGGACGACGACGGTGCGGGTTCCGGGATCGGGCGGATCCGCGGGCGCGGCTCGCGGAGGGGGCGGTGGGGTGCGCCAGGGCGGGGCCTCGCCGGGCTCGGGGGGCCGGGCGGGCAGCGGCGCGCCGGCGGGGATGACGCGGGTCGGGGTGACCGCGCGCTTGTCGTGCTCGGGCATGGGTGGGTCCTGGTGGCCGAAGGGGCGGACGTTCAGGGCACGGAGGTAGGCGCGGGCGCGCAGCTCGTCACCGTCGGGCGACGGCTGCGCGCCCATCAGCCGGCCGTCCGGCCGAGGGCGTTGAGGGCTTCGCGGATGAGCTGGGCCTTGGCCTGGCCGATGCGGAGCTGGGCCTTGAGGGTCTGGATGGAGGCGGGCCGGCCGTGAGTACGGCGGTGGTCGGCATCGACCTGGCGAGCGCGGGCGAGTAGGCCGTCCAAGTCGGTGGGGTCGGCCGTACCCGCCGGGTCAGGTACGGGGCCCGGGTCGGGTACGGGTACGGGTATGGCTTCGGGTACGGGGTCCGTCTGGGGGCGGGTACGGGCCGGGGCGGGTACGGTCGCGGGCGCCTCAGGGGTGCGGGGGCGAGCAGTGTCGGCGGCGACCTCGAGGCGTCGGGGTGTGTCGGGTACGCGGGCGTGTACCTCGGTGCGGGTACGGCGCGGCCGGATCATCTCGGCGGGGAATGCGCACGCGACCTCGCGGCGTACCCCGGCCTCGGTTGCGATGTCGAGGTGCAGGCCAGCGACCGGGTAGGCGGGCTCGGCATCCTCAGGTACGGGTGCAGGGGTGGGCACGGGTACGACGGGGAGCTGCGGCCGCTCGGGTGCGGCGGGTACGGGTGTACCCGGCTGCTCGAACAGGGCGGGTACGGGTGTACCCGGCTCCTTGGGTAGGGCGTGGAGCGCTACTCGTACCCGGGCTTCGGAGACGGGTACGCCGTACTCGGTGCACAGCGAGGCGAGCTCGGCCGGGGTGGCGCCGGGGCGGGCGGCGTGTACCCGGAGGACGGCGTCGACGGGGTCCAGGCGGCGCAGCTCGGCGCCGGTGACTCCGAGTGGGGTAGGCGGGTAGGGGCCGGGCTCGGGCTCGGGTACCCAGGGGGAGTCGACGGGTACGGTGCGCAGCTCGGCGGCGCTGCGGCGGGCGGCGAGCAGCTGCATCAGGGTGTGCCGCTGGGTGCCGTCGGCTGCGGCGCCGGACCGGGCGACGGAGGCCTGGAGCGCGGCGCGGCCCCACCAGCCGAGGTGCTTGCGGGAGGCGAGGCGTACGGCGCGGGCGGTGGCGCGGTCGCGGGTGACCTGGGCTGCGGTGCGGCCGCGGACGGCCAGGCCGAGGTGGGACAGGAGCCTCTCGCGGAGCTCGTGGCCGATCTGGGCGGGCAGGCCGGTGGAGAGGGCCTCGGGGCGGGCGACACGGATCTCCAGGCCCATGGCCAGGTGCCAGAGCAGGGCGGCCATGACCGGGCCGATCGCGGCGCGGACGATGCCGGCCCAGAAACCGGACTCGGCGAACGCGGGGATGATCTGGATGCCGGTGATGCACCAGACGAGGACGCCGGGCACGCCCGGGGTGCCGGCGCTGTCCTCGGTGGCGGTGGCGCGCTTGTTGGCGCGGGCCATGACGGCGCAGGCGAGGAGGGCGCCCTCCCCTGCGGCGAACATGACCAGGCGCTCGCTGTGGTCGGCCATGTGGAGCCGGTGTTCGGCGAACCGCCAGGAGGTGTCGCCGGAGTAGGCGGTGCAGATGAGGGCGCCGATACCGGCGGTGAGGACTGCGCCGCTGGTGCGGCGGACGATGACGGCGCAGAGGGTGACGAGGACGCCCGCGATCAGGGCGGCCTGCCAGAGGTGGCCGGCCGTCCAAGCGATGGGCTGGTCCAGGGACACGGTGGGCTCCAGGAGCGGTGGAAGGGGGCGGGCCTCGCTCGGGTGCGGGGCCCGCAGCTGTGGGCCGGTTCAGCCGCGGTGGCAGCGCCAGGCGTAGGCGGCCAGGGCGGCGGTGACGAGGAACGGGCCGGGCTGCGCGGTGAGCACGGACAAGACGGCAAGGGCGGTGAAACCCCAGCGCGCCAACGGGGTGTGCATGGCGAGGAGGTCGGCGAGGGTGCTGCGGCGTCGCATGTGGGTCTCGTCTCGCGGAAGGGCCGGCCCCACGGGGGTTCGGGGCCGGCCGGTCAGGGGCGGGTCAGGTGAAGCGGCGGCGGTCGCGGCGCTCCCACTGCTCGCCCTGCTGGGCGGCGCGCTTCACGCCTTTGCCGCGGTGGCCTTCACGGCGCAGCCGGGCGGCCCGGGCGGTGCCGGACTCGCGGCCGGCGTACTGCGTGGCGGCGAGCTCGCGGTCGTTGCCGGGCTTGAGACTGCGGACGAAGTCGCCGAAGCCCATCAGGAGGCACCGCCGGTCTCGTTGCCGTGGACGCGGTCCTCGCCGGAGAGCTGCTCGCGGCGGTTCTGCGCGTCGGTGTAGTCGACGGAGGCGCGGGCGAGGAGTTCGGGGGCGGCCGCGTCAACGTCGGCGGCGACGGGGGTGGGCTGCTCAGGGGGCTGGTCGGTACGGTTGGCCATTGGGCCTGCCCTTTCTGGTTGAGGTGGGCCTGGCCCCCGGCCATATGGAGCGGCAACTCCGGCCGGGGGCCGTTCTGCATCAGCAGTGCGGGACTGCTTCCCTCGAATGTATGGGGTCCCATACACTCAAGGCAAGTAGCCCGCCCGAATGAGATGAGGCCGGGTGTGACCGAGGAGGCTCAGCGGGTGATCGAAGCCATGGACGCGGTGGAGGCGATTGCCGACCCGGAGAAGCGCGCGCGGGCGATCAGTGAGGTGCTCGCCGACCAGGGCGACCGGGCGAAACGGTGGCGTGAGGACCGTCGCAAGGTCGTGCTGGATCTGCGTGCGCAGGAGCCGCCGGTGTCGTACCGGAAGATCGCTGCTCTGTTGGGGGTGTCGCTGCGGACGGTGCAGGACATCGAGGCGGGCTATACCGGGTCGGGGAAGAACCGGCCGCGCAAGGAGGAGGGGTAGCGGTGGATGATCTGATCCAGTGGCTGCGCGCCCAGCTCGACGCCGACCAGCGGGACGCGGAAGCGCGGCGCGGCATCTTCCCGCAGCCCGGCGTGGACGACGACGGCGTGGTCTGGCTGCACGTCCGGCCGGGCGGGAACGCCGTCCTCGTCCGCCAGCGTGACCCGATCGCGGGCTACGACGACCTGGCCAAGCTGAAGAGCTGGGCGGACACGGAGAACGGCTGGACGCAAGAGCGGGTCCTGCGTGAGATCGACGCCAAGCGGCAGATCACCCGCGAGTGGGAGGACGCCAAGCGCACCGCCGAGAGCGATCCGTCCGACGCTTCCGCGCGGGTGGCCCTGCTCGCCTTCGAGATCACGCTGCGCCTGCACGCCGCCGTGTACGACGCCCGGCCCGGCTACCGCGAGGAGTGGCGGCCGTGACAGGGAAACGATCGGTTGAATGGCCACCCCACGTACGTGATGCGCTGCTGATAGACGTACGGCTGACGCACGAGGCCGCGCAGGAGGCAGAGGCCCGGCTCAAGATGCGTATCTATCTCGCGGTCGAGCAGGGGCTGACCACGCGCCAGATCGCCGAGCAGCTGGGTAGCGTCTCCCAGCAGACGATCAGCCGGTGGCGGCTGGAGGGTGAGGCGTTGTGCCGGGAAAGGCTGACTGACGAGTAGCCGCGCACCGATGCCCCCGTCTCCGTCGAGGCGGGGGCATCCTCATGCCCGGAGCAACCCCACGTGCGCCCGCCCACCCGCCGCGCGACGCTGGGAGCATGAGCACAGCGCGCGTCGCGGTTCACCCGCCGGCCGAGAACGGCGGCCGCCGGGTCACCGTGGACGGGACGTTCGTCGGCGTGGCCTTCAGCCTCCACGATCTCGCCGTCTTCCTGGAGCGGGCCGGCCTTGAGGGCTGGGACGAACTGGACGTGGCCGCGCACGCCGAGCTGATCGACTGGCGGGGCGGTGGCCCGGAGATGTGGGAGCGCTGACGGGAGATTCCCTGTCGCTGGGGAGTGTTGGCCGGCGACCGCCGGTAGGTTCGTCGTACTGACGTTGTGTCTTGGAGGGTCCGACGCAGTGCGCGGGGTGGTGCCCGCGGTGGCCCGTCGCCCTGGGAGTGGGGCGGCGGGCCGCGTGCTGTCCGGGTCAGGCGGCGTCGGCCTCGAGCTGGGCCGCGGTGATGCGTGCGGCGAGGGCGAGCTCTTCGCGGCTGTACATCGACTCGCAGGTGGTGCAGTCGATGTACAGCTGGTGGTCCGTTTCGACGAGGGTGAGGCTGTCGCAGCGCGGGCACGGCTGCGGGACGGGCCGCCGCTGAGGGCGCAGGCAGGTGATTCTGCGGATGGTGCGCATCAGCTCGTAGAGGTCGTCGCGCAGGGCGCCCGCCCACGGCTGGCGTGCGGCCCAGTCGAGGACGCGGGGGACGTCGAGCCATGCGGCGAGGGCCTGCGGGGCGAGAGCCGCGGGTGGGTTCCAACGGCGGTCCTCGGAGATGAGACGCACCCAGTGGATGAGGACGCCGGCGATGGGCAGGGGACCGTGCTGATCGTGCTGCGCCTGGCCGTACGGGTCGCGGACGCGGTCGTTCCAGGCGGCGGGGCCGAGGAGGGTGAGGACGTCGTCGCGGCCGGGCAGGGGGGCGGTGCGGTAGGCGGTGCGGCCGCCGGTGGAGGCACCGGTGGTCTCCCGCTGGCGGGAGCCCTCGAGGACGATGATCTGCGTAGGGATCTCCTGCAGCCAGACGCTGATGACGTGGACGCAGGGCGTGCAGATCGTCTGCCCGTTGGCGAGCTCGTGCTCACGCAGGCCGCGGTGACAGGTGGTAGCGGCGCAGGGCGTCGAGGACGGGTCGCTCATGCCGTGCTCCAGCGGGTTGTGTCGGTGCATTTGTG
>NZ_JBEYTS010000065.1:0-38246 GCF_040643155.1 Streptomyces sp. NPDC047453 | reverse complement strand
TGACCTTGATCACCAAGGCCAGAGTCAGACGAAGATCACCAAGTGGGTCACTTTTGATCCGCCGTCAGAGGGTCAGCGTTCGGCCGTCGTCGAGACAAGGCTGCTCTGACGTGCACTTTAGAGCGGGCGTTTTGCTGCTCGATGTACTGGCGGAGGATCGCCAATGGTGCTCCGCGGCATGATGCGGAGGAATACGAGGGTGACCGCAGGTGTCCGTGCATGATGGCGCGGTTGATCTGGCCGTGAACTCTCCTCCAGCCTTCGGCCGGGAGGTGCCCCCTGCCGTATCCGGCGAGCGGAGACGCCCGCCTGTAGTCGTTCGGCCCATCCTTGAGGCCGATCGTAGTAGCGTCCTGGTCGTGCAGCTCCGCTACAACTACCGGGCCTATCCGGACGCCTCCCAGTGCCGTGCGCTGGCGCGTGCGTTCGGGTGTGCCCGCGTGGTGTGGAACGACTGCCTGCGTGACCGGAAGGAAGCACACGCGGCAGGACGACGGCACGGTGTATCTGGCCAAGGTCGGCCATCTCAAGGTCAAATGGTCCCGCCGGCTTCCGGCCGCACCCACGTCCCTGACCGTCACCAAAGACAGCTCCGGCCGTTACTTCCTCAGCTTCGTCGTGGACACCGATCCGGACATCCTCCCCGAGCTGGAGACGGAATCCGGTATTCACCTCGGTCTGTCCGCCTTCGCGGTCCTGTCCGACGGCAGCAAGATCGACAGCCCCCGCTTCCTGCGCCGGGCGGAAAAGAAACTCAAGCGCCTTGGACGGGACCTGTCCCGCAAAACCAAGGGATCGAAGAACCGGGCCAGGGCCCGCATCAAGGTCGCACGCCAGCACGCCAGGGTCGCGGACCGGCGCCGGGACTGGCACCACAAGGCATCCACGCAGATCATTCGCGACAACCAAGCGGTGTACGTGGAAGACCTCGCGGTGTCCGGTCTCGGCCGTACCCGGCTCGCCAAATCCGTGCACGACGCGGGATGGTCCGCGTTCGTCCGCATGCTGGAGTACAAGGCAGTCAAGCACGGCCGCACCTTCGCCAAGGTGGACCGGGCCTTCCCGTCCTCCCAGGTCTGCTCGGCCTGCGGATTCCGGGACGGCCCCAAGCCCCTGCACGTCCGGAAGTGGACGTGCGCCGAGTGCGGCACCCTGCACGACCGCGACCACAACGCAGCCCGCAACGTCCTCTTCGAAGGACGCCGCATCGTCGCCACCGGACGGGCGGAGACGCCAAACGCCTCGTGGAGCGCCGGTAAGACCAGGACAAAAGTCCCGGCACAGCGCGTTGAAGCAGGAAGCCCCCGGAAGGGTCAGACGACCCAGGCCGGAATCCCTGGACTTTAGACCAGGGAGCACGTCAAAGATTTCAAGGCCCGGCAGCAACCCTTGAGATCGCAGCCCGCGACCCGTGCGGTCCGGGAGGCACGACGACCGGGCCGCACAGACGAGGTGCGGGGATTGTTCCCGCGCGGCTGTCCCTGCCGCCCGTCAGCTCGTCGCGCGTACCGCTTCGCGGATCAGGTCCGCGACCTCATTAGGATGGGAAAGGGCGACGGCGCGCGACGCGCCCTCGATCTCGACGACGGTCGCCTCTACGGACTTCGCGGCGAAGCGCTTCACCTCCGGGTTGATGGCCTGGTCCGCGCCTGCTACCAGCGCCCAGGACGGCTTGGTCTTCCATCCGGCGGCGGTGGCCGTCTCTCCGAAGGCCGCGGCGGCGAGTGGCCGCCGAGCCGCCGTGAGGACCTTCGTGACCGCCGCCGGCACGTCGGCGACGAAGACCGACGGACAGGCCTCCTCGGCCGATTCACGCGCTGACCACGCCGACTGGCAAGCCCGTGCGGCTTCCTGATCTGATTCCCTACGTATCCGGTGCTGGCCCAAGCGGATCGGCGCCGTCGCCGCCACCCTGGCCCGCTGTCCTGGCACCATCCGGGTGGACGTCCTCAGCGGGGGCGTGGAGTTCTCATGGCCTCCGGCGGGTCTCCCCTGCCGCCTTCGACTGGAGCGGCGGCCTGCTGTCCCAAGCCGAGTTGGTTGGGCTTTGCCCACCTCCTTGGGCTGGGGCCCCTGCTGAGCAAGGTCAGGCAGACCACCAGTCATAGCCACTCCGCTCACAGCCACTCCGCTCATAGCCACTCCGCCGACCTGAAGAGAAAGCCGCCTCGTGCGAGACAGAAGTATTCGGATCGCTCAATACGATCACAAGGCCACGATGAGGGCGGCCAAAGCGGTGAGCACGATGGTCGACGCGGTGAGGCGTACTGCGGGACGCCGTGCATTCGTATCGCTCGAGCGTGATCCTGTTGCGACGTGCCCTCGCCCAGTGGCCCATACCGCCAGGGTCATCACCAACAGGCGTGCCCCGTCGATCGGGGAGATCTTCAGCACGACGGCACTGACGGCCGTCAAGGAGATGGCCGTGCGGCGCCAGGCCAGCCAGGTCCGCTCCGGGGTCGAGATCTTCGAGATCCTCGGCGACAGTCGGGCGTGGCGATCTCTCGGATCCGGGCATGGTCAGACTCCCTTCGCAAAGATCACGAGGGCTGCTGCCAACAGGCACTCCGCGGCAATCACCAGGGACAGGATCAACGGCAGATGTGTGTGATGCAGAGGCCTGCCTGTTCGCGGCGCGCGCTGGTCTCGGCTCCATTCGACGTAGCTGATCACGGCGACGGCTGCGCCAAGCACGATCAGCGGCACGCCGATGGCACGGCGGCCCCAGGAGACTCCGGGGAAGGGCGGCAGGAGCCGAGTGACGGCCAGCCCTGTCGCCACCGGCGCCAATGCGGTGCGGCTCCACGCCAGGAACGTGCGTTCGCTGGCGAAGGTGCAACGCGGGTCGGGCTCGGCGCCCTCGTCGGTGTCCGCCCATGGCTCTCCTGAGCGGCGGGCGCCGGCGACGCCTCCAAGGCGGCGTCGGCGTCGAATCGGCCCAAGCACATTGACCGCCCCCCTTCCCGTGCGCGGGATGATGTGCCGCCCTTCATCAGGCTAGGAGACGCCGCGAATCTCTGCCGTTTCAGCACCTGCCGGCCCCCGCGCCGTCCATAGGCCACCGGCTTGCCCCCTGGCTGAGCGGGTTGGCGTCCGCGCCCAACGTGATGGACATTAACCTCATGGACATATGGGGCAAACGTGACGACATGCTCGTACACCAAGACGAGCCCTACAACGCCGAAACGCCTCCTGGCGCCCTCGCAGCCCAGATCACCTCCCTGGACACCTTCTACGGCCGCAACCACGCGCCGATCCCCCGCATCGACTCCGCGAGCTGGCGGCTGCGGGTGGAAGGTCTGGTCGATCGTCCCCTGGAGTTGTCGATGGACGAGCTGCGCCGCTTCACCGAGCGGAGAGTGGTGGCGACGCTGCAGTGCGCCGGCAACCGCCGCGCCGATCTCATCGAGGTCCGAGACATACCCGGCCAGGTCCCCTGGGGTCCAGGAGCCATCTCCACTGCGAGATGGAGCGGGGCGAGCCTGGCAGATGTACTGGCCAAGGCCGGAGCGCAGCCGGAAGCGGCCCACATCGCCTTCACCGGCGCCGACGTGTCACAGCAGGCCACCCCACCCCAGCCCTTCGGCGGCTCCATACCGGTGGCCAAGGCAACCTCCAGCGAGGTGCTCCTGGCCTGGGCCATGAACGATCAGGCACTGCCCGCCGCGCACGGCGCTCCCCTGCGCGTGATCGTTCCGGGCTGGATCGGCGCCCGCAGCGTCAAATGGCTCCAACGCATCAGCGCACAGGCCGAACCGACCGACAACTACTTCCAAGCCGAATACAGCGTCCTGCCCCCCGAAGCCGACCTCGAGGCTGTTGGACCGGGCGACGGCATCACCCTCGGCCCGGTCGCCATCCACTGCGCGATCCTGCGGCCCGGCAAGAACGACCACCTGCCCTCTGGACCGACCGAGGTCAGCGGGTTCGCCTTCGCCGGGGACGACCGAACCGTGGCACGCGTGGATGTCTCCGCCGACCACGGCAGCACCTGGACCCCCACGGATCTCGACCCCCCGGAGAACCTCTGGACCTGGCAGCACTGGCGCGCCATGGTCACCCTGCCCCCCGGTGAGGCCGAGCTCATCGCACGTGCCTGGGACTCCACCGCGGCCGTGCAGGCCGAATCCCCGGCGACCGTCTGGAATCCCAGGGGATACGCCAACAACGCCGCGGCGCACCTGCACATCACATGCCGTCCCTGACCGAACGCTTGTGCTGACCGCCCAGACAGGCGCCACGGCGAGATGTACAAGTCGTCGCAGCCAGGGGGCAGGTCCGGCCTAGCGGACGAGGCGGTCGCGCCACGTGTCGACGGTCATCCGGTGTGGGTGGCCCGGGGTCGCCGCGGCCTCGCTGTTGGGCAACGGCCGGGAGTAGTCGCCCCACCTGGGCCGGGTTGGGAACGGAAGCCGGGTCGACCCGTCATTGACTGCCGGACGTTCCATCTGAGCCCGTTGAGGGGGTTCTCCGTGAAGTATCCCCTCTCGACTGCGGTGTTGAGCACTTCGTCGAACGCGGCTCTCTTACGCCGAGCCGTCTTGGCCGCAGCCGCCTTACCATCCAGCTTGAGGCACAAGCTGACTCGGAGGGTACAGAATGGGTGCTTCGGCCTGGGACTACTACGTGCCGTACCAGGAAGATCTTGACGCCGCGCTGCAGGAGTTGCGGCACCGAGTGTTCCTCGCTGGTGACTACTACTGGGTGCGCGGTGGCGACTGGCTTCCTGAGGAGGAGCGCCGCCCGCAGCCTTTGACCCTGGACGAACTGTGGGCCGACGAGTGGACGCAGCACTCTGGAACCCACTCGATTCTCGATGTCTTCCACGTTCAACGGAAAGACGAGGTGCCCGAGGTCTGTGCGGTACAGCCGGTGACCGCCGAAGAGGCCCAGAGGGCCATGGGCGCTGAACGGCTGACCCGCGAACACGTTCCAGCGATCCAAGACCTCGCTCGCGAGCGCTGGTACGGCCGTTGCGCAGTACTGCACGACGACCACGGGACGCCACAGGAGATCTACTTCTGGGGTTGGTCTGGGGACTGAGCCATCCACCTCATCTCAGACTGGAGCGAGGCCGAGGGTGAGCCAGGTTGGAAAGGCTCAGTGATTCGGTATGGAGGCTGGCGGAGCACAGCGTTGAGTGACGACGGTGGGGAACGGATCGGCATCATCCGTTGGTCAGTTGCTGGATGGCCTTGAGGGTCTGGCCCGCTCCGTCCTCGGTCACCATGTGTTGCGCGCCTCTCGCGGCGGCTCGTGCGTATGTCTGCTGCTTCACGACTTGGTCGAGTGAGTCGGCAAGCCGTTCGGCAGTCAGGGATCGGAAGGGGATAGGGTCTGTGGCGGCGCCGAGGGCACCAAGTCGTCCCGCCCAGAACGGCTGGTCGGCGGTCACCGGCACCGTGACCGCGGGCACTCCCGCGCGCAACGCCGCGGCCGACGTGCCGGCCCCTGCGTGGTGAACCACCGCAGCCAGCCGTGGGAACAGTAGGGCGTGCGATACGTCCCCAATGGTGAGCACGTCGTCGCCGTCGGCCGCGAGTCCGGCACTGCCGGCTTGGAGTATGCCGCGCAGCCCGGCGTGGCGCAGGGCTCGCACGGCGATCTCGCTCAGCCGTTCCCCATCGCCGGCTGCCATGCTTCCGAAGCCGACGAGGACGGGCCGGGGTCCGGCACGAAGGAAGTCCTCCAGGCCGGTGGGCAGCCGTTCAGACGCACCTTGATGGGGCCACCAGGTGCCCACTACCTCCAGGCCGGAGCGCCAGTCGGAGGGGCGAGGCACCAGTGCCGTGCTGAAGCCGTGCAGGATGGGCCAATTCGCCTGTTCCTGCCGTCGGCGCATCGCAGCGGCGGACAGTGGCGGCAGCTTCAGGCGGTGGCGCAGCTTTGCGACCGCCTGCTCGTAGACGCGGTCGGCCATGCGAAGCGCGAAGCCTCCGGCCATGCGGTTGGCGGGACGGCCCAGCGATCGCAAACTCGTGACGATGGGCGGGAAGTCGCCGGTAGGTGCGGTGGGCACCAGGTATGCGCCCAGGCTCGGTATGCCCGTCGCCTCGGCGAGATGCCAGCCGAGCGGGGCGGTGGTGGCCGACAGCAAGAGCAGATCCGTGCCGTCGGCCACCGCGTCGGCGAATCCCTCGCCCAGTTCGGTGATGAACGCGGCGGCCGCGCACATCAGTTCACGTCGGCCCGTGACGCCGCTCTGGGCCCGCGGGTCGGCTGGCAGATGTCGGAACTCTAGCCCTGCGTCGTGCACGAGGGGCGCGAAGGCATCCGTGGTAGCAAGGGCGACGTCGTACCCGGCGCGGCGCAGTGCGGCGCCCAGCCCGGTGTAGGGCGCGACGTCGCCCCGCGATCCGGCCGCGGCGATCAGAACCCTCATCAGTCCTCCTCGGAATCGGTACGGCGACCTGCGTGGCGGGCCGTGTTGGCGTGGATCGCCTTGCACAGATAGGCGGCCAGCCCCGGGCGTTGCTGCGACGGCGGCACCACCAGAGCGAAGGCGCGCGGATCGGCGATGAAGTCGTCCGCGATGCGCCCGTGCATGTCGGGCGGACAGGAGGTGAACCAGCGTGCGATGTGCAGGCGGTGCTCCTCGGCGAGGTCCATGGCCCGCTCGCCGTCGTTCGGCTCCCCCTTGTCGAAGGCCGCGAGTAGCTCCGTGCGCCAGGCGGCGGCCTCGCCCATGAGCTGCCGCCAGTCCTCCTTGGTGTGGGCAGCCGCGCGCGCCATCGCCTCGCGCTGTCCCTCCGACTGCGCCCACTTCAGCTCCGCCTCGGTGGCATAGCTCAAGTCGAAGGTAATCTCACCGAAGACCTCGAAGCGTTCCTGAGGAGTCAGGGACACCCCGGTCTGCTGGACTTCTATCGCCCGTTCTGCCACCTCGGCCAGCCGCTGCAGCCTGGCGATCTGCTCACCCAACTGCCGCTGTCGGGCCCGCAGATGCTCCAGGACGTTCGACTGCGGATCCTTGAGGATCGCAGCGATCTCAACGAGGGAGAAGCCGAGCTCGCGGTAGAAGAGGATCTGCTGGAGACGGACCAGGTCAGCGTCACTGTAGAGCCGGTAGCCGGCGTGGCTGCGGCCGCTGGGCGAGAGCAGCCCGGCCTTGTCGTAGTGGTGCAGCGTACGCACCGTCACCCCGGCGAAGGCCGAGACCTGTCCCACCGAGTAGCTCATTCACCTGCCCTTTCGTCGTCATCCAGCCTTAAGCCTGACGTAAGGAGAGGGTCAAACCGTCTGGGGCCTTGACCCCGGATCTCGGACACTTGAGACGTGGATCTCGAGGATCTGAGAACGGACATCTTGCGGTCATGCACCCCCCCCGGCCCCGACCCAAGTCCGCCTCTGGCAGCCCGACTCCTGCTCAACCTCGCCCACCGACTCACCACTCTCACCACCCCAGGAGACAAGTCCTCATGACGCTGGCGGTCGACTTCGACGGAGTTTTCCACCCGTACTCCCGAGGCCGGCACGACGGCACCATCTACGACCCGCCCATACCCGGCGCGCTCGACGGCCTCCGCCAACTCATGGGTCTCGACGGATAGATAACGTGTCCGCCGAGGCCTTGAACCGCTCCTGAAGGAGGAATAGCATCCGGCGCGATCGATCTTGGAAGGGGTCGAAGTGCCGAACACAAAACGCGTGAAGCCGGCGCTGATCACAGCGCTGATACCGATAGTGGTGCTCGGCGTCGCCGCGCAGCCGGCGGTGGGGCAGGTGCCCGTGCCACCGCCGATCAAGACCTACGAGGGAGATCCCGGCCGGCTCGGCGACGCGGCGAGCTGGCGTACCCCTGAGTTCAACCGGGACTCCGGCCTGGCGTCGATGGGAGCCGAATTCGCCTACGCCGCAGGCTACTCCGGCACCGGGATGAACATCGGCGTCGTCGACTCGGGCGTCTTCGCCGGGCACGTCCGGGAACACGGGAGCCTGGACACGAACTACGCGGTCGGGGACCGCTACTTCTCAGTGGAGGCCCAGGGCGGCCAGACGGGCCCCACGCCGGGGTTCTACAACCCGGCGTTCAACGACAGTCACGGCACCCACGTCACCGGGACCATCGGTGCGAGCCGCGACGGCGTCGGCGAGACGCAACCGGCCGGGCCGGATGCCAACATGCACGGCGTCGCATTCAACAGCAACGTGTACATGGGCAACACCGGCAAGACGGACGGCGTGCTCTACGGTCTCCTGCCGGCGAACGCGACCGCCGCGCAGAAGCCGGACGACGCCTACATCGGCAATGTCTACCGGGCCGTGAACTCCGCCAAGACGGCCAACGGCGAGCCCGTCAGGATCATCACCAGTAGTTGGGGTAGCCAGCCCAACACGGAAAACTACAACACGTATGACACGCCGCCCGGCAGTCCGGCGGGCTTCGGTCTGAACACGGCATGGCGCCTCTGGTCCACTCCGGACGGCGTCGTCGACGCGAACGGCAACGCCGCCCACTGGCTGAACGGTGCCATCGAAGCCGCGCGTACCGGCACGGTCATCCAGTTCACCGCCGGTAACAGCAGCTACGTGAACCCGTCGCCGCGAGGCGCCGCGCCGTACTTCATGCCCGAGCTGGAGGGCAGCTGGTACACGACGTCGGGGATCAACCCCACCGTGGGGCGCACGTTCAACCCTGACGGCTCCGTCCTGGTCCCCGGCCAGCAGACGTTCAACCAGTGCGGCGTCGCGAAGTGGTCCTGCGTGACGGCGCCGGCCAACGGCATCAACAGCACGACCGTATCGGTCGTCAACGGCGTGCCCGAGCCCCGGTACGGCAGTGCGTCGGGGACGTCGATGGCCGGCCCGCACTCGGCGGCCGCACTGTCGTTGATCATGCAGCGCTTCCCGTACATGACCAACGAGCAGGCGCTCTACACGATGTTCACCACCGGCCGGCAGAACAACACGATCAATGACGCGGCGGGCAACGCCGTGCTGAACCCCACCGGCGGCAAGATCGTGCAGGTGCCGGACAGCCGCAACGGCTGGGGCACGGTCAGCCTGCGGGAGGCCATGAACGGCCCGGGCCAGTTCCTTGGGCCGTTCGTCGTCGACACGCAGGGGCGCGACGACGTGTGGTCGAACGACATCTCGGACGTTGCGATCCAGGCCCGCCAGCGGGAGGACGCCGCCGAGGCTGCCGCCTGGGCGGCGACCAAGGCCGCCAAGGGCTGGACCGAGGGACTGCCGGCCGACGCGAGCGACGCCGACAAGTCGGACTACGCCATCGGGGTCCGCCGTGAGCAGGCCCGCGAGGCCCGCGCCTACGAGGGCAGCCTCACGAAGCGTGGCGCCGGCACCCTGTTCCTCACCGGCAGCGAGACCTGGCACGGGACGAGCACCGTCCTCGACGGCAAACTCTCAGTCGTCGGCTCGCACGCGAGCGCTGTCGACGTGCGCGGCGGAACGCTCGGCGGCAGCGGCACCGTGGGTGGCAGCATCAACGTCGGCGGCGGCTTGCTGCGGCCCGGTCTCACGGCCGACGAGGCCGCGCAGATCACCAGCCATTCCGGCGCCGCAGGCAATGTCCTGAACGTCGGCGGGAACGCGACCATCGGCAAGCAGGGTCGCGTTGCCGTCACGATCTCCGGCGACCGGGACTACACGAGCGTCCGGGCGGCGGGAAACCTGGTGCTGGACGGTGAGCTGGACCTGGACGTGCGGGGCAAGCTGACACCGGGCACCGTGTTCACGATCATGAGCGGTAGCTCGATCAAGGGCGCCTTCCACGCACTGCCGGAGAACCGGGCCCTGAACGTGGGCGGTTACCTGTTCCGGGTGTCCTACAAGAACAACAGCATGACGCTGACCGTCATGGACGCGGTACCGAACAACGGGCAGTAAGCCGTGACCCGTTAACTCAACTCGGCTCAGGAACCCCGGGGAGAGTTCGCTTCGCCCGTTTTGATCACGGCGGGCTGGGAGAGGAGAACTACAACGAGCACGGCACATGTGGATCATGGAGGTGTCTACGCTTCAAGAACCGCAAGGTTGCCGTGCTCGTCTCTTCGTCATGCCCCACGCCGGTCACACTGATGGCACCGCTCCGGCTCACCCCGTCCTCCACCCCGGCTCCACCGCCGAGACTGCTGGACGGGGTCCGTCAGGAATCAGGGTCTGTCACGTAGTCGGGGTTGAGGTGGGCCGGAGAGGGATCAGGGGGTGTGACCCAGGTACTACGCGTCAAAGGGCAATGAATTGATCGGCCGATGAGTCGGCTCTCGTAGCGACACCCTCGCTCGTTTCGCCCCGGCCCTCATGGCTCATCCAATGGATGTACTGAAAGCAAGAAACCCCGTCCGCCTTGGGTTGGCGGACGGGGCCCATGGGCAGCGATCAGGCAGTGTGGCCCCGGTGGTTCACGGGGCCGGAACGCTGGTGCTGCTGACGCCGGAGGTGGCCGACAGCAGGAACATCGCCAGGAGCAGTCCCGCCACGGCGGCGACGGCACCCATGATGAGCGCGGCGCTGTGGATGCCGCGGTGCTCGGCGTCGCGTCGACGGCCGATCAGCGAGCTGCCGACTGCGGCAAGCCCGACCGGCACCGCCAGCAGGAAGTTGACCGTCAGGGCTGCCATGGATACGACTCCGAGCAGCAAACTCGCGGCGGCGTGGAACCAACCGGTGCGTGCGGTCAGCGCGGTGTCTGCCATGAGATCTCCTGTCCCAAAATGCGATTACAAGGTGCTGCACACATAGTCGACGGAGACCAGACCACTTGCGGCTCCCTTACGTCATCGAGGACGGCCGCCGCACAGACCTGCTCGCAGGCCGGTCCGTACGGCGTACGCCCTCTGCGGACTAGGCCTGGGGCTCGGGGAGTTCACATCCCTTGCGGCCCAGGTCGAACTTGCTGCCGTCGACGACGCACGGCACGATCCCGTAGGTCTCCTGCGCGTAGCGCGCGTCCTGGCGGACGGTGATGCGCCCCTTGCGGTCGACCTCGCAGGGGTTGTTGAGCGTGCACTGCTCGCCGTCCTCGTTATGGGTGTTGTTGACGGCGATCACGCTTCCAGTGTGGTCGTCGATCACCGGGGAGCCGGAGGTGCCGCCGATGGTCTGGCATCCGGGCGTGTAGCGCACTGAGTCCTTCCAGGTCCACCAGTACTCCTTGAGCTGGTTTACGAACCCGTCGACGGAGCACTTGTACTGCTTCTTCCAGTACCCCGACGCCACGGTGATCTCGGTGTTCTTGCGCGGGTGGCGCGGGTCGAGCAGCAGCGGCCGTACGTGGTAGGTGCTCTCGATCTCGGCGTAGGTGGTGGTCGTCCGGTACAGCGAGATGTCGGTGTCGGTCATCGTCGCGTACGAGATCTGGTCGGCCTGAAGCGTGCCGAGCACCCCGGCGTCCTCGTCGAGGAGTTTGAACGTGCGGGTGGACGGCCGGTCCACGATGACCTGGCCGGCCTTCGGGAAGCCGCCCTCGATGCAGTGCCCGTTGGACAGCACGAGGGCGGGGTCGTCGGGCTGTGACTGCGGGGTGCGCACGACGGAGCCGGAACAGTTGCTCAGCGCGACCGTGCCGGCGAACGTGACGGGTGCGTCGTTCGGTCTCGTGCGGGTGCCGGCGTCCCCGCCCGCGGTCCCGGCGACGGCGGGTGCCGCGCCCGCGCCGACGAGGGCGAGCGCGAACGCCGCGCCGGTGAGCGCCTTGCCGATCCTCGGTGAGCGACGTGTCGTGCGTGTCATCGGTGCTGCAGGTGACATTGGGTGGAGCCCCCTTGCCGACGCCGGGTGTGACGTCTGTAGCCGATGGTTGCCGTGCGCATTCTTCGGTGCCGATGGGCGGCGAGACAAGGGGTGGGATCAACTCCGTGTCCTGCCGCGGTCCGCGGGTGCGGCAGTCGCGCGCACGGGCCGGGCCCGGTGCACATGCGGTCCCGAACTCGCGCTCGGAGTGCGCGACTTGGTGTTCTCCCAGGTCACGTCGGCTCCGGCGGGGTCGCCGGAGCGGCAGGCGGGGGACCGAGTGCCGGCTCAGCGCACCCCGTCCGACCGGAACTGACGGCGGTGGAGGACCAGTCGATCAGCTCGGAGCCGACTCCGGCTATCTCCATTGCCGGTCGCAGGCCCGGCGTCACCTCGCGGGGCACCGTCGCCAGGCCCAGCTCCTCACACACCTCCGTGGTCATCGTGAGGGTGTAGGGCGTCCCGGCCGCGACGACGTGCTGGTAGATGTCGAGCGCCGATGACGGCCGCCCGTGTCACTGGTATCCCGGACCACGCCCCGCCGCCAGCGAGGCTGTAGTACCCCGGTACCACCTGCCTGGCCGTGTTCAGTCCCCGGTACCACCGGATCCGGCAGATCGCGGGCTTAGCGTGACGGAGAAGGCGTCAGGCGTACAGGGCGCGCCGGAGTCCGAAAGAGGGAACGCGAATGATCGAGGTACAGCAGCTCACCAAGAGGTACGGGGAGAAGACAGCCGTCGCCGGGCTGGACTTCACCGTGAAGCCGGGCACGGTGACCGGCTTCCTCGGCCCCAATGGGGCGGGCAAGTCCACGACGATGCGCATGATCGTCGGGCTTGACGCGCCGACGAGCGGCTCCGTCACGGTGAACGGACGACGCTACGCCCGCCACCAGGCGCCGCTCCAGGAGGTCGGGGCGCTGCTGGAGGCGAAGTCGATCCACCCGGGCCGCTCGGCCTACAACCATCTCCGGGCCCTCGCCCTCACTCACGGCATCCCGCGCCGCCGGGTCGACGAGGTCATCGACCTTGCCGGTCTTGGCAGCGTCGCGAAGAAGCGGGCCGGAGCCTTCTCCCTCGGTATGGGCCAGCGGCTCGGCATCGCGGCCGCCCTGCTCGGCGATCCGCAGACCGTGATGCTCGACGAGCCGGTCAACGGGCTGGACCCCGAGGGCGTCCTCTGGATCCGGAACCTGCTCACCTCCCTCGCGAGTGAAGGGCGCACGGTGTTCGTCTCTTCGCACCTGATGAGTGAGGTGTCCCTGGTGGCTGATCACCTCATCATCGTCGGGCGTGGACGGTTGCTGGCGGATACGACCGTACGGGACCTGGTCCGCGAGGCCGGCGGCGACGCCGTGAAGGTCGCGACGGACGACCCCGCACGGCTGCGGGAGGTACTGGCCGGATACGGCGTGGAGATCACCGGCCGCGTGGGCTCCGAGGAACTGCAGGTGACCGGGCTGTCCGCCCGCGAGATCGGGCTGAAGGCGGCCGAGCACAGGATTCCGCTGTTCGAGCTGACCACGAAGGCGGTGTCGTTGGAGGAGGCATTCATGGAACTGACCAGGGACGCCGTGGAGTACCACGGCTCCACGACCGGCACCGAGACCTCCGGGAGCGCGGCATGAGCACCCTCACGGCAACCCCGGAGTCCCCCGAGACCGCTCAGGCCGCGCCGGTCCGCCCCGCCTACCGGGTGACCGGACGGCGCGTGCTGGCCTCGGAGTGGGCCAAACTGTGGTCTCTGCGCTCCACCTGGATCACTCTCGGCCTGGGCCTGCTGTTCCTCGTCGCCTTCGGCGTCATCGCCGCGAGCCGCTACAAGTCCGGGATCGACTCCGGCCGCCCCATGCACGGCGACTTCGCCGACGCGACGGCCGTGAGTCTGTCCCTCTTCGGCACGAACTTCGCCCAGTTGGCCCTCGGCGTGCTGGGCGTGCTGGTCACGGCGGGCGAGTACTCGACCGGCATGATCCGCTCCACCATGGCCGCGGTGCCGCGCCGGCTGCCCGTGCTGTGGTCCAAGGCGGCTGTGTACGGGCTGGTCGCGCTGTTGATCGCCACCGTCGGCGCGTTCGTCGCCTTCCTCGTAGGCAGCCAGGTCGTCTCCGGCACGCCCGCCGCCATGGGCCTCGGCCACGCCGGTGTCCTTCGCAGTCTGCTGGGCGCCGGGCTCTACCTGGGCCTGGTCGGCGTGATCGGCAGCGCCCTGGGCGCGCTGCTGCGGTCCGTGGCCGGCGGTATCTCGGTCCTGGTGGCCGCCCTCATGCTCGTACCGGGATTGATCTCCCTGCTGCCCAGCTCATGGAGCGGGAACATCGACCCCTATCTGCCCAGCCACGCCGGCGAGTCGATCTTCGCCCTGACCCACGACTCGACCACCCTGTCGCCGGGCGCCGGGCTCTGGGTCTTCCTCGGCTGGACGGCACTGGCGCTGGCCGCAGCGGCGTACCGGCTGCGGCGCAGCGACGTCTGAGCAGCCACCCGCATCATGGGTTCGTGAACTCCGTGACCACCGAAGATCTCAGCGGGATGGGGCCGCTGGTCGCCCGGCTCGGCCGGGCCGGCCAGTGGCTCCGGCATGCCGACCGGGCCCGTCCGTGGGTGCTGGACACCGCGGTCGTGGTGCTGGTCTTCCTGATGTTCTGCCTGCCGGACCTGCTGCACGCGGTCGGCGCGATCGACGGGGAAGGCGACGGCCCGCGCCGCTTCCGCCTGGTGTTCACCCGGTTGCCCGTGGCGGGCATGCTGGCCCTGCAGGCCGGGCTGGTGCTGCCGCTGCTGTGGCGGCGGCGGGCGCCCGCCGCCGCGTTTGGCGCCATCGCGGCCGTGTTCGTCCTCCAGTGGTCCCTCGGCGCCGCGCTCCGTGCGGACGTCGCCCTCTTCGTCGCCCTGTACAGCCTGGCCCTGCACGGGCGGCTGCGGCAGCTGCCGTGGGCCTGTGCGGCCACGGCGGGCGCGGTGGGCCTGGTCGCGGCACGGGTGTCGGCGGCGGTGTCGGTCTGGGACGCGCTGTTCTTCCTGCTCAGCACGGCGACCGCGGCCCTCGCACTCGGCCTGATGATCCGTATCCGGCGGGCTCAGCTGGCCGGGCTTCGGGACCGTGCGGCCCGGCTGGAGATCGAACGCGACCAGCGTGGCAGGCTCGCAGTCGCGGCCGAACGAGCACGGGTGGCCCGTGAGATGCATGATGTCGTCGGCCACAACCTGTCCGTCATCATCACGCTCGCCGACGCGGGTGCCTATGCCGCCGGGGTCGCTCCGGAGCGGGGCAGGGAGGCCCTCCACCTCATCGGCGACACCGGTCGCAAGGCCCTGGGCGAACTGCGCCGGGTGCTCGGCGTGCTGCGCGAGGTGGACGGCCCGCCGGCCGAGCCCGAGCTGAGCCCGCAGCCCGGTCTGGCGGACATCAACGCGCTGTGCGAAGGGGTGCGTGCCGCCGGCTTGGAGGTCGTCTACCGTACTGCCGGAGACGTCGACGCCCTCGACAGCGGGGTCCAGCTCACGGTCTACCGCATCGTGCAGGAGGCCCTGACGAATACCCTGAAACACGCCGGCGCCGGCGCGCGTGCGAACCTGGCTATCGCCGTGGAGGACACGCGGCTGACCATCACCGTCCAGGACTCCGGCCCACTCGTCCCGGGCGACCGTCCCAGCACGGCGAACGAGGAAGGACACGGCCTGGTGGGCATGCGGGAGCGAGCGGCTCTCTACGGCGGATACGCAAGCGCGGGTCCTGCGGGCAGCGGCTGGATGGTACGGGCCGCACTCGACCTCACTCCCCAGGGCGGTGCCCGGTGACCACCGTGCTCGTCGTGGACGACCAGCCGCTCCAGCGGTACGGCTTCCGCATGCTCCTGGACTCCGTGCCCGAAACGGAGGTGGTCGGCGAGGCCGCGCACGGAACGGAAGCGGTGCGCAAGGCCGCCGAACTCCGGCCCGACGTCGTCCTCATGGACGTACGCATGCCGGGCATGGACGGCATCGAGGCCACCCGCCGCATCGTCGCCGCCGGCGATCGCTCGCGCGTCCTGATGCTGACCACGTTCGACCTGGACGAGTACGTGTATGCGGCTCTGCGCGCCGGAGCCAGCGGCTTCCTCCTCAAGGACGCCCGCCCCGAGGAACTTCTTGCCGGCATCCGGGCCGTGGCCGTCGGAGACGCTGTGATCGCCCCCGCGCTCACCCGCCGTCTCCTGCACGAGTTCGCCCGTCTCGTGCCACTCGGCGGCGACGGCTCCGCTGAGGACCCGCGCTTGAACTCCCTCACCGACCGTGAGCGCGAGATCCTCGTCGCCATCGGCAAGGGCTGGAGCAACGGCGAGATCGCCGCCCGCTTCGTCCTGTCGGAGTCCACGGTGAAGACTCATGTCGGCCGTGTCCTGGCCAAGATCGGCGCCCGCGACCGCATCCAGGCGGTGATCTTCGCCTATGACCACGGCCTGGCCCGGCCTCATGGAGACTGAGCGGCGACGCCCTTTGCGAGCCTCCAGGGCGCAGCTACGGCGGGCCAAGCGCCGCGCGCCTCGGCGGCCGTCTCCGGCACGGAGGACATGGTGATGTTGTAGCCCGGGTGGCCTGTCGGTCTCGGTTCCACGGTCGTCATGGTCATCGTCAACGACTTGATCGGGGTGGCTTGGGGTGGCCTGTCCGCCTGCCCCGGGGGGACACCTGTGGGTGGGGCGCCGCCAGGGCGCGTTCACGGGGGCTGACAACTGGTTGGCCATCGCCTCGTTTCGACTGTCCACGACAGGCCCAGGCGCCTGTCGGAGGCTCAGTCGCTCGTCTTGGTTCGGTGACCCGCGTCACACCGGGCTCCTGTCAGCAATCGGGGCGCCGTCTCGTTCAAGGGGCACGCGAACGAGACAGGAGCAACGCCATGAAGCACCGCATCGTCGTACTCGGCGCCGGATACGCCGGGGCCTTCGCCGCCGGAAATCTGGCCCGCCGACTCTCCCCCGCCGACACCGTGATCACCGTCGTCAACGCCGCGCCCGACTTCGTTGAGCGGATGCGGCTCCACCAGCTCGCGATCGGCCAGGACCTCGCGTTCCGCAAGCTCGCCGACGTATTCGCGGGTACCGGGGTGCGGCTGCGCCTGGCGCGCGTCACCGGCGTCGACCCCGAGCGCAGGGCTGTCGCCGTGACCGGCGAGGACGGCGACGGCGAGCTCGCGTACGACACGCTTCTCTACGCGCTCGGCAGCTCCGTCGCCCACCACGGCGTCCCCGGCGTGGCCGAGCACGCCTTCGATGTGACCGGCCGGTCCTCGGCGCTGCGTCTGCGCGAGCGCCTGGCCGGCCTGGACGGGGGCGGCACCGTGCTGATCGTCGGTGAGGGGTTGACCGGCATCGAGACCGCCACCGAGTTCGCCGAGTCCCGGCCCGACCTCTCCGTCGCGCTCGCCGCCCGCGGCGAGCTGGGCGCCTGGCTCTCCCCGAAGGCCCGCCGTCACCTGCGCCAGGCCTTCGACCGGCTCGGCATCACCGTCCACGAGCACACCGGCATCGAAGCCGTGGAGCCGAGTCGGGCGATCGCCGCCGACGGTACGTCCATCCCGGCCGACGTGACTGTGTGGTCGGCCGGGTTCGCCGTGCATCCCATCGCGGCCGCCAGCGGTCTGGAGGTCGCCGAGACCGGCCAGATCGTCGTCGACCGCACCATGCGCTCGGTCTCGCACCCGGACGTCTACGCCGCCGGTGACTGCGCCTACGCGATCGCCGAGAACGGCCGGCCGCTGCCGATGTCCTGCGCCTCGGCCGGCTTCACCAACATGCAGGCGACCGCCGCGATCATCGCGCGCCTGACGGGCAGCAAGGTCCCCACCACCGGGCTGAAGTACCTCGGCAACCACATCAGCCTCGGTCGGCGGGACGCGATCTTCCAGATGGTGGACGGGGATGCCCGGTCGAAGTCCTGGTACCTGGGTGGCCGGACCGCCGCGCGGCTCAAGTCGGGCGTGCTCAAGGGGGCCGGGTGGGGCATCGCCCACCCGACCTTCGGCATGCCGAAGCGCAAGCGTCGCCTGGCCACCGCGTCTGACCTGGTCGGTGTGAGGGCCGCCGCATAGGTTGTTCCGCATGGACAGTGCAGCCATCGATCGGTTCGAGGCCAGCCGGGGCCGGCTGGCCTCGCTCGCGTACCGTCTGCTCGGCTCGGCGGCCGACGCCGAGGACGCCGTACAGGATGCGTTCCTGCGCTGGCAGGCCGCGGACCGGGAACGTATCGAGGTGCCGGAGGCGTGGCTGACCAAGGTCGTCACCAATCTCTGCCTCGACCGGCTCCGCTCAGCGCAGGCGCGCCATGAGCGCGCTGTCGGAGACTGGCTGCCCGAGCCACTCCTTGAGGGCGACCCGATGCTCGGCCCTGCCGACACCTTCGAGCAGCGCGAATCGGTGTCCTTGGCCGTACTGACCCTCATGGAGCGCCTCTCGCCGGTCGAGCGGGCCGCTTACGTCCTGCGCGAGGCCTTCTCGTACCCCCACGCCGAGATCGCCGGGATCCTCGACATCACCGAGTCCGCGAGCCAGCAGCATGTCCACCGGGCCCGACGCCGGGTCGTCGCCGAGCGCCGCGGCGGCGACGAGGTGGACCCCGTGTCCGCGCGCAGGGTCGTCGAGGAGTTCCTCGCCGCCGCCACATCAGGGCGCACAGAACGGCTGGTGGCGCTGCTCACCGACGACGTGACGGCGGTCTCGGACGGCGCCGGACTGGCCAGGCGGCTGCTGCGGTACAAGACGCGCGAGCGCGTCGCCTCCTACGTGCGGGCCGGCTTCAAGCCCACGCCGGCGAAGCGGCGGCTGGCCGGCGGCTCCCCCGCGTTCCACATCGCGCTGGTCAACGGCTCCCCGGCCGTCCTCGCCGTGGTAGTCGACCGGGTCGTGGGCGCCGTGGTGTTCGAAGTCAGCGACGGCAAGGTCGCGTCCCTGCGCGGCATCGCCGCCGCGGACCGGCTCGCGCGCCTCAACGAGGCCTGGCGGCAGCACGAACCCGACACGCCGATCATCAACGCATGGTGACCAGAGCCACCGGAACCCAGTGACCTGAGTCTGCACAGTGGCCAACTACGCCGTCGACCAGGGCATGCGCTGAGAGCCACTGCACGTCCTGCTGCGCGACCGCGATGACATGTACGGCGAGACCTTCGACGCGGCCTTGCAGCCGAAGAGATGGAGATCCTCAAGAGCGCGCGGCGAGCGCCGCGGATGAATGCCCACCGCGAGAGGACCATCGCCATCCGGCGTGAGGCCCTCGATCACGTCCTCATCGTGGACGAGGCTCACGCCCGACAGGCCCTGGCCACCCACAAGAAGCACTACAACGAACGCCCGCCCCCTCCCCCTGCTGCCCGCTCCGGTCGAGGACCCGGACCGGATCGCCCGTCTGGACATACGACGACGAGCTCGGCTTGGGGGCACCCTCCACGCATACCAACATGCGGCCTGACCAACACGGATGAGGTATTCGGCAAGCGCAGGACAGTACGTGCGGAAAGGGCCCCCAGCCGCTGCCGTTCCCCAGGGTGCGGTATCGCGCACCCCGGGACGAACGGGCTGTTTGTGGTTACTTCTTGACCTGAACGCCGGTCAGGACCGGGTCACCGTGCTGGTCGTACTGGACTCCGGTCACCTTCTCCGAGTAGCCGGCGTTGACCTTGTAGTACCAGAGCGGGATGGTCGGCATGTAGTTGACCAGGTTCTTCTCGAGCTCCTGGTACTTCTTCTCCGACTCCTCCAGGGAGCCCGCGCTGTCGGCAGCGGCGATCTCCTTGTCGATGGTCTTGTTGGAGAAGCCACCCTGGTTGCCGTCCGAGTGGGTACCGAACAGGTCACGCAGGAAGTTGGCGTTGAACGGGTAGTCCAGCACCCAGCCCGAGCGGTACAGCGACTTGACCTGCTTGTTGTCGCGCGCGTTCAGGTCGGCCTGGAAGTCGGCCTTGGAGTCGCCCACGCACTTCACACCGGTGGCGTTGGTGATGGAGTTGCAGACCGCCTCCACCCACTCCTTGTGGCCGCCGTCGGCGTTGTACTGGATGGAGATGGCGTTGCCCGGAACGCCACCGCCCTCCTTGATGAGCTCCTTGGCCTTGGCCGGGTCGTACTTGGTGACGTCGCCGGCGGCGTTCGGCTGGTAGCCCATAATGCCCTTGGCGACCCAGCCGGTGGCCGGCTCACGCGTGCCCTGGAGCACGGTCTTGGTGATCGTGTCGCGGTCGATCGCCATCGACAGGCCCTGGATGACCTTGGGGTCGATGTCCTTCCACTGCTTGGTGTAGTAGGCGACGGCGATGGTCTGGATCGCCGAGTACGCCTGGTCCACCGCGCGGTCGCCGAGGTCCTGCTTGTAGACCGGCAGGTCCTTCGGCGCGACCTGGCGCAGCACGTCGACGTTGCCCGACTTCAGGTCCTCGTAGGCGGTCTCGAGGTTGCTGTAGTTCTTGAAGACCACACCGCCGTTCTTGGCGGCGTTGGGGCCCTTGTAGTCGTCGTACTTGGCAACTTCGATCTGCTTCTTGTGCTGCCAGCTGACGAACTTGTACGGGCCGTTGCCGATCGGGTGCTCGCCCGCGGCCTTCGGGTCCGCGTAGAAGGACTCCGGCAGCGGGTCGAAGACCGAGTAGCCGAGCTTGTACACGTAGTACGGGATCGGCTTGCTCAGCGTGATCGTGAAGGTGCTGTCGTCCACGATCTTCAGACCGGACATCTTGTTGGCCTTGGGCTTGCCCTTGGCCGGCGCGACGTCGTCGTAGCCCTGGATGTCGGAGAACCAGAAGCTGTTGGTCTGCTTGTTCGCCGGGTTCGCCGCCCAGTTCCAGGCCTTGACGTAGGACGCCGCGGTCACCGGGCTGCCGTCGTGGAACTTCCAGTCGGGCTTCAGCTTGACCGTGAAGGTCTTGTTGTCCGTGGAGTCGATCGACTGGGCATTGACGTAGACGGTCTTGCCGCTCTGGTCGTAGTCGACGAGCCCGGAGAAGACCGACTTGATGACCATGCTGCCGTTGGACTCCATGGTGTTCGCCGGCTGCAGCGGGTTCTGAGGCTCACCGACCTCGACCGAGAACTTGCCGCTCGGGTCGACCGCGGCCTTGTCGCCATTGCCCTGGTCGCCGCCACCGCCACCGCCGCCACAGGCCGTCACGCCCAGCGCCACAACCGCGGCCATCGCAACCCACTTGGCGCTCTTGGCACCACGCATGGGGCTCCTCCTCATGAGTCCATTGGTTCACCGCATGGAGGGACACATGACGCATCACCGTTACCGGTGCCTGAAATCGTCAGGTGGACCCTCGTTGATCCGAGCTCTACGCGCCTAACTATCTCCATCCGGACGGGAACGAACCACACCTTCAAGGTCTCGATTCGAGTTCTTCGTCGTGGGCATGCCGAGCATCGGGCCTGCTATGACCCCTCTACGGTGCTTTGCGCTGCGTCAATCGACGTCGTTCACTGTCGGACCACGCGCGAAGCGCCCCGTGGCGAACGCCTGGATCACCATCTTCTCGTCGGTCTCGTAGAGCCGCTGTTCAGTGTGGGAGAGCTTGGCTTCCTCCCCCGCTCAGGTCTTGTCCGGTCGGTCATGTGGCAGCCACCAGGCGTGATCACGAGCCAACCATTACCGGAGACAAGTGTGACTGTGCACTTCCGCCGGCCGCCCTGAGCACCGAAGTTGGTCGCCCCAAGCCAAAAGCTGAGGGGTTCATCGGTCGCTGGGAGTAGGTCCTGCGCCTCAGGCGCGCTTCGCGCCTGCTTGGCTAGGGTCGGTCCTCATGGAGACCACAGGAATCGTTCGTCGCCAGACGGCGGAGCGTATGCGCGACGCTCTGGAGCGGCTCGTCACCGAGCGGGATGTATGGGTGTCGACGGCTCACCCTGATCACGGGCCGCACCAGGTGCCGCTGTGGTTCTTGTGGGATGGGCGAGCAGTGTGGATGTGCACCAGCGCCACTTCCGTGACTGCGCGAAACGTCCGCAAAGAGCCGCGCGTGCGCCTGTCGCTACCGGACACCTTCGACGTGGTGCTCCTCCAGGGTGAGGCAGAGTGCTTCCCGGACCAGGAAGTGCCCGGAGGCGCAGCGGAGGCGTTCGCCGACAAGTTCGGGTGGGATCCACGCGTGGAAGAGGGTTCCTTTCTGTATGTACGCGTGATCCCGAGGACTGTGCGCGCTTGGCGTGGCGAGCCGGAACTACGCGGGAGAGTCATCATGCGCGACGGGATGTGGCTGGAATAACGGCCGTCCCCCGCCGACGCGCCTCTCTCGGATCACGATCTACAGCTGGAGTACTGGATCCGGATCAGTCACATGATCGGCCGGACAAGTCCCCGCCGGTAGCACCGGCAGATTCCCCACCCTTCGGGGTGGGGAATCTGCTCCTCAGCGGAGGAACGTCCAGTGCTCGAGAGCGGCCTGGACGGCGCGTGAGCGTCACGAATTCATGGCGGCTCGGTCGGACTCACTGCGCAGAACGCAGAATTCGTTGCCTTCGGGATCAGCGAGGATTGCCCAGCCTGAACCATCGGGATTCCGGTGATCGGCGACAAAAGTGGCACCGAGGCCCAGCAGCCGGTCCACCTCCTGATCGCGCGAGGTCTCAGGGCGCAGACACAGATGGATCCGGTTCTTGATCGTCTTGGCCTCGGGCACCTGGTTGAAGTACAGCACTGGCCCCTCCGCCAGCAGCACCTGGATCTCCCGGTCACCCGGTCTGTCCTCCGGATGCAGCGGACGGCCAGTCACACTGCTCCAGAACCGAGCCAGCTCGTAGGCATCCGCACAGTCGATCGCCACGTTCTGCAATACCGAGACCATGCCCGCGAGCCTTCCTGATCTCCACGCCAAACGCCAGCGAGTTGCGCCGGGGCCAAGGCTCAGTGGCCGCGGCGGATCCATTCATCCAGGTGGGGTGCTTCGTTCTGGATGGTCGTGGTGTCTCCGTGTCCGGTGTGGACGAGGGTGTTCTCGGCCAGGGGGAACAGTAGGTCGCGGATGGACGTGATGATCGTCGGGAAGTCCGAGAACGATCGGCCTGTTGCACCTGGTCCACCGGCGAACAGGGTGTCGCCGGAGAACAGAGCGTGGGCCTCGGGCAGGTGGAGGCAGACCGACCCGGGCGAGTGTCCGGGGGTGTGGATCACTTCCAGGGTCGTCCCCGCCACGGCGATCCGTTCGCCGTCGACCATCTCCTGGAACGTTCGGCTCGGGTGGGTCATCTCCCACAGTTGTCGGTCTGCCGGGTGCAGCAGGACCGGGGCGTCAAGGCGGTCGCCAAGTTGGGGCGCGACCGAGATGTGGTCGTTGTGCCCGTGGGTACACACGATCGCTGCTACGTGGCGGTTGCCCACCCCTTCCACGATCGGGGCGTGGTCGTGGGCCGCGTCCACGACGACGACGTCGTGGTCGTCGCCGATGAGCCAGACGTTGTTGTCGACGTTCCACGTGCCCCCGTCGAGGGCGAAGACCCCGCTGGTGACAACGCGTTCAATACGCAGGGCGCCGCTCACCAGACCACCACCGAGCGCAGCACGCTGCCGGTGTGCATGGTGTGGAAGGCTTCCTCGACCGCGTCGAGGCCGATGCGTTCGGTGACAAATTTGTCCAGCGGCAGCCGGCCTTGCTGGTACAGGTCGACGAGCATGGGGAAGTCCCGTTCGGGCAGACAGTCGCCGTACCAGGACGACTTGAGGCTGCCGCCGCGGGAGAAGAAGTCGAGAAGCGGCATGTCCAGGCGCATGTCCGGGGTGGGGACGCCGACGAGGACGACGGTCCCTGCGAGGTCGCGTGCGTAGAACGCCTGCTTCCACGTTTCGGGGCGGCCCACGGCGTCGATGACGACATCGGCGCCGAAGCCGCCGGTCAGCTCCGCGACCGTGGCGACGATGTCCTGGTCGGTGGCGTTGACCGTGTGGGTCGCGCCGAGCTCTCGGGCCCATGTGAGCTTCTGGTCGTCGCGATCGACAGCGATGATCTTCGAGGCGCCGGCCAGTCGGGCCCCGACGACCGCGGCGTCGCCCACGCCGCCGCAGCCGATCACCGCCACCGAGTCGCCCCGGCTCACGGCTCCGGTGTTGACCGCCGCCCCGAGTCCTGCCATGACACCGCATCCCAGGAGGCCGACGACCGCGGGGTCTGCGGAGGGGTCCACCTTGGTGCACTGTCCTGCATGGACGAGGGTCTTGTCGGCGAATGCGCCGATGCCCAGGGCGGGGTTGAGTTCCGTGCCATCGAGCAGGGTCATCTTCTGGGCGGCGTTGAACGTGTCGAAGCAGTACTGCGGGCGGCCTCGCTTGCAGGAGCGGCACTGCCCGCACACCGCCCGCCAGTTCAGGACGACGAAGTCGCCGGGTTTGATGGAGTCGACGCCTGCTCCGACGCTCTCGACGGTGCCGGCCGCCTCGTGGCCGAGCAGGAAGGGATAGTCGTCGCTGATCCCCCCGTCCCGGTAGGTGAGGTCGGTGTGGCAGACCCCGCACGCCGCCACGGCAACGACGACCTCGCCCGGACCCGGGTCCGGGATCACGATGTCGGTGAGCTCGACGGGAGCTCCCTTCGAACGGGCGATCACGCCGCGGACCTGCTGAGGCATCGGAACTGTTCCTTCGTCGTTCGTGGATACAAGCGCATGCAATCCGGTGCATGCCTCAGCGAACCTAACCCTGTGGTGATCAACGGCAGCCTGGTCTTGTGGATGGGAAATCCTCGACCTTCGAACAGTGGGTGGAGAGTGTAGGGTCGATGGAATGCCAGCTCAGCAGGCCTCAACCGGTGGTCTTCTCACGCTGCGGGATGTCATCGACGGCCCGTTGCACGACATCGCTCCCCGTTTCTCCCGGCTCCTGTCCCACCGGTGGCCGCACGCAGCGCTCGTGATCTTCACTCGCGAGTGCACGGGACGTCCGCGTAAGGTCGCCGGAGCCGCCGATCTGATCCACAAGGTCACCATCGATGAGCTCGAAGACCTCAAGCGGGTCGTCGAGCCGGGCCGGGCGCTGAGCACCACTGCCGGGATCGGTGGTGCTCAGCGCTCGGTGTGGACGGTGCGGGACCGGGGGGACACGCTGCTCCTGCTCGTTCCGCAGGGTTCTCAGAGGCCGGTCCCGTATCCGGCCGAGCTGTCAGCGGTCTTCGGCATCGTGGCAACGTCGATCCGGCAGCAGGTCGCCCAGGCCAGTCCCGACTACCTGGCAGAGTCCCGTGCCGCGTCCAGCGAACGGGCGCGCACCATCACGGAGATGGTGGCTGCACACGAAACCTCGCTCGTGGCCGTTCTGTCCACGCTGCGCTCGTCCGGACTCGATGACGCCAGGGCGCGACTGGCTGCCACCGATACGGCGTCCGCCGCGTTGATCGCGTTGCGTTCCACGCAGAAGTCCGACCAGGAGTTGTCGCAGGAGACTGCCCATGCGGCCTTCGCGACGCTGCGCAAGGACCTCCGGCAGATGCTGCGCCATCACGAGGCGCACATCGAGTTCGTGGCCCCGCCGAAGGACGGACGGCCTCTGCCGGGCGAGATCGCCTACGCGGCACGCGCGATGACGCGCGCCACCGTGCTGGCCTTCATCGCCCAGCCTGACCTGACTCGCCTGCGCATCGCCTGGAGCTGCCCGGGCGCCTCGCTTGTGGTCGACGTACGTGACCAGGAGTCCGGGAAACTCGACGTGCCGGCCCTGCATCGGCAACTCGAGGGCCGGGCACAGACATTGGGTGCCGCGGTCACCCTGGAAGCGGTCCCCGGATGGGGCAGCCACGCGACAATCGGCCTCCCTCTCGAGCCTCCCGCCAATCGGAGCGATGAGACGCGTCTGGCAGCCCTCAACCGCCGCGAGCGCGAGGTGCTCCACCTGGTCGCCCAGGGCAGACGCAACAAGGCGATCGCGGCCGAGCTCGGCATCACGGAGAGCACCGTTAAGTTCCACGTCGCAGGCCTGCTGCGAAAACTGGACGTGACCTCGCGCGGAGAGGCAGCCGCACTCGCCGCCGGCACCAACCTGGGTGCACCCCATTAGACCGGACCGGACGCCGCACGGTCCCGGCCGACGCGCAACCGCGGCGAGCGCGCCCCGGTCTCCGGGCGCGGGCCGGCTGCCGCAGCTCGGTGCGCGCCGCCGGCACCGAGGGGACGGTCTTCCAGTAGGGCTGCCACCACAGACTTACGGACAGGCGCAGCAGGCGGCGACGCAGGGCCGTGGTGTCACACGTGGTGCGGGCGGAAGCATGGTCGGGGTCGTGGCCACCCCCCGGGCCGTCGTCGCGTCGACCGGAGAGAATGGTGATGCTGGGGCGGTTTGCATCGGATCGCGGAGGTATTTGTGGGGCTGAGGACCCGGATCGCCGAGGAACTCAAGGCGACCGTGCATGGTGGGGACCTCAAACTGGAGCGGTACGAGGGTCCGGCCGGTGATCCCGGGCTGCTCGGGATCGTCCCGGGTGATCCTGCCTGGCGGGTGCACGGGCATCCGACCGGCATGCTCATCGGCGGGTTCGCGGCGCTGATGCTCCAGTCACTGCACCCTCTGGCCATGGCCGGGGTCGACCAGTACTCGGATTTCCGGTCCGACCCGGTCGGCCGGCTCATCGGCACCGCGCGGTTCGTCACCACGACGACCTTCGGCTCCGCGCCGGCCGCGCACGAGGCGATCGCCCTGGTGCGTCGGATTCACACCCGGGTGCGCGGCACCGCCCCGGACGGCCGGCCCTACCGCGCGGACGACCCCGAACTGCTGACCTGGGTGCACATCGCGGAGGTGCGCTGCTTCCTGGTGGGTTACCAGACGTACGCGCCTCAGCGGTTGCGGCTGACGCCTGCCGAGTGCGACGCCTACTACCGCCAGGTCGCCCCGGTCGCCGAGATGCTGGGCGCGGAGAAGGTGCCGTGCGACACTCAGGAGGTCGAGCACTACCTGGACCGCATACGCCCCCAACTCCGTGCCACCCGAGCCGCGTCGGACTCCGTGCGGTTTCTCCGGGGCTTCGGCCGGACCGGACGTGAGCGGCTGGTCGTGCGTCTGTTGATGAATGCCGCGGTCGGGCTCCTTCCGGACTGGGGGCGGGTCGAACTCGGCATACGTCGTCCGGCGGCGGTCCGCTCCTGCTGGGACCGGCCGGTGGCGACGGTGGTCGGCCGCACGATCGAATGGGCACGCGGTCCTTCCGAGATCCAAGCCGCCGCGCAGCGCCGCTTGGCCTCGGTGCCGCCGGTGGATGCCTGACGGGTGACGCGGCGGTTGTATGCCGCTGTGCCGAATCGCACTTCTTCATGGTTCGTTGCCTGGCAGATGCGCGGCGCCGACGCCCGCACGCGACCGGCATAGGGACCGGGTCAACCACCGCACGGCGGCCACCGAGCGTGCGGCGGCCGCTTCCTTGCGTGATATCGGAGAGCCTGGCCTGGCCGCCACCCTCGGTGACACAGCCGGTTGGCCATGGGCGACGTCGGAGGCCAGGTCTTCCGCACCATCCACGTCGCCCCCAAGACGGTGGCCCGATACTGCGCGGGTACCTCGACTGCTCCACGCCGCGATGCGTCCCGCACGGCCCGGCCGCAAGATGGTGGCATGGCTGCTCGTGTGATCGTGAACCCGCCCGGGGAGGGCGGCGGCCGGCAGGTGCGTACCGACGGGACCATCCTCGGAACGGCGTACAGCCTGCACGACCTGTCAGTCTTCATGGCGCGGGCCGGCCTGGAAGGCCTGGACGAACTGGACGAACTGGACGTGGCGATGTCGCCCCTGGTGGAGTGGCACGGCGGCGGGCCCGAGGTGTGGCCGGCGACGGATTGACACTGGAACGGCCCTTCCCTTGCGGAGACGGACCTGAGACTTGTCGTGGCCGTGGCCTCGCACCGCTCAGTCCTCCACTTCGATTGAGAACATCTCGCCGCCGGCGAAGTGCTACTTCCGCGCATGAAGATCCGAAGGTGGGCCGGCCGCATCGTGTTCAGCGGCCTGGGACGCGTGATCGCCACCGTCACCTTCGACTTCAACGCCGACGGCCGCATCACCGCCCTCCACAACATGGCCAACCCTGACAAACTGCGGGCCGTCGCCGGCGGCACCGCTTACGACGTCGGCACGCGGTGAGCGTGGCCACCGCGTGCCGCCCCGGACGCAAGCGGGCTGTTCAGCTCGGCGACTGCCTCGGGAGACGGCGTGAAGTCGCGACGGACGTTCTCCGCTCGCCCAGACGCAGTGGCGTACCGGCCGCCGTCGCTCCGCCAGCCGTCCACCGGAGCCGACCTGTCGGCCCGTTATGAACGCATGGGCGACCGGCTCGCGGTCAGTGGCACGGCTTTCCGGGAGGTGCTCGTTGACGATCTGGCCCAGTTCTCGGACTCCTTTCTCGAGCACCTCGGCGGCCTGGCCCGCGATCCTGCGGACGACGCCCGGGTCCTGCTGCTGCGTCGCGAGATCGTCACCGACTTCGTCCCTGCTGAACAGGACGGCGAGAAGCAGCCGGTGCTCGTCCTCGATCACATGGGAGACCCGGCTGTTCTCACGGAGCTGTTCTCGCGGTTCACGCAGGGCGATGCCGGCATCGGGGTGCTCCACGCCGACTGAGTGACTGACGCTGTCGAGGCGGGCCCGTAGCCCGACGAGCTCGGCCGCGATGCGTGCTCAGAGGACCTGAGGTAGTTGTCGCAGGCCCGGTGCGCCACTTCGCGCCGGGCCTGCGGCTCGGTCTCACCTCACTGTGAGTGTCACCCCTCCGGCTTCTGCGAGTCCACGCCCGAGCGTGCCTTCTCCCACAGGCCCCGGGTGAAATCGGGGATCGGCTGGGGCGCGCCGTTCGCCTTGATCGATGCATGGCTGAGCGGCACCGGCGATGTCCAGGTCGCCGCGTCGTACACATCGAAGTCGGGCACCAGGCCGAGCCGCATGCACTGCATCAGGCGGAACACCATGATGTAGTCCATACCGCCGTGCCCGCCGGGCGGGTTGGAGTGCTCCTTCCAGAGCCAGTGGTCCCAGTCGGAGTACTTCGAGAAGTCGCCCCAGCTGTCGTTGGTGTGGTCCGGCTCTATATAGATGCGCGCGGGGTAGTCCTCGAAGACACCCTTCGTGCCGCCGAGGCTGTTGATCCGCGAGTAGGGGTGTGGTGTGGAGACATCGTGCTCCAGCCGGATCACCCGCCCCTTCGCCGTCTGGACGAGGCTGATCGTGCGGTCGCTCTCGATGTACGTCTCCTTCCAGCTCGGGTCGCCGTGCGGCATCTTGGCCTCGCGGTACTCGGCGAGCCCCAACGAGGGCGTCCCGAAGCTGGAGATGTGGGTGACGCGGTCACCACGGTTGATGTCCATGTAGTTGGCGACCGGGCCGAACCCGTGATTCGGGTAGAGGTCGCCGCGCAGCCGTGTGTGCCACAGCCGCCGCCACGGACCCTCGTAATAGTTCGGATCGAACATCAGACCGCGCAGATCGTGGATGTACGCGCCGGCGCCGTGCAGGAGCCGCCCGAACTTCCCGGCATGCGCCATGCGCAGCACCCGCATCTCATTACGGCCGTAGCAGCAGTTCTCCAACTGCATGCAGTGCCGTCGCGTGCGCTCGGACAGGTCGACCAGCTCCCACAGCTGATCGAGCTGGAGGGCGATCGGGCACTCCACACCGACGTGCTTTCCGTTCCGCATCGCCGTCTTCGCCATCTCGAAGTGCCAGTCCCACGGCGTCGCCACGTACACGAAGTCGATGTCGCCGCGCTTGCACAGGTTCTCGAAGTCGTCCTGGCCCTTCGTGTACGTCGCGGGCGCAGGCTGGCCCGCGTCCGACACCTTCTTCGCGGCTCTCGCGGTCTTCTCCTTGACCGGATCGCACAGAGCGACGACCTGGACGCCAGGCATCGCCAGAAACAGGTCGATCATGCCGCCGCCGCGGTTGCCAAGCCCGATCATGCCGACCCGCACAGTTCCCCGTCGTTCGAACGGCACCCCGATCATCGTCTCGCCCTTACGGGCGGGTGCCGCGTCGGTGGCCTGGTCGGCGGCGAGAGAGGCCACAGTCCGGGCGTCGTCGGCGTGTGCCGTGCCACCGGTCAAGGCGCCAAGGCCAAGGCCCGCTCCGGCGATGCCGACACCACGCAGCATCGCGCGCCGAGAGTAGCCATCGGCGGAGTCGTCAGGGACCGGTGTCGCGTTCTCGTCGTGCATCGGACCTCCGTCGCTGGATGGGTTCGCTGCAAGCGCTTGCTACCCTGCGGGAGGTACGACGGATACTCAAGAGGCAAGACAGTTGGACTTTTTGGCATCGTCGCCTAGCTTGATTCTGTCGGGTCTTGGACTTTTCCGGTGCGGCAACATGATCGGTTGGCATGTTCGGAGCTGTTTCGAAGGTCGATGCAGTTGTCGAGGTGCCCGTTGGTCCCTGGCCTGGCTCTCCACCACCCTCGATCCCGCCGGCCTGGGTCCGAATGCGCCAACCGAAGGGCCTCGTAAGGGGGCTACGCGGCAACGGCAGCGAGGCACCGGCGACTGCACCGATTCCCGCGCCGATCACCGCTCGCTACTTGTGAACGGTGGGATCAGTAGTTGCTTGCCGCCCCGATCGGACAGCAGTCGGTGCTGAGCGGTGGCGTCGCTTCAACAGTCGTTGTGCCGGAGCGGCGCGCAGGCAGGCGGCGAGTGCGACGACGGCGGCCGCCGTGCCGTACGCCCATGCCTGAAGGGGGAAGTCTGGAAGCAAGGGGTTGGCGAGATAGAGGACGGTTCCGGCCAAGGTGACGGTCAGCCACTCCCAGCGGCCGTCGAGGGCCACGAGGGCGACCACGAGCAGGGAATACCAAGGGTAGTTGGGTGAGATCAGGAGCAGCGCGGTGCCGGTGAGCAGCAGGGCGCCGTGCCAGGGACGAGCGGGGTCTCCCCGCAGCCACACATAGAGCGCGGTCAAGGCGAGCAGCACGACCGCGGCAACGCCCGCGGCGTCGTCCGGCAGCAGAAGGCGCAGCAGGGCGAAGCGTCGTACGTCTCCGGTTTCGTAGCCCTCCTCCTGGAGGTAGCCGGGCAGGTAGCCGAGCACGCCGGCACCGGAGGCCACGACGTAGGGCAGGTAGACCAGCGCGACTGCGGCGACCGCTGCCGATGCCACGCGGACGATGCGGGCCGGGCTGCGCTGCCCCGACAACGCGCCGGGCAGAGCGAGGACGGGCAGGACCTTCACGGCGATCGCGGCGCCGAGGAGTGCACCGCGACGGGTCCCGGCGGTGGCGGTGCCCAGGGCGAGGACGGTGAGCAGGACGCCGAGGGTGTCGATGTGGGCGTTGTTGACCGCTTCGAACGGGACGGCCGGGCACCAGGCCCACAGCGCGGCCCGGGCCGGGGCCCGCTGCGGATCACCACGCCGGCGCAGCACGGTGAGCAGGGTGAGGGTGGTGCCGAACGCCAGGGCGGCACCTCCGATCTGGAGCGGCTTGTGGCGGCTGCCGGGCGGGGAGAGGGCGTGGACGGTGAGGAACCAGCCCTCCGCGACAGGCGGGTAGATGGTGGGCACGGTGGGGCGGTTGATACGGACGCACAGCCCGGTGTCGGTGCGGTGCAGGCCCCAGCCCTTGCAGGAACTCTGGGTGGGGAAGAGCCAGTTGTCGCGCAGGCCGGCGAGCTGCGGTGCGGCGGGCGGATGGGCGTAGGGGGAGATGCCGGCGGCCTGGACGCGGCCGTCCCAGGCGTAGCGGAACATGTCGTCGCTGGTGCGAGGCGGGGCGACGAGGGCCGCGACGGCGACGGCGGCCGCACCTGCCAGGACCAGAACGCTCGCCGCGCGTGCCGGGACCTTGCGCACGGCCCATGCGGCGGCGGCGAACAGCACCCAGGCTATGGCGTACCCGGCAAGGAGGCGGCCTGGGTTGCTCTGGTTGTCGCCGGCGCGGACGGTGTCGGCGACGACGGCGGTGAGTGAGGCGAGGAGCACGACGGTGACGGCGATGCGCGCCCGCGCACGACCGGTGGTGCGGCTCATGGGCACGGCAGGGTGACCGGGCGGGGGCTCGGCCCGCCCGGAAGGCGACCGGCGAGAGGTGAGGGCATCCGTCATGGCTGGTCGGTTCCTCCGGTGTCCGGGGAATGCGTGTCGAGGTCCTTCGATGGGCGGTGCAGTTCGACAAAGGGGCGGTTGTCAGCGGTCCAGCAGTTGGTGAGGATCCAGCCGGCGGCGGTGGCGGCGTGCAGCAGGGCGGTGGTGCCCAGGCGGGCCCAAGGGAAGGAGGGGCCGTGACGGCCGTGGGCGTCCTCGACGCGGACGGTGAGGCGTTCGTCCACGTCGTGTGAGGTGGCCTCGGCCAGCAGGCGCCCGCCGGGTACGACAAGGGCGCGCAGGCGGGTGAGCAGGGCGGTCGGATCGCCGCCGATGCCGATGTTGCCGTCCATCAGGAGCAGGGTGGCCCAGCGGCCTTCGCCGGGCAGGAGTGCGAAGACGGAGCGTCGTACGGCCGCTCCTCCCCGGCGCCGGGTCCGGGCGATGGCGGCGGGGCTGACGTCCACTCCCAGCGCCCGTACGCCGTGGGCAGCGAGCGCAGCCACCATGCGTCCCGGTCCGCAGCCGACGTCCAGAACGGGCCCGTGGCAGCGGTGCAGCACGTCCAGGTCGGCGGCATCGGGGGGAGCGCACCAGCGTTCGATATCGAGCGGGAGCAGTTCCCCTGAACCGCCGCGGCCGTCCGGATGTGCCGGTGGCGACAGGCGGCGTAGGTGGAGCGGGCCGTGGCCGGTGCGCAGTGCGTGTGTGTAGGGATCGTGGGTCCACGGCTCGCCTGGTACCCCGGGCGCAAACCGGTCGGCGGGCCGAGTCGACGGGTGGAGTCCTGCAGACTGGACCATCTGTGTCTGGGGGTGGCCCGGCGAGGCCGACTCGGCCGGTTCGGCGACGACGGGCTCCGCGGCGCTCACCGTGCGGCCTCCGCCCGGCCGAGGGCGGCGGCGAAACGCGAGCCGGGCGGGCAGCAAGCGGCGACCTCGGCGGCGTCGGCGGCGGTGTCCACGTCACGCAGCACCGCCAGGTCGGCGACCTTCAGCCCCGCCGTGGTGAGCCGGGCGCGCTGGATCGCTCCGGTGTGGTCGGTGGACATCGGTACGCCCCGTACGAGGGTTTTGGCGCGGGCCGGCTCCGCGAGGCCGAGTGCCCAGAACCCGCCGTCGGCGGCCGGACCGAACCAGGCGTCGTGGCGGTCGCGGCCGACCCCGGCGAGGTGGTCCGGGGTCAACTGCGGGGTGTCCATGCCGACGAGCAGGGCGGGCCCATGGCCGCAGTGTGCGAAGGCGGCGGCGATCCGCTCGTCCAGAGCGCCGGAGACCTGCGGAACGACATCGAAGCCGGGCGGCAGCCACGGGCCGGGACAGCCGTCGAGGACGAGGAGGCGGCGGTGGGCGGGAACCTGGAGCACCGTGTGAAGCGTGTCGGTGAGGGCGGCCTCGGCCAGGGCGGCCGCCTCGTGTGGCGTGTAGGGCGGGGTGAGCCGGGTTTTGACTCGCCCGGGGACGGGCTCCTTGGCGATGACCAGCAGCGTGAGCGGCTCCGTGACCGCGTGCCCGGCGCTCATCGTCCGGTTCCCGCGGCACTCGCGCCGGCGGCCGGTGCGGTGACGGGGGGTTCGGCGAGGACGGCCCGCATGTCGCGTACGGCCTGCCAGGTGCCGCGCCAGGTGCCGGTGACCTTGGAGCGGCCGGTGCGCGGGCTGTACGGCACCTCCCTCTCCGCCACCCGCCAGCCCGCGTCGGCGGCGCGGACCACCATCTGCAGCGGGTAGCCGGAGCGCCGGTCGGTCAGACCGAGGGCCAGCAGGGCCCCTCGACGGGCGGCGCGCATCGGGCCGAGGTCGTGCAGGCGCAGTCCGGTGCGCTGCCGGATCATCTGGGCCAGCGCCAGGTTGGCCATCCTTGCGTGCGGGGGCCAGGCTCGGGGGGTGGTGGGTCGGCGTCGGCCCAGGACCAGGTCGGCCGAGCCGTCGAGGACGGGCCCGGTGACGGCGGGCAGCAGAGTGGGGTCGAGGGAGGCGTCGCAGTCGCAGAAGCAGACGACGTCGGCTGTGGCCGCGGTCAGCCCGGCGTGGCAGGCGGCGCCGAAGCCGCGGCGCTGCTCGTGCACCACATGCGCGCCGAGGGCGCGGGCGATGTCCGCCGAGTTGTCGGTGGAGCCGTTGTCGACGACGATTGCGCGCCAGCCCGAGGGGATGCGGTCCAGCACCCACGGCAGGGCCTCGGCCTCGTCGAGGCAGGGCAGCACCACGTCAACGGGAGCAGGTGGAGGGAGGTGTGTCTCAATCACCTCACTCACCCTACGGACACAAAACAGGCATAAGGGATTTGGTGACCTTACGGATTGCTGACGTCCGCCGCCCCTCCCTCGGACGGCCGAACGCCGGTGCGAGACTCGGCGGTGTGAAACGCGTACTCGTCGTGGACGACGACGCGACCGTCTCCGAGGCATGGACGGGTTGGAGGTGTGCCGCCGTATCCGGCAGGACAGCCCGCTGCCGGTGATCACGCTGACGGCACGCGGCGACGAGGAGGACTGCATCCTCGGCTTGGAGGTCGCGGACGACTACGTCCGCCCGCCACGCTATCCGAAACGCCACGAACTCGCCCTGGCCATCTGAGAGTTTCGTCCGCCGGAGTTCTTCCTGCGCCACGGCAGGCGACGAGCCGGGAGGAACTGATGCGCCCGGGTGTCCCGGCGAGCACGTGCTGGGCCGCAGCGTGGTGAAGGGGAGCCGGGCCCTGACCGAAGCCACCCGCGTCCTCGGGGACGACGGCCGCTTCGCACCACCCGCCATCGCACCCACGGCCGAACTTGCCGCACTCAGCCGCGAACTCGCTGCTGGGGCCGGCCGTGATGACGGGTCACCCGGCGCGCAGCGGTGCCGCCGCGAACTCCGCCATTCCTTTCGTGAAGGCGACCTGCGACTTCCAGCCCAACTCGTTGCGCAACCGTTCGGAGGAAGCCGTGATGTGGCGGACGTCGCCGAGCCGGTACTCCCCCGTCACGACCGGCATCGGCCCGGCATACGCCACGGCGAGCGCGGTCGCCATCTCCCCCACCGTGTGCGGCTCGCCGCTGCCCACGTTGTACGCCCGCAGGGTGCCGTCCGGAAGACCGTCCGCCCCGGTCAGGGCAGTGAGGTTGGCTGCGGCCACGTCCCGGACGTGGACGAAATCCCGCCGCTGCCCACCGTCCTCGAACACCCGCGGCGACTCGCCACGCCCGAGTGCGGAGCGAAAGAGGGAGGCGACGCCGGCGTACGGGGTGTCGCGCGGCATCCCGGGCCCGTAGACGTTGTGGTACCGCAGCGCGGCAACCCGCCCGCCGACCGCCCGTGCCCACGCAGCGGCGAGGTGCTCCTGGGCGAGCTTGGTGGCCGCGTACACGTTGCGCGGGTCGGCCGGCGCGTCCTCCTCGACCAGCCCCGGGGCAAGCGGCTCACCACACTGGAGGCAGGGCGGTTCGAAGCGGCCCGCCTCCAGGTCGTCCACCCGGCGCGGCCCCGGCCGGACGACGCCGTGGCGGGGGCATTCGTAGCGCCCTTCGCCATAGACCACCATCGAACTCGCCAGCACCAGGCGGCGCACCCGGGATTCGGCCATGCCGGCCAGCAGTACGGCGGTACCGAGGTCGTTGCAGCCGACGTAGTCGGGTGCGTCGGCGAAGTCCTTGCCGAGCCCGACCATCGCGGCTTGGTGGCAGACGGCGTCGACACCACGCAAGGCGTCAGCAACAGCCTCTGTGTCGCGGACGTCGGCATGCCGCCAGTCCACCCCCTCGGGAATCGACGGGGCGACGCGGTGCGCGGCGGGCAGCAGGGCGTCGATCACGCGCACCTCGTGCCCGGCGCCGGTGAGGGCGGTGACGACGTGCGAGCCGATGAAGCCCGCGCCTCCGGTGACCAGGATCAGCATGGTGACGACGGTAGGGCCACACATGCGGACACGGACCCATGCGGCCCCGCCACGTCAGAGATTCGTAAGGCGGATTACTCCGGACCGGGATGCGCCCGGTCGTGACGTCACCACCGTCAGCAAGCCACCGTCAGCCGGTACACCCCCGCCCGGCCCAGTTCGTCACCGGTCGCAAACAGCCGCCCCGCCACCCCGTGCATGCCGTGGTCGCCACCCTTCCGGCGGAAACGTGTAAGACCCCTGCAGGAAGGCGAGACGTACGGCCAGTCGGCGGATTCAGGACGGCGGACGGCGCCGATGCCGGCCGAATCCACGCGCTGCGAGGGCGAGCATGGTGACCGTGGCCACCGCCAGCAGCGTGAACAGCCAGTTGCGCGGATAGTCCAGCGGCAGGACCGAGGAGTTGGCCGTGGGTCCCGGACGCAGCAGCACCGGCAGGGCCACGGCCGTCAACGCGCCCGCGACCAGCAGTGCCCCGCGGACGGGTCCTCGCACGCCGCCGCGGACCAGGACCAACCCGGCGAGCAGCACGAGCGGCGCGATGAGCACGTCGTGCAGGACCAGGGCCCCGCCGAGCCAGACCAGGACGTCCATCGGGTCGGGTACGTCCAGCAGCAAGGACGCGCCCACGCCCATCAGCGCCAGTCCGGCCACGCCGGCGAGCACCCGCGTCACGCTCACCCTCACATGCCTCGGCTTCATGACAGCACCTCCAGTCGGCCAACCCACTTGGTCTGCAGCACGCCGGGCCGGTTCGGTGCGATGAGGCGGGCCGGATAGCCGTGGTCGGGAGTGAGTTCCTGCCCGTTCAGGCGCAGCGCGAGCAGGGTGAGCGGGTCGCGGGCGTATTCATGTCCCATCTCGGAAACCCGATAGGCGCCGCGGAATTGCAACGACACCACCCGCACGCGCGCATGCGACGGGGCGCCGGCCCGGTCCAGCAGGTCCGCCACGCGCACGCCGGCCCAGTGCGCCGACTTGCTCCAGCCCTCCACGCAGGCGATCGGCAGTTCCACCTCGCGCTGCGGCAGACCGCGCAGTTCTGCCAGCGTCAGCGTGTAGGGCCGTGGCCCGTCCACCACCAGACGGTAGGAGTCATCAGGTATCCGGCCGACGCCGGCCGCAGCCGCGGTCCGGTTGACCGGCAGGCCCTGCGGGCCGTGGTCCGGGTGGCGGGGCGCGAGCAGATCGAGCCTCTTCAGCGGGGTGAAGGACTGGCCGACCGTGGTCAGCGTGACCGCGCCGACCGCCGCTGCCACCGCGGCCAGCAGTGAGCGCCGGTCGAACGCATCCTCGGCGGGCAGAGCGAGTGTTCCGGGCGACCGTCGGCTCCAGTGCGCCTTGATCTCGGGTGCTTTCACCGCGATGTGCAGCACCAGCGCCCCGGCCACCAGCCAGGCCACCGCGTAATGCACGGGCACGAACGAGAACGGCCACGGATACCACTGCACCGTGTTCAGCAGCCCGGTGCCCAACTCGAACACGGCTCCCGCCACCAGCACCCCGAGCGACAGCCGCTCCAGTGCGTGCAGCACCGATCGCACGGGCGGCCAGGCGAACAGTCGCGGGTACACCGCCCACAGCTTGGCCAGCAGCAGGGGAATGGCTGCGATGCCGGAAGCGACGTGCAGGCCCTGGGTGAGCCGGTAGCCCCACACCGGACGGCTCGGCAGTTCGTTGGCCAGCAAGCCCGGCGGATGCTGGAGGAAGTGGCTGAGCAGTCCGGTGACGAAGCACACCGCGAACGCCAGGCCCAGCCACCGCCCGATCGAGGTCGCCGTGCGGGCGTCGTGCATTCGCCCCCTGAACACCGGCGGACGGAGCGAACGCGATCTCATGCCTTCCATCACAGCCGCCGCGAGCTCGCAACGGAATGTCCGAATCCTTACGGAAGACGGACATCACGTCCGGCATCCAGCAGCGACGACCGCAACGAGCGCCGGTCACCGCCCTGCGCACCGTCGAGCTCAGTGCCCTGGCGGCTTACCGGGACTCTTGCATAAAGCCCCGGCGTTCACGCCGGGGATGAATGCATCTCAAGGCTGCTCTGACGTGCACTTTAGAGCGGGCGTTTTTGCTGCTCGATGTGCTGGCGGAGGATCGCCAATGGTGATCCTCCGCATGATGCGGAGAAATACGAGGGTGACCACAGGTGTCCGTGCATGATCGCGCGGTTGATCCGGCCGGTGAACTCTCCCCCAGCCTTCGGCCGGGAGGTACCCCCAGCCGTATCCGGCGAGCGGAGACGCCCTTGAGAGAGTTGACCAGTTTCGAGACGGCGACCTGGGGCGGGTAGTTGATCAGCAGGTGGACGTGATCACGTTCGCCGTTGAACTCCTTCAGTTCCGCTTCGAAGTCCTCGCACACCTTGCGCATGATCTCTTCGCAGCGCGTCAGCATCTCGTCGTCGAACACTCCGCGTCACAAATGCATCGCCGAAACAACGTGCCTGCCACGCCTTTAGTTGTTCCGCCCATTCCATGGGGCCAATCGGAGTAGCGTCCTGGTTGTGCAGCTCCGCTACAACTACCGGGCCTATCCGGACGCCTCCCAGCGGCGTTCTCGACGACGGCCGAACGCTGACCCTCTGACGACGGATCAAAAGTGACCCACTTGGTGATCTTCGTCTGACTCTGGCCTTGGTGATCAAGGTCAGGAGGGAAGGTGATCCTCGTGGAGGACTGGGCAG
>NZ_JBEYTS010000064.1:0-38372 GCF_040643155.1 Streptomyces sp. NPDC047453 | reverse complement strand
ACGACTCAACCTGCTCGACCGTCAACCCATCAGCACACAGTCACATCAACGACAGACGCCGTTGATCGTCACCCCAGATGCGGTTGCAGTACTAGTGTCCTCGAAGTGCTCGCGGGCCTGCCGGCCGCGTTCGACTTGGGCGTGATTGACCTGGTGACGGGCGGTGTCGTCCGACATCGCCCGGAAGGCCACGTCCGGCCTGCGCAGCAGGCCGGTGGTCACCTTCGCGGCAACATGGTCGTCGCGAGTCAGCTCCTCGACGACGCGGACCCTTGTCCTCCTGCTTGACCTGGGCGACCACGGCCGGGCGTCGCAGCAGGTCGCTGGTGACGGTGGCCGCGACGTCCTCGTCGGTGGCCAGGGTGTGGATCGCGCTGATCTTCTCCTGCGGGGTGACGGGCTTCTCGACCTGCCGGCCGACCCGGCGCCGGGCCTCGTCCGGCGTCCAACGCGGCTTCCCGTCCGGTGGATTGAGGATCGTGTCGAATCGTTCCTGGTCGTCGTTGATGGACGCGAAGATCCGGTGGACCGTGAAGGAGAGTCCCGCGACCCGGTGGTCCTTCGGCCACTTCGACGCGGTCCATCGTGCATCCTATGGCCGCCGAGGAACCCCTGCAGGAGGAATGGCGGCAGCATTACCCCCTCTTCCCGCGGCTGCTGTTCGCCCAGGACAGCACCAGCCCCGCCGGCATCACCACCCGCATCAAGGCCCTCCACGCGGCCGCCACGGACCCGGCACTGGCCGGCTTCCTGCGCGAGGTCCCCGTGCTGGTAGCGCCACTGGTCGACGTACTGCAGGGTGGCCCTGCCGAGCCCGTGTGGCGCCCCGTCCAGGACCCCCGCAGCACCGTCAGCTGGAGCCAGTCCCACACCCGATAGACGCCCCGCGCAGCCGCTGCCCACCACGGTGCAGCGGCTGCGCACCACCCCGACCACAGGCCCGACCACAGCACTGCGCAGCCAGTTGAGCCCCCAGTGCCGGTCAGTGGCCCAGGCGGCAGGTGTGCCAGCCGCGGCCATCTCGTATCAGCGCGCCGAGCCGCTGGGGGGCCTCGGGCTGGGTGACGGCGGCGTAGCGCTCGTGCTGGGAGGCCTCCACGTCCTTCTTCAGACGGCGGACGCGGGTGGCCCGTGCCCGCCGTACGGCGCTGATCTGTTCGTCGGTGGCCTGATCGGCCAGGTCCGCGGGACCGAGGTAGCGGCCGGTGGCCGCGTGGTAGACCTCGATCCGGTGGTCGTGGTGGGGCATACACGGGGACGGTCCGCCGGGGTGCGCACCCATAGACGCAGCCCCCTGACGCAACAGATGGTGCAACCCTTGTCGCAACCCGACCCCCTGGCGGCGCGCGGGCCGGGGCGCGGCGGGCGCGTCGTAAGTGGTGTTCCTGGCGTGTTGCGTCTGCACCAGGTCATCGGGGGAGTCGGTAGCGTCCACCACACGGCGCCGAATCTTCGCCGGTATCTGGCGCGGGGTGGTGCCGCACGTACCGGTAGACGGTCGAGGGGGCGGCGTTATGGAGAGGGCCGCCGCGATCTCGGCGGCGCCGACCTCGCCCCGCTGGGCTGAATCTCCCGTTCGGGAGGCGTGTGCACGGTGGTATGCCGGGAGCGGGGACCGGGAACGGGTCGTCAGCCGCCGTGCCGGTCCCCGGTTCTGTTCAAAAGTTGGAGGTGACGTTGGTGAGGGCGTTGGCGATGGTGTGGGGGTCGCTGGCGTTGTAGGCGCGGGCGTGGGTGGCGTCGGCGATCTGCTGGAGGGCTTGGGTGTCGGCGTCGGTGCCGTAGGCGATGGTGAAGACGCGTACGGGCTCGTCCGGGTTGCCGATGGTGTTGAGGAGTCCTTCGATGTCGGATTGTTGGTCGCCGGGCGGTCGTCGTGGCCGTCGGTAAGGACGACGGCGTTGATGGCGTCGGTGTCGTAGTTGTCGCGGAGGGTTTTCACCGCGTCGCCGATGGTGGTGTACAGGGCGGTCGAGGAGTCGGGGTGCAGTTTGGCGACGTCGCTTCGATGTGGGCGCGGTGGGTTTGGCCGTCATCTTGGCTGGTGCTGCCCATGGGGGCGAGGTCGTCGTCGGTGACGTGGGTGGCGGAGAAGTGCCACAGGCCGACCCGTTCGCGGTCGGTAAAGCCGTCCAGCAGCGGGCCGTGGGCCTGCTGGACGAGGTCGAGTTTGGTCAGCTCGCTCTTGGAGTAGGGCCATTTGCCCTTGGCGTTCTGGCCCATGGATCCCGAGGTGTCCATGAGGACCAGGACGTTGGCGGGCTTGCGCAGCTGCCGCCAGACGCTCAGGAGCTTGTCCAGCACGGCGGGCGAGGGGCCTGGAGTGGCTGGGGCAGCGGAACGTCGGGCAGGGTCCCGTTGGCGCGGGTGATGTGCGCGGTGGGCTGGTGGGAGGTGGTGCGGAAGCCCAGGTCGGCGAACTTGTGCTGGGCGGTCTTGGACGTGAGGAAGCGTTGGATTCTGTTCCCCCATCTCGTGCCGGGTTGTACGGGCAGGTTGGCCGAGTTTCGGGTTCGGGGATGCTTCGGCATGGTGCCAGGGCGGTTGCCTGGCCGTGGCCGGCCTGTGAGCTCTTCCTCGCCGAGTTGCTGATGGTCGAGCGGCAACGACCGGGCCCGCCGCCGCTCGGAATGGCGGTTCAAGGCAGTCGGCTTCGCGCGCGAGAAGTTGCTTGTGTCCCTGCAGTGACTGAAAGGTTACATAACAAGCTGAGGCTGGGTGATTACTCAGCGAATCTTTCTGATAAAAAGGATCATCCAGTGACTCAACTCAGCGGGTGCTGACGAGTTGTGCTGCAGCCGAGTTTCCCCTCTCATTCTCCACAGGAACTCCATGACTGAAACCTTCCCCCCCTCGCTCTTTGACCTCGTGCGTCGCGGCTACGACCGCGATCAAGTCGACATTCGGGTCAACGAGCTTGTCGGTGACCGCAACAAGGCCCTCTCTCGCATAACCGCACTGGAACAACGTATCCAGGAGCTGCTGGCAGAGACGGAGTACCCCCAGGCGCAGGGCAGCGATGCTGAACCCTCGTATGCGGTCCTAGGTCCACGCATCGAAAAGATCCTTCGTCTCGCTGAGGAAGAAGCCGAGGAGCTGGGCCGCGCGGCCCGCGAGGCCGCCGATCACGAGTATGAGAGGGCTGTGGCAGCGGCCGACCGTCTGCGGGCAGACGCCGACACGTTCGCGGCCGACCTCATAGCCGAAAACGACCGGCAGTCCATGCAAATGGTCGAGAACGCCCAGGCGCGGGCCGCCGAACTGCGCACTGAGGCAAACAAACACGCGGCAGCCGTCCGGGAGGAAGCAGACGCTTTCTTCGAAGACACCCGCAACCGCGCCGCCCATGCCGCAGCGGATTTCGAAGCAGGTCTTGCCAAGCGACGCGACCAATCCGAACGCGACCTGGCCGCACGTCGGGCGAAAGTCGAAGCACGACTCGCGGAAATCGAGCACCGCGCCGAACGGATGCGCCTGGAAGCCGAGAAGCTACGGAGGGACGCCGAGCGCCGCGCCAGCGAGACCAAGCAAACAGCGCAACACCAGGCCGACGACATCCTCACCGAGGCGAACAACAAGGCCGACCGAATGCGCAGCGAGTTGGAACGAGAACTCGCTGCTTTGGCCATCCGCCGTGAGAGCATCAGCGCACAACTGACCAATATCCGTGCCATGCTCGCCACCCTTACAGGCAGCACAGCAACTTCAGCCCCTGCGTTCGATGACGAAACAACATCCACTGCACCTTGACTCCGTATCGAGGCACGAGGGTTCGCCGGAACTGAAGGAGTTCGCTCAGACGGCTCGCTTTGTCCCGCCGGTGATCTGCTCCCAGGCAGTGAAGCGGGCGATCATTCCGGCTCGGTGGTGGAACTGCGGCGAGCGGTGTTCCATGACCGCGGTACGTACAGGATGCTCGGGCGGATCTCGGGGTGCCGACGTAGCCGCAGCCGTGCAGGCAGGGCACCCACTTCCACGACTGGGCGTGGGGCGCGGATAGTCGCCGCCTGCACTCCGGGAGAGGCACGCGGGCGGCACCAAGACAGGGGCGGGCCCGCTCATCCCCCCTGGCGGGCCCGCCCCCTCTGTTCACCTCGCGGCGTTTCGAGCGGAGTTCACGTGCAGCGTTATGTCCTGCCTATGGCTTGTCCGACTGTGGCGTTCTCCTCCGCGTGAGCGGCTGGCAACGCCTTGGCCGTCCCCTCCCCCGCTCAACGAAAGACCCCCACTTCATGACCGTCTCCTTACATGAGGTCCAGCCGGCCGGCCGGCACGCTGCCCTCCCCGCTGGCAGCCTGTTCCGGCGCGTCTACGCACCGCGCGCGTGCGACGCCCTCGCGTACTCCATGTCGACCTATGCCATGCCGCTCGTCGTGCTGGCCACCACCGGCTCCGCGTCCCTGACGGGCCTGGCCTTCGCACTGGAATGGATACCCCGGGTCGCCGCGTTCGGTATCGCCGGCACCCTGGTGGACCGCAGCGGCGCGGCGATCGTCTGCTTCATCGCCTCCCTCGCCCGCGCCCTGCTGGTGGCCGGCGCCGCCGCCGTACTGATCGTCCTGCCGCCGGGTACGGCCGAGACGGTCACCGTCATGGCACTGGCCGCGGTGACCGGGGCGCTGACACAGTTCAGCTTCATCGCCAACGAGGCGGTCGGCGCCGTCGTGAGCCGGCAAACCCAAGGGCAGCCCCACAAGGTGCAGTCGGTCCTGATCGGCATCGACCAGACGGCCACCCTGGTCGGCCCTGCGCTGGGCGGCGTCCTGCTGCTCACCGGCCCGACACGCATGCTCGCGTGCCTGAGCGTGCTGTCCTTCCTGTCCGCCGCGCTCGCCCTGCAGACCCCGCCCACTCCCCTGCGCGCCGCCCGCCGTGGCGGACCGGCGCCGGGCGGCGGTGGCCTGCGGGAAGGATGGCAGACCCTGCGCTCCTTGCCGTCCCTGCGCCGGCTCGTGGCCGGACTGGCCTGCTCCAACCTCACGCTCGGCCTGCTGCAATCGGCCAGTCCCATCCTCGTGGAGGACCGCTTCGGCCACTCCCCGGCCGCCGCCGGCGCACTCTGGTCCATCGCCGCGGCCGCCACCTTGATCGCGGTCGCCTGCTGCCGGGCCGGCCTTGACCGGCTCGGTCTGTGGGGGGTCGGCGTCATCAGCGCAACCATCGCGGCCGCCGCCTGCCTCGCCGTACCCCAGGCCTCCACCTACACCGGCTACGTGGCCCTCATCGCCCTCTTCATGGCCGCCGACGGAGGACTCACCATCGTCCTGCGCACCCTCCGCTCGCAGGTCATCCCACCCGCCGCCTTCGGCACGACCCTCTCCCTGACCATCCTGCTCCTGCTCCTGCCCTTCCCCCTCGCAGGCATCCTGCTCGCCCTCACCCCACCGCCCTACCTGAACAGCCTCATCGGAGCATGCGCCCTGCTCCAGGCACTCACCCTCCTCGTCACCTTCCTACAACTACGCAACGACCCAGCCCTCCGAGCCAGAACATCGCCACCCAGCCACGAAGTCTGACCCGTCCATTCAGCCATCGAAGCACCAGTTCGAAGACAAGCAACATTCACCCGAACCAGACGATGTCCACGACGTACAGGCGTCCGGCCGGTCGGTTGATCCAGTAGACGGCGGTGAGCTGACCGACCGAGGCGGATCGGACGTCCTCGCCTTCGGGGTCGCGGGCGTTGAAGGGCGGAAACGACCACGGGTCGCGGCCGGCGATGTCCAAGACGTCCCGCAGCATCTCGCGGGCAGGGTCAGGCAACTCCTTCGCCATGCCTGCTGCCTGGGGCGACAGGCATGCGGGCCAGGGCGGCATCTCGCTCACGAACGGGCTCCGAGGACCTGGTCCAAGTCGATGCCGTCGGAGTCGTCGCACCCGCTCGCGAGGAAGACATCGACGGCCGGGGCGGAGGCGAGCCGGGCCCGCCAGATACGGACAACGCCGTGGACCGGGGCGAGGCTGAAGCTGTGCCGGGCGTCGTCCAACGCGCGCGGGCGGGCTCGCACCACGAAGATCAACGAGCGAGCAGAGCAGGAGGTGGTGGCGGCCGCGAAGGCACCCAACGCCGCCGCCCTTCGCTGAGGCGTTCACGCCGGTTGAGCGTGGGCGTCCCGGCCCCGACACGCGTGGAGCGCGCGCCTCGGGACGAACGGCCGGACGGGCGATCCATGGTGCCGAAGCCCGGGTTCGGGGAACACCTGCAGAGCAACTCACCCCAGTCGATAGCCGGACGGGAACCATATGACGCGGATCGCGGCCGTTCACGGTGCCCTCGCACCGCACCGTCGCACCCAGTCCGAGATCACCGACATGGTGGCCCGCACCTGCCTGCCCGAGGGCGCCGACCGCCGGGTCCTGGACCGGCTGCACCGCAGCGCGAAGGTCCGCTCGCGCCACATGACGCTGCCGCTGGAACGGTACGAGGAACTGGACGGATTCGGCGCCGCCAACGACGTCTTCATCGCCGCCGCCACCGGTCTAGGCGCCGAGGCAGTGAGAGCCGTACTGCAGATGGCTGGTCTGTCGGCAGCCGACGTCGACCTGCTGATCTTCACCTCCGTCACCGGCATCGCCGTTCCCTCGATCGATGCACGACTTGCAGGCCGCCTCGGACTGCGGCCGGACGTCACAAGACTGCCCCTCTTTGGCCTGGGCTGCGCCGGTGGCGCTGCTGGCCTGGCCCGTATGCACGACTATCTGCTGGGCCGGCCCGACCACGTGGCAGTACTGCTGTCGGTCGAACTGTGCTCGCTCACCTTCCAGCGCAACGACGCCTCCGTGGCCAACCTGGTTGCCTCCGGTCTGTTCGGCGACGGGGCCGCCGCAGTCGTCGCCTATGGGGCGGACCGTCCGGACGAGACCATCGGCCCGACGATCGTGGACACCCGCAGCCACCTGTATCCGGACACCGGGCGCGTCATGGGCTGGGACATCAAGAGCTCCGGCTTCCAGGTCGTCCTCGACCCGAAGGTCCCCGACGTCGTACGCCGCTACCTCGCCGATGACGTCAAGGGATTCCTCAGCGACCACGGCCTAAAGCCGAAGGACGTAACTGCCTGGGTGTGCCACCCCGGCGGGCCCAAGGTCCTTCAGGCCGTCACCGAGGCCCTCGACCTGCCCGACGGTGCACTTGACGTGACCTGGCGTCACCTGGCCACCGTAGGCAACCTGTCCTCGTCGTCGGTGCTCCACGTGCTGCGCGACACCCTGGCCGAGCGCCGCCCGCCGCCGGGCACTCCGGGTGTGCTGCTGGCGATGGGGCCCGGCTTCGCCTGCGAACTCGTCCTGTTGCGCTGGTAGTTCAACCAACGAAGGACACAGGATACATGATCTGGTACGGACTGCTGGTGGCCGCCGTCGCCGCCGAGCGCGTCGCCGAACTCGTCGTCGCCCGCCGCAACGAACGGTGGAGTACCGCCCGCGGCGCAACCCTGACCGGGCAGGGCCACTACCCGGCAATGGTCGCCCTTCACACCGGCCTACTGGTCGCCTGCCCGGCCGAGACATGGCTGGCCGACCGGTCCTTCGTACCCGCCCTCGCCTGGCCGATGCTGGCCGTGCTGGCGGGCGCCCAGGCACTGCGGTGGTGGTGCATCCACACCCTGGGACCCCGTTGGAACACTCAGGTGATCGTCGTACCCGGCCTGCCGCTGGTGACGAGCGGCCCCTACCGGTGGCGGTGGCTGCGGCATCCGAACTACGTGGCCGTCGTCGCCGAGGGCGTGGCGCTGCCTCTGGTACACACCGCCTGGGTTACCGCGGCCGTGTTCACCGTACTCAACGCCGCCCTGCTCACCGTGCGCATCCGCTGCGAGAACCGGGCGCTCGCCGCCGCGACCACGCCGGCGTCGGCATGATCGACGTACTGGTGGCCGGCGGCGGACCCGCCGGACTGGCCGCGGCCATCCACGCAGGGCTCGCTGGCCTGGAGGCCGTCGTCGTCGAACCCCGGACCGCGCCCGTGGACAAGGCCTGTGGAGAAGGAGTCATGCCCGGCGGTGTGGTCGCGCTACGAACACTGGGCGTCGAGATCACCGGCACCGAACTGCGCGGCATCCGCTACGTGGAGGGCACCACCCGCGCCGAAGCGTCCTTCCGCAGCCGGAGTGGGCGGGGAATCCGCCGTACAACGCTGCACTGTGCACTGCACCAGCGCCCGGCGCAGCGTGCCGTCCGACACCTCCAGGCGCTCGCTGACCAACGCCTGGAAGGAGGCCGGCCAGGAAGCGCGGTCCGGTCTGCTGCCGCCCCGGTCCGGCCGGGACTGGCCCCGAGCGATCAAGAAGCCGATGCGGTGGCCGATCCTGAGGACTCGGAGCGGCGGCAGCAAGGTCGAGCCGGGGCGATGGGCGCACAACCAGACCACCAAACAGCGCAAACACCGGGGCGCCGGCAGACCCGTGCCGCGAGCTCAGCCGCCTTGACCTCCTTACAACTGGTCCCCCATGCCGGCTGGTTCCGGAGGATGCGTCCCGCCACCGTCCTTGATGTCCTGCTCGCAGGTTCGTCGGTCGTAGGACTGGTCATTGGGGATCAATAGCACTCCGGCCACCTGCTCAGGGTGCTCGACGGCGAGCCAGTCGTCGCCCGTGAGGGCACCATCCGGCTCGGGCCACGCCCCGGACGAATAAACCGTCCGCGCAGGCATCCACTCCAGGGCCGGATATCTCGTCGGCGCCGTCGAAGCGGTAGTGGAAGTGGACCCGGTCCTCGGCGGTGACGCCGAGAGGCTGCCCAGACGTGTCCTCGACCTGCACCCTCACACCGGCCTCACCGCGCTTCGCCGTCGTGTCGGTGCAGCCCCAGAGGGAAGAGCAGCTGGACAGGGCGAGAATCACCAGAGCCAACGGGGCACCGGCAAGTACCCGTGCAGGGAACACTAGGCTGACCTCCGGTCGGGGTGGGGCGGAGCAGCGTATCCCGGGCCCTGGCAGCTGCGGGTGATGGCGGCGAGCGCCTGCGGCGGTGAAGCCGAAGCGCAGAGGAGCCCTGTGAACTGGGCGGGCATGGCATGGACAGCATCACGATGCAGCCGACGCAATGAGCGATCGGCTACGCATCTCCGGCCTCCCAGCCGCGGTCGCCGTCTCGGCGGCGGGCTTGCAGTCCCACAGGGTCTGGCACAGTGCGTCGCTGCGCGTCTTGCCGTCGTCCTCGATCACCGGCCACGTGGTGCGCACCTCCTGCAGGGAGGCATCCAGACGGGCCTGAGCCGACGCCTTGATCTGGTCCGAGGTGGGCGCTGTGGGCGCCGTGTCCGACGTGGGCCGCAGCAGGATGACGCCGACAACAACGGCCGCGCACACGAGGGCTGCGGCGGCGACTTTCCCCCTGATCGACATGGGCCGAGAGGCTAGCAGCCAGGGAAAAGACCAGGTCAAGCTCATCGGAGTACAGTGGCACACGCGGAGTTCTCTGCGGGCTGCAAGGAGCGAGGCATGATCCATTCAGCCGATATCCGCGAGTGGCGCAACCGCGACGTGATCGATCCCAAGGGCCGCAAGATCGGGGCCCTGGAAGCGATCTACGTGGAAACCACCACCGACGCGCCGTCCATGGCCACCGTCCGCACCGGGCTGCCGACCCGGCACCGGCTCGTCTTCGTCCCCGTCGACGAAGCGACCCTGGGGCCCGGATACGTGCGGGTGGCGCACTCGAGAGGGATCGTGAGGAAGGCACCGTCGATCGGCACGGACGACGTCCTGCCGGTGCACCGGGAAGAAGAGATCTTCAAACACTACGACAGGTCCTACGAACCCGGAGCGGACCGCGGACGCCGTCTCGCGCGCGGCTGACGGCCCGGCCGGAGGAAGTGGTCACCCGTGTTGGCGCTCTTCCTGTTCCTGATCCTCGTCGCGATCGTCCTGGGGCTCGTCGGCGTGGTGCTGAAGGGGTTGTTCTACCTCCTGATCATCGGCGTGGTGGTCTTCGTGGCCGACCTCGTGCTGCTGGGCGCGCGCTGGTCCCGGCGATCACACCGGCACGTCGTCCGGGGATGACGCCACGCGCGAGCCGTTGGCCTTTATGGGGCCGTTTCCGGGGGTTATCGGCGTCCGCCGAGGCGGTCGTCGTGGATGTGTCCGGCGGCGGCGAGCTGGTCGGGGTCGGCGAGTTCGGTCAATCCGTGCACCGTGGCGTCCATGCGGTCGGGGCTGCCCAAACCGACGACCCAGGTGACCATCTGGTCCTCCAGCGCACCATCCCGATGCCGGAGCAAACCCCCGGATCAGGTCGAACCCGTACACCACTTCCCTGGACGCAACCCAGTGATGACCGCCGTTTTAGGAGTTCGATCTGCTCTCGGCCTGGTCGGGGCCCGCCTCGTGTACTGGTGGCAGACGTGGTTGCCGTGTGTCGCCGCCGCCCGCGGTCGTTGATGTCAACGTTGGATGTCAGCGAACAACTCCGGCACCGGGCAGACCTCCAAAGGCTCGTCCGGCCGGTCGATCCAGCCCCACGAGACATGCCGATCGGTACACCGCCACAGTTTCCGGCAAGTCCGCCGGCCATCGTCCTCCCGCTTGGAGAGGACGAAGCCGCCGGACTGCATGGGCTGACTGCACTCGGGACATGCAGGGGCTTCGTCGGTCATGCGGAGCACCGTAACGGAGTGACCGCTGCCTCCCGAAGGAAGCTGGCTGGGCGCTCGACCTTGGCCGACTGTTCCTGTCACCTGTGACGATGGTGCACAGGCGTCCGCGCTTGTCCGCCGCTGTACGTCGGCGTTGTCACGCAGTTACTGAGGTTTTCGGGTTGGGGTCGGTGTGGTGATGGCCAGGCCGGTTTCGGTGAGGCAGCCGTCGATGAGGCGGGGGCGGTGCTGGATGTGCGTGAGTCCTCGGCGGAGGATGCGGATGAGGTGGTCCGGATCGGTGAAGGCCGTATTGGCCATAGGGCCACGCCGCAGGAGCGACCAGATGCCTTCGACGGGGTTGAGGTCAGGTGCGTAGGAGGGCAGTTGGAAGATGGTGAGCCAGTCATGGTCGGCCACGTACTTCTTCATGCCGACGGCCAGGTGGGTGTTGAGGTTGTCCCAGACGAGCACGATGGGCCCGCCGAGCTGGATGTGCGCTCTTCCTCCCTGCCCGACCTGGTCACCGCGTCCCATCATCTCGCCGCACTGACGGCACTGGTGAAGGACCTGTCCGACGAGGTCCTCTTCCGCGCCACCGACAACGACCCGACCGTCACGCGATGAATTCGGGTTGAAAATGAAGGTCGATTCCATTCGCAATTGCGACACCATCCCGTTCATCCGCCCGGTTAATGCGCGCAGGGGGCCATTCGCTGATATTCCTATTTGGAGGGGGCATATCTAGACGAAGAGGGGTTTCAGCATGTCCACCGGCACCGACCATCGCACGCACGCCGCCCACGAGCACGTCCATGGCGAAGGCTGCGGCCACGTCGCCGTCCCGCACGGAGACCACACCGACTACGTCCACGACGGCCACGTCCACCGTCCTCACGAGGACCACGTGGACGAATGCGGAGCCGCCGGCCACGTGACCCACGAAGGACACGAGCACCGGCACGGGCCGGACTGCGGCCACGTCGCCATTCCGCACGAGGACCACACCGACTACGTCCACGACGGGCACCGCCACGCCGCCCACGAGGACCACTGGGACGACCACTGACTCGCAGCGGGGACTGCCTGCGTGCCCGGTTCCGGAATACGGACGGCGAGCGACAAGCTCGGCGCCCCGACCCGTTCGGGCGAGTTACGCAGTAGGCGGGTCTTCACCAGCACGCTGGGAAGACCCTGCCGGGCAGAGCGAACCGCTCTCCTCGCTCCGGGAGTCTTCGCAGGCGGCTCCGGGCCTGCCTTGACCGCTCCCCGCACGGGCAGGCCGACGTCGCGCGGCCACGCGCATGCGTGCTTCCCGGAATCGCTGGAGCGCCTGCAGCGCGCGATCGGCGAGCACACCACCGTCAGCCTGCTGCCCCCGGCGCAGGGCGCCGGGGGCAGCCACCAGGCGCCATTCTTACGACCGTGTGCACCATCCGCACGATCACGCGGCGTTCTTCGTCGCCAGGGCGTCCCGAGTGAGCCGGGTACGCGGCACGGGCATGGGCGCCGCGAAGACCTGGTCGTTCTGCTCGGCCGGGCACCCGCCCGAGTCCTGTGCCCGCGTGTCCCTACGGGACCGCCGGCCGGGCGGCTCACCTCTCGTCGTCTTCGGACCGCGCAGGGCGTAAACCGGGGCGCTGGGGGAAGGGCTTAGTGCAGGAGGCAGCCGGGGCGGCGTGGACGTGGGAGGGGCGGGCTGTACGGCATGGGCGACACCCTTTACCTGGAACCGCAGTTGGGGGCACCCATTGCCGCCCTGCTGGAGCGGCAGGCGCTGCTGCACACCCTCGCGGACGCGCTGGGTTCCCCGCTCGCGGTCGTCCTTCCCGAGCAGATCGCCCGGAACGCGGACGCCTTCCGCGCCGTCTACCGCCGCCACCGCCTCGGCGGCCGGATCTGCTACGCCCACAAGGCGAATCGTTCCAGTGCCCTGCTGCGCCGCCTCGCCGCCACGGACGTCGACGTTGACGTCGCCTCACTCGGCGAGTTGCAGCATGCCCTGGCCTGCGGTTTCACCGGCGATCGGATCACGGCCACCGGCCCGAAGACCCCGGAGTTCCTCTGGCTGGCCGTCCGCGCCGGGGCCACCGTCGCCCCCGACTCCCGCCAGGAACTGGACCAGGTCGCCGCCCTGGTGCGGGAGCAGGGCTTACCACGGGTGAACGTGCTGCCGCGGCTGTCCGCCTTCCGGGGCGGCGGGGTACACACCCTCTCCTGCCCCAGCCGCTTCGGCACCAGAGTCCGGGAGACGGACGCGCTGCTGAAGGCCCTGGAGCGGCACGGCGACGCGGTCGAGCCGGTTGGCGTCTCCTACCACCTGGACACCACGGCGATCGGCGAGAAGGCCGCGGCTGTGGAGGGCTGCCTGACGGTGCTGGAGGAGCTGCGCGGCCGCGGACTGCGTCCCCGCGCCCTCGACATCGGCGGCGGGTTCGGCGCCAACTACCTCGCCCACGGCGCCCAATGGGAGCGCTACACCACCGAGCTGGCGAACGCCGTCCTCGCCACCCGGCCGCCGATGGCCTGGGGCGGCCATGGCTACGGCCTGCGCGTCGAGCACGGCACATTGCGCGGCAGCCTCGGCCTGTACCCGGCCTACCGGCCGGTCGCCGGCCCGCGCTACCTCGACGAACTGCTCTCCCAGCGTGCCGCCTCGCTCGGGAACCGCCCGCTGGCCGCGCTGCTGCTGGAGCACCTGTACGATCTGCACGCCGAGCCCGGCCGGGCGTTGCTCGACCAGTGCGGCCTCACTCTGGCCCGGGTCCTGGAGGTGCGCGACGACGAGGACGGCGACCCGCTGTGGGTCCGGCTGGCCGCCAACGCCCACGACATCGGCCTGGAGGAGCACGGCGTCCTGGTCGACCCGGTGCTCGTCCCCCGCAGGCCCGCGCCCGCCGGGCCCGTCGCCGTACACCTCTTCGGCAACCTCTGCCTGGAGACCGACCTGATCACCCGGCGGATCGTGCACCTTCCGCGCCGTCCGCGCCCCGGCGACCTGCTGGCGTTCACCAACACCGCCGGGTACTGCATGGACTTCCATGCCACCCGCGCCCAGAACCAGCCCGTGGCCCGCAAGGTCGCCGCCTGGCAGGAGGAGCCGGACAGCGCCTGGCGTTGGTGCCTGGACAAGGAGTACTGGCCGAGATCCGCCCCGGGAGGCGAGCAAGCGCCGTGAGGTACGACCGCATCACCGACGCCATCGGCAACACCCCGCTGGTCCGCATCGACCCGCAGGTGCATCGCCTGCCGGAGGTGGAGCTGTACGCCAAGCTGGAACTGCTCAACCCCTTCGGCTCGGTGAAGGACCGTGCCGCCTGGCACATGGCCCGCCCCCACCTGGACGCCGCTGTCGAACAGGGCAGCCAACTGGTCGAGCTCTCCAGCGGCAACACCGCCAAGGCACTCGCCGTCATCGCGGGCATGCACGGCCTCAGCTTCAAAAGCGTCACCAACCGCATGCGGATACCCGAGATCAAGGAACTCCTGCTGCTGCTCGGCGCGGAGATCGAGGAACTGCCCGGCCAGAGCGAGTGCCTGGACCCGACCGCCACCGACGACCCGCTCACACTGTTCCACCGCGCCTTGGCCGACTCCGGCACCGCCTACCTGCACACCGACCAGTACTTCAACGAGCACAACACCGAGGCGCACACCACCGGCACCGGCCCGGAGATCGTCAAGGACCTGGACGGCCACGTCCCCGACTGGTTCATCGCCTGTGTGGGAACCGCGGGCTCCTCCACCGGCGTCGCCCGGGTCCTGCGCCACCACGACCCGACGGTGCGGGTCGTGGGCCTGGTTGCCGCCAAGTCCGACTTCGTGCCAGGCATCCGCACCATCGACGAGGCGCACGAGGTCGGCCTGTTCGACCCGCAGACCTACGACGTCCTGGAGAGCGTCACCTCCGACCAGGCCATCGACGGCATGCTCACCCTCAACCGCCGCTGCGGCATCCTCGCCGGGCCGACCGGCGGCGCCGCGTACTTCGGCGCGATGCGCCACCTGCGCGAACAGGACGCCCGCGGCACCGCCGTCTTCATCGTCTGCGACCGAGTGGAGAGCTACCTCGGCTACGTCCGTCAGCGCCGCCCCGAGCTGCTGGGCCGGCTGCGCCGCAGGCACTCGCTCGCCGACCTCACCGAGACCGAGCTGCGCGCCGCACCGGCCATCAGCGTCACCGAGGCGCAACGCTGGATCGCCGACGGCCGGCCGCTGGTGGTCGACGTGCGCAGCCCCTACGCCTTCGCCGCCCTGCACATCGCGGGTTCGGTCAACATCGTGGACGAGGTGTTCGGCGAACTCCTGCACGGCGGGCTGCCGTTCAGCCATAGCCGACCGGTGCTGCTGGCCTGCCCGGTCGGCGAGCAGTCCGCTCGCTACGCCGCCCTGCTGACCCGGATGGGCCACCCGGACGTGCGCAGCCTCGACGGCGGCATCGTCGCCTGGCGCGACGCGGGCGCCCCGCTGGTGCGGGAGTGATCGTGGACGAGCTGCTGAGCTGGCACCGTGAGCTGCGCGCGCAGTTCCCCATTCTCACCGCCCACCCCGAACTCGCCTACCTGGACAGCGCGGCCACCGCGCAGAAACCGCAAGCCGTGCTCGACGCCGTGCACACCTACCTGACCACCGCCAACGCCAACGCGGGGCGCGGCACCTACCCCTGGGCCAACCGCACCACCGAACTGGTCGAGCACACCCGGCAGCTAGTCAAGGAGTTCCTGCGCGACCCGGAACCCGAGCGCTCCACCGTCCGCTTCACCAGCGGCACGACCGAGGGCCTGCGCGCCATCGCCCGCGACTGGCTCCCCGCCTTCCTCGCCGACGGCGACGCCGTCCTCCTCCCGCACGCCGACCACCAGGCGAACCTCTCGCCCTGGCTGGAGACGTGCGAGCTGCTGGCCCGTCAGGGCGTCCGCGTCGAGGTCGTGAAGATGCCCTACCAGGCGTCCTCCGGTGACTACGACCACCGGGCGCTGGCCCGGATCGCCGCCGGGCACCGCATCCGGTTCGCCGCCGTCACCCACGTCCACCACGTCTACGGCGGCGACATGAACGTCCACCGCGTCCGCGAGGCACTGAGCCCGGACGCGGTGATCTGCCTGGACGCCGCGCAGAGTGTCGGCCACCTTCCGGTCTCTCCGACCGCGCTGGACGTGGACTTCGCCGTCTTCTCCGGCCACAAGGCGATGGCCCTGCCCGGCACGGGCGCCGTCTGGGCCCGGCAGTCCCGCGGCCCCGCCTTCCGCCCCGGCGGCTGGGCCGGCACCCCCAACACCGCCGGGATCGCCTCGCTGGCCGCAGCCCTGGAGTGGTTCGGAGCCGCGGGGGTGGACCGGATCGAGCGCTGGACGGTGGCGCTGGCCGCACGCCTGACCGAGGGCCTACGCGGCCTGGACGCATACCAGGTCCTGGGCTGCCAGCAGAGCCTGGCAGCGGACACCGCCGTGCAGCAGCGCCAGGGCATCGTATCCTTCCGGCACCGCGAGATCCCCTCCGGCGACCTCGGCTTCATCCTCTACGACCGCGGCTTCATGGTCCGCTCCGACAGCCACTGTCAGGCCGGCGGCGGCGAACGCACCGGCTCGGTGCGGGTCAGCCTGCACGCCTACAGCGCCCCCGAGGAGATCGACCGCCTGCTGGATGCGCTCACGTCCCTCGCGTGAGCGGCGGGACACCCGACTGCCGCATCCGATTTAGTGGAAACGATTTTCACTAGTAGGCTTCGACACCATGGCACTGAGTAAGCTCAGCAAGGCCGCCGCGGACCACTGGATCCAGCGCTGGGACCACCAGCAGCAGCGCTACGCGATCGACCGCGAGGAACGCTTCACCGTGATCGCCGACATCGTCGAGCACGTCACAGCCGACCAGGGCCGCCCCCTGGTCGTCGACCTCGGCTGCGGACCCGGCTCCCTCACCGCGCGCCTGGCCGCGCGGCTGCCCGACGCCGAGATCGTCGCCGTCGACATGGACCCGCTGCTGCTGGAACTGGCGCGCACCCGCCACCCCGGCGCCGCCCGCTACGTGCAGGCCGTCATCGGCACCGAGGGCTGGACGGATCTACTCGGCCTCGACCGCCCGCTGGACGCCGCCGTTTCCACCACCACCCTGCACTGCCTGCCCGAGCCCGGGCTGCGCGCCCTCTACCGGGAACTCGCCGAGCTGCTGCGCCCCGGCGGCGTCCTCGTCAACGCCGACCACCTGCCGCTGGGGACCCCCGCGCTGGCCCGGATCGCCACCCAGGTCGGCACTCGCCGCGCCGAGCGGCTGCGCGCTCACCGCCACGAGGACTGGGACGCCTGGTGGGCCGCAGCCGCAGACGCCCCCGAACTCTCCGTCCTACACGACGCCCGCTGCCACCACGACCACGCGACCACCCCCAACAACCACCTCAGCCTCGGCCGCCACCTCACCCACCTGCACGACGCGGGCTTCCGCGAAGCCGCGCCTGTCTGGCAGTTCGGCGCCAGCCACGTCCTCACCGCCGTCCGCTGAGGCTCACAGTTGGGGCGCGGGGCGGGTTCGACTGTGCCGACAGGCCCAGGACGTCCGCCAACCGGGGCAGCACGTTGAGTTCCATCGCGGTGGTGGAGGTCAGGTAGCCGGCCTGCTCCAGACCGTCGGCGGGAGGGGCCCAGGGCGCGGAGCCGGACGCGACCAGGTAATGGGCCGCCTCGATCCTGCGCGTGCCACCGCCGTTCAGGGCGACGTCCAGCAGGTGGTTCTCGGCGCGCTGAGCTCGACACCGCGCTCACAGTGATCCCGGCCAGCGGCCGCCTGGCCCGCACAGTACGCCGGGTGAGGTGATCTCCCTGCACGCGACACGCATGCCCTGGGAGGACACCCTCACCACGCTCGCGGAGGAGACCGCGGGCCTCGGCTGGATCCACACCGTCCCGAACGCCGCCGTCCTCACGGCCGGTCTCCTCTCCGGCGACGGCGCCTTCACCCGCACCGTCACGCTGACCGTCCGAGGCGGCCTGGACACCGACTCCAACGGCGCGACGGCCAGCTTGGTGGCCGGCGTCCTGACGGACGCGGCGGCCATCCCGGCCCAGTGGAAGGACCTCTTGGAGGACACGGTCCGCAGCGCAGTCTTCGGCTTCGACGGCGTCCGCATCAGCGAACTGGTGGAGCGGACCCTGCGGCTGGCCGTCCGCACCGACTGATCATGCTTGATGCCGCCCCGTACTGCGCTACGGTCTCGTGCTCCCGGCCGATGACTGAACGCGTGACTGGGCGCGGACCGTGTGACGTCCGGCTCCCGTCCGGGGAGTCGGGAGCAGACGTCGTGCATCCTCGGGGAGCCGCCCAGGCGCCGGCCGGCACGACGCTCTGCTGACCAGGCACCCAGGATGACACCGCTGAACAGGCGACCCGCACCGGCTCCGGCGGGTGCGGGCCGCCCCATGTGCCGGAGCCGGTTTGGGCCGCTACGCGGCCTGCGGCCGGAGCCTTCGCAGGAGGCCGTGCCGTGGCGCCGCGCACCACACCATCGCGAACACCGCCGTCAGGACGCAGACGATCGAGCCGCCCGCCGCCAGGTCGTACGCGTACGAGACGTACAGCCCGGCCAGGGCTCCCGTTCCGCCGAGGAGTGAGGCGAGCAGTGTCATGGCCCACAGGCGGTCGGTGAGCATGCGGGCCGTCGCTGCGGGGGTGATGAGGAGCGAGAGGACGAGGATGTTTCCGACCGCCTGCAGGGACAGCACGATCGTGGCGGTGACGATGGCGTAGAGGATCAGGTCGAGGCGGAGGACGGGGAGCCCGGCGGCCCGGGCGGTTTCGCGGTCGAGGCTGACCGCGACCAGTTCCTTGCTGAACAGCAGGACGACAGCGACCAGAACCGCGCCGACGCCCGCCGCCGTCCACACGTCCTCCGGACCCACGGCGAGTACCTGCCCGAAGAGGAACGACGACAGGTCGGTGGACCAGCTGTCCCGAGTGGACACCAGCACGATGCCGAGCCCGAACGCGCAGGAGAAGAAGACCCCGATGACGGTGTCCGCCTTGAGACGGCGGTTCTGCGTGACCAGCGCGATCAGCAGCGACGTGGTCATGCCGGCGAGTGCGCCGCCGAGGAGCAGGTTGCCCTGGAAGGCATAGGCGAGGGCGACTCCGGGGAACGCGGAGTGCGACACCGCCTCACCGATGAACGCCATGCCGCGCAGGACGACGTACACACCGACCACCCCGCACACCAGGCCGGTGACGACGGCCACCGCGAAGGCCCGCCGCATGAAGACGAGGTGCCATGGTTCGGTGAGGAATTCCACGAGTGTCACGCGGCGGCCCCGATCGCGGTGTCCAGGCCGAAGGCCCGCAGCATCTGCTCGGGGTCGGCCAGCAGCCGGGGGCCACCTTCGGCGACGACCGTCCGATTGAGCAGCACCACCCGGGTGCACGTCCGGGCTGCCGCCGCGAGGTCGTGGGTCGTCATCAGCAAGGCCTTGCCGTCGGCGGCCAGTCGGCCGAAGAGGTCATTGAGGAGTTCCTGGGTGGGGACGTCCACGCCCGTGAACGGCTCATCCAGAAGGAGGAGTTGGGGCTCTCTCGCGAGGGCGCGGGCCACCAGCACGCGCTGCCGTTGGCCGCCCGACAGCTCACCGATCGGGCGCCGCCGCAGCGCGGTGAGCCCGACAAGGTCGAGTGCCCGGTCGACGGCCTCCCGGTCGGCGGGCCGGGTGCGCCGCAGCAGGCCCCGGAAGCGGGTCCGGCCGGACAGCACCGCGCCTGCGATGTCGATGGGGAAGTCCCAGGCGAATTCGTGCCGCTGCGGTACGTATCCGACCAGGTGCCGGGTCCGGGCGGGAGACAGGCCGCTGATGCGCACTTGGCCGTGGGCGATCGGGACCAGCCCGAGGACGGCACGCAACAGGGTGGTCTTGCCCGCGCCGTTGGGGCCGAGCAGGCCCAGCAGATCGCCCGGGTAGAGGTGGAGGTGGGCGTCCTCGACGGCGGGACGACCGCCGAGAGTGACGCTCACGTCGTCGACCTCCAGCAGGGGCGACGGGGGCGGTGAGGCTTCGGTCATGCGTCGCCGTCCTCCTCAGCGGGCGTGCCGCGCCGGCGACGACGGGTGAGGACGACCAACGCCGTCCCCAGCGCGGCAGAAGCCGCAGCGGCACCGCCAGCCAGGGCGGTCTGCCCGGCGCCGGTGGAGGCCATGGAGCCGCCTCCGCCCGGTGACTGGCCGCCGGCCGACGAGCCGCCACCCGACCCCGACCCGGAGCCGTGGGACGATCCACCCGAACCGCCTGAACCACCCGAGCCGGAGGGGCCGTTGGAGCCGTCCGTGCCGGCGCCGCTGGACGCACCGTCGCCGCCCGAGCCGGAGCCGGGCTCCACCGCGTTCGGGTCGCCCCCGCCCACGACGAACGCCACGGTGCGAGTGTCGCTGACCGGCGTCCCGTTCGTGAGCTTCCCGCTGATCCTGAGCGTCAGCCGGTACGTGCCCTCCTTGGTGAACGCCCATCCGCCGTGGGCGTGTGTGTTCGGGGCGACGTCGAAGGAGTCGGGCCCCCCGGCCTTGCTGTTGAGCAGGACGGTCGCGCCGGACATCGCGTCGAAGGTGTAGAGCGCGAACGCACCGGGGCCCTCGACGCGGGTCAGTGAGAACGTGACGCCGCCCTTCGTCGCCCCCGCGTCGAGGTTGTCCGTGGACCAGCCGGGCCACAGCAGCCCCGGCTGCTGCACCTGGTCGAGCAGCCAGACCTGATCGCCGGGCTTGCCGAGGAACGCGAAGGCCTTGCTGTCCGGCAGCGTCTTCTTCGCCTCGGGTTTGACGTGCAGGACGACGGAGGACGGTTCCCGCCAGACGGTCCTGCCGGCCTCCGTGCCGTCCTTGATGTGGAGCCGCAGTTGCTTGTCGACGACGCGGGCGGCGAAGTCGATATGGCCCTGGTCGATGACCTTCTTCGTCGAGATCACCGAGGAGGTGGACGAGTCCGTCTCGCGGGCGGACGCCTTGCCGGTGTCGGCGGTGCGTGCGGCAAGTGCGGGGCCCGGGCTTTGCGGGGACGCGTCCAGCAGAGTGACCAGCTGGTGGGCATACCGGGGAGCGGTCGCCACCGGTTCCGCGGTGGAGGCGTCGCCCTGCGGGATCCCGCGCCCGCCCGGGGTGCGGTCCTCGGGCGTTGTGCCGCCTTCGCCGTCCGCTCGGGCGATCGCCTCGTCGCCGACGAGCACCGTGCAGACGGCCTCCACGCTCAGGTCCCGCCCGTCGACCGTCCGCGCCTCGGCGGTGAAGCTCGGCCGGTACGTGCCCTTGGCGGTGAACTCCCACCGGGTGACGCCTCGGCCTCCCACGGGGAGGTCGTAACCGTCGGGCAGGCCGTCGGCGCTGTCGAACAGGACGGTGTGCGGGTTTTCCACCGAGCGGATCCGCAAGTCACCGGGGCCGTCCAGTCCGGTCAGCGACCACCGCACGGTGTCCCGGTCCACAGTGCCATCGGGCACCTGTGTGGTGTCCCACCCGGGCGCCGGGCCGTCCGCGACCTGTATGTCGGGAACGCGCAGCACATGCGCCGCTCGGGCCTCGCCGTCCAGCGCTGCCCCGCCGTTCATGTCGCCGTCCGGAGCCCGGTGCTCGTCGGGTGCTGCGTCGACCGGACAGTCCAGGCTCAGCACCCCGTCCGCGTAACCGATCCGGCCCGGCTCGGACCCGCCCATGGGTGAGTCGTCCTGCCCGGACCGCTCCAGCCCGGGGCCGGCGTCGTCCCGGGCCTCCGCGACCGCCGTCCCGCCGCCCACCAGCGTGGCTGCGAGCGCGACGGTCACGGCCACCCGCATTCTCCGTGTGTCCCTCATCGGCCGTCCTTCCCAAGGCACCGCGCGAGTTCGTCCGCGTTGTGCCGCATCATCGATACGTAGTCGTCGACCTTGTCGTCGAATGAGTCGCCGTAGATCGTGCAGACCCCGACGCCCTGGTCGCGGGCGACCCTGCGCAGCACGTCGGCGCGGGACGCGAGGTTGGGTTCCAGGAAGACGGCCGGAACCTTCTTCTCACGGATGGTCCGGCCGAGTTGCTCCACCTGGGCGGCGCTCGGCTCCTGGTTCGGTACCGGGACGACGAACCCGGCCACCTCCATCCCGTACGCCCGGGCGAGGTAACCGAATGCGTCGTGCGTGGTGATCAGCTTCCGGTTCCGCTCCGGTACGGTCGCGAGCTTGGCCGCGACGTCAGCGTCGAGCCTGCCCAGCGTCTTGAGGTAGGCGCGCGTGTTCTTCTCGTAGGTACTGCGCCCGTCCGGGTCCGCCTTCACCAGCTGGGCCTCGATCCGGCGGACGTACGCCTGCGCGTTGGCCACGTCCTCCCAGGCATGCGGGTCCAGGTCCCCGTGGACGTGCTTGCCGATGACGGCCTGGGGAAGCACCCACACGTCGTCCCCAGGCCGGCCGAGGAACGCGTACGGCTTCTCCCTCGGCACCGACTCCTTCGCGCGGTCGGGCACGTTCAGCACCACGTCGCCGGCGGGATGACGGATCCGTTCCCCGGGCTTTCCGCCGTCGGCGCGGACGTAGACCTTGTGGGTCTCGGCGTTGAGTGTGACGTCGGCGTGGCCGCCGTCGAGGACGGTGGTGGCCTCGGGTGCCGGGGCAGCGTCCCCGACGGTGAAGGTGAAGGTGCCGCTGCCGATGTCCGTAGTCTTCCCGTCCAGGGTCTCCGTCTGGCCCTTGACGGTGAGCCGGTACGTACCGGGCTTGCTGAACGCCCAGTTGACGTGGGTGTGCGCCTCGGGCGGCAGGGTGAAGGAGTCCTTGGCGTCGAGCCCGTCCGCCGAGTCGACGTACACCTGCGGTGTGCCGAGGGTGTCGGTGAGGTAGACCCGCAGGTCGCCGGGGCCCTCCAGCCGTGTGACCGTGGTACGGACCTGGGAGCCGTCGCCCGGGACCTCGCCCTCGACGGCCCAGCCGAGCCACAGCACGTCCAGGCCCAGGTCCTCCTTCAACCTCATCACCGTGCCGCCGTACTGCTCCAGCCGTTCGGCGAGCGGGATCTTCGGTGCTGACCTGGGAGCGTTGTTGTGGACCATCTTCATGATCCCGGGCTCTTCGAGGAGCAGCCCGTTGCTGAACACGATGTCCGCCCTGGCGACCTTGGCCGCGTCGCCGGGGCTGGGCTCGTAGGAGTGCGGGTCGCCGTGGTGCGGCACGATCGACGTGACGGCGACGCGGTCGCCGCCGACCTGTCGGACCAGGTCGGCGATGACTGGGGTGGTCGCCGACACGGTCAGCGCGGCGTCGGACGAACCGGCGCGGGGGCCGCCGCAGGCGGTGGCCCCCGCGCCGGCGAGCAGGGCGCCGGTGACCGCGAGTGCGACGGTGGTGCGTCTGGGGTGACCCCGCATGGGGGTACTCCTCTCTGGTCCTTGCTGGGCTGTCACGGCGCGGTGAGGCGCCGACGGCGGCGTACGGCGAGGACGGTGACGGCGCCGGTGAGGAGCGCTGCCAGAGCCAGGCCACCGGCCACGACAACCGTGGCGCCGGTGGAGGCGAGCCTGCCGGTCGGCGATGTGCTCCCACCGCCACTGCCGCCGGTGCTTCCGCCCGTGCTTCCGCCTGTGCTTCCGCCGGTCCCGCCCGTCCCCGTACCGCCGTCGGTCGACGAACCCCCGTCGCTGCCCGGGGCGTTGGGCGACTGATCGGCCGCGGGCGCCGACGCGCTCGGTGAACCGGAGGCCGTCGGCTCTCCGGTCGGCCCGGCGGGGGGCGATGGCGAGGAGGGAGCCGACGAGGGCGTGGCCGTCGGGGTCGCCGTCGGCTCGTCGCCCGAGCCGGGGTGGACCGTCGTCGGGTCCACGTCACCGACCGCCCAGGCGAGCGTCCCCGTGTCGCTGACCTGCGTTCCGTCGGCGAGCGTCGCACTGACGGTGAACGTCGTCCGGTACACGCCCTCCTTGGTGAAGGTCCAGTTCCAGTGGCTGTGGGCGTGCGCGGAGTGCCGGAGGCTGTCCGGCAGGCCGTCCCCGCTGTTCAGTCCGATGTTCACCTCGCCGATGGAGCCCGCGGTGAACACCGCCACCGCGCCGGGACCCTGGACCGAGTCGAGCCGGAAGGTCACGTCGCCGCGCAGGGCCTGCTCGGTGTACTCCTCGGTGCTCCACCCGGGCCACACCAGCCCCTGGCGCTGCTGCATGGGCAGCCACCAGACCGGGGCGCCCACCGGGCCGAGGAAGTCGTACCCGTCCGGGATCCGCCGTTTGGCGCCGGGTTTCACATGGAGGACGACCTCGCCGGGCTCGTACCAGGCATACGACTTGGCGCCGCCCTCCTTGATCTGGAAGCGCAGCGTATGGCCGAGGGGCCGGGCAGCCAGGTCGAGGTGGCCGTTGTCGATGACGTGCGCGAGCGGCGCGCTCGGCGTCACACCAGGTGTCGGCGTGCCACCGCCGGGGCCGGGGGCAGAGGTGGTCGGTGCCGGCGTGGACCCGTCGCCGGGCGGCACCTTGGACGAGTCCACGTCGTCGCCGACGACGACGGCCAGTGTCGCGGTGTCGCTGTCACCGCCACTGGTCACCGTGAAGGTCAGCCGGTAGACCCCGGCCTCGGTGAACCCCCAGGTGGGAACCGCCCGCTGCTGGTCCGCGGCCAGAGTGAAGGAACTGTACGGGCTGTCAGCGCTGTTGAGGTGTTCCACCGGCTCTTCGTCGCGCTCGTCCATCTGCCGGGTGTACGTGTACAGGGCGAATTGCCCAGGACCCTGGAATCCGGAGAGCCGCACCTCGGAGTCGGCGCCCGCCCGGCTGCCGTTCCATCCCGGTTCCGGAGCGAAGACCTGTCCGGCGCCCTCGTATCCGTTCAGGAAGTAGGCGTCGACCAGTTCCCCGAGGATCGGGTACACCGGCGACACGACCTCCTCCCGGGTGACCTCTCCGGCGTGCAGGACGATCTCGTCCGGCTTGCGTGCGACGGGTTTCGCACCGGTGCGGTCGTCGATCAGCAACTCCAGACTGCCGTTGACCCGTTGGGGCGTGAGGTCCATCTCACCCGCGTCCAGGACGACCGCACCGGCGGCGGGGAACGGCCCCCCACTGCCGGCCGCCTGCCCTGCCGCACCCACGAACAACGCGCTCACCACGGTCAGCGCCGCGACGGCAACCGCCCGTCCGTGGCGCGCCAGGGCCGTCCTCATGAGCTGACGACGACGGTGTACGTCTCGGTCGCCGACTTGGCGGCCCCGCCCACGGTGCCGGACACCTTGAACGTCAGCTTGTACGTGCCGGGCTGCTCGAAGGCCCAGGTCGCGTGGTTGTGGGTGGCGACGCCGAAGGCCTTCGACTTGTACGTGCTGATCTTGGTGTTGCTGTCGAACCAGCGGTTGCCGTTGCCCGCGTAGACGCTGAATTCGGAGCTGTCCGCCCCGTCACGGGTGGCGCTCACCAGGGTGTACGTCACCCTGTCGTTCGCGAACACACCAGTAGTGAGACTCTCGGTGGAGATCCCCGGGAACAGCACGCCCCGGGAGTTGGCGAACGCCTGGTCCTCGGGCAGCAGCCACACCTCGCTGCCCGTCCCCAGGAACGCGTATCCCGGGTTGGCGGCCTTGGCCGCCGCCGGCACGGACAGGGTCACGTCGGACGGGGCGTACTCGGTGTTGGTGCCCGCGTCGTGGACGTGGAGCGACAGGTTGGCCCCGTCCCAGTCGGCCTCCAGGACGTCCACGTGGCCGTTGCTGAGCATCGTGGCGGCGACTGCGGGAGTGACGGCGAGCCCCACGACGGCGAGGGCGGCGGCAAGCGAACCGGAGAGGGTCAGAGCACGGGTTTGGGCACGCAAAGTGATCCTCCTGGATCAGAAGGGCGCAGGCACGAGAGCATGCACCGGACAATGAGATGATAATCATTTTCACCTGAGCGAAGCAAGCAACGACCCCTCACGGAAGGCCCGTTGACACCTCGGGCGAACTGCGCCGACACGTCCGGCTTTGCCCTTCGCTCCCCGGACGAGAACTACGGAGAAGGTAGAGATACCTGTCCATAAAGGTGGCCTTGCCGCTGGTCCGAAAAAGAGAACCGGTCAGGTCGGCGTCCTTAGACTTCGATGGGTTCGAAGCTGTGCCGACGCGGTGACCGCTCGGTCGGCCAGGTCGCCAAGGACTTCGACCTGACCGAGACCGCGGTGCGCGATTGGGTCAAGCAGGCAGAGGTCGACGCAGGCGAGCGCGACGGCCTGAGAAGCTGTTGCCTTTCCGGGCGTGATCGCTGCGCTTCTGCTGGTCGGGGATAGGAGCGGTGCTTCCGTGGGAGTGGTGGCCTGTCGGGTGGTCACTGCTTGGGGAGGTTGTGGATGCCGTCGGTTGCCGGACTGCTGGAAGAGCACGAGCTCGCTGCTCGCCGTCGCGTGGACGGGCTGCGGGAGGAGGCCGACCGCATCCAGGCCGAGCTGGCCGCGGCAGAGCTGGAATGGCAGGAGTGGGCGATCGCCCGCAGGCGGGTCGATACCGTGCTGGCTCCGGAGGGCAACAGCACCGCAGAGGGAAAGGCCGTTCCGGATCCACCGGATACGGACGCGCAGTCGGCGCCCCGGGATGCGGCGAAGCCGAAGTCGCAGGTGCCGGTGTGGCGCGAGGGACTGGCGTGGTCGGCGCTGTCGGTGGACTACCAGCGCATCCTCAACGCGCTCGCGGACCGGGCCCGGCTCGGGCAGGGGCCGATGACCTGCCAGGAGATGGCCGCCGCGTTCGGGATGGAGGTGGTGTCGGCGCGGGTGGAGGCGCTGCGGTCGAGAGCAGAAACGAGGAGTCCCAGCATGTTGATGCCGGGGCTCCCGTATGTGCCGTTCCAGTTGCAGCTGGTTCGGCGATCAGGCTCGTGTCCGTGAGCAGTGCGTGACACCGGTCGTCTCCTACAGACCGATGCCGTACAGCGGGTTCGTCTCGTCCCACATCCCGGCCTGCTCGAAGTAGCCGGCCAGGGACTTGGAGCCGTCGACCCAGCCGCCGTGGCGTCCGGTCTCGATGAGGTCGGCGCCGGCCTGTTTGGCGGCGGTGGCGAACCCGCGGCGCAGGCTGTGTCCGCTCCAGCGGGGTGGGAGGTCGGGCAGCAGTTCGGTGGGGGCGGCCAGGTCGGCGCGGGTTGCGGCCCGGGTCACCGCGTCGCCGATGCCTTCGCCGGTGATCCGGCCGGAAGGGTCTCCGATCTGTTGGCCGTGCCGGTGCATCGGGTGGGCGATGCGACCGTGCCGGTCGATGCGCACGAACCAGGAGCGCGCGGAACGCCGGCAGGCCCACAGGGCACTGGAGGACGAGGAACGGTGAGCTCGTCAGGCCGCCGACGAGAAGCAGCTGTCGAAGACGATCGCCCGCTACGGCCGCTTCGACCTGCTCTGCATCGACGAACTCGGCTGTGCGCCACGAGGCGCTGATGGATCTCGCGAGATGAGAGGCCCGCCGCCGGTCATCGCGGTGAACGGTTGAAGCTGGAGGCAGGCTGATCCCCGGGTTGGGGGTGAGGCCGGAAGCAGCCTCGACAACGTAGGGGCGGATCGACACCACCAGACGGTTCGTGCCCGCAAGCGAAGACGGAATGGGTGCAAGGAAACTGCACCAGTGGTTGACGTCCCGTGAGTCGTCAGCGGCCTGCCGAACCTGGTGGATGGGCCGCTATGCAGTGCTGGAGAGTGCTCTATCCGATGGCCTCTCCTCTTTCGGCGTCCTGAGCCTATGGACGCCGGGAGGCCCGGACCAAGACTGCGATGTGCGGTCCGTGGCGATGCTGCCGGGGTATAGCTGGGCACCGAAGCCGTCACAGAGATCCTCAGTGAACGTGGGAAGCGATCTGGCATCGCCCTTCCCGTCCGGCAGCCAGCCGGGCGACGGGCAGGCGCGACGCCCGCTGATGACGCCAGATCGTGGCGGAGTCGCCGTAGTACTCGGAGGCCGGGAAAGCCGGTCACTTGGGGAAGGGCGGCAGTGTGATGGCAGCATGACTGCTGTCGGGGAGGGACGTTGTTGAACACGACGTACTGTCGACAACGTGGCCGGGCAGCATGACGGCCGCGCGACGGGTACTCGATCATCAGATCAAGCTGCACCGGTGGGCAAGGAACGAGCCGGATCGCCGGTTCGAGGATGTATTCAACTTGGTCTGTGACCGGGCCACTTTGGTGGTGGCCTGGGAGCGGGCGTCTGGCAACCGGGGTGCCAGGACAGCAGGCGTGGACGCGGTCACCCGCTTCCACATCGAGGAACGTCACGGAGTGATCCCGTTCCTGGAGGAGCTTCGCTCCTCACTCAAGTCGCTCATCCCGATCAACAAGGTAGGGACGCCTGACTGACCGGCGCCCCGCCCCTCGGCACCGCGAGCAGTACCAATTTCGATGCTCAGCCGTGAATAGCTTCATCATCTTCCATTCACCGACAGGCGGCTGCCAGCATCGGCGCACCGTCACCGCGTGAGGGAGAACCCCATGAGACGCCCCCGTCCTCTGCGCTGTCTGGCCGCAATGGCCCTGGTCGCCCTCGCGGCCACGTCCTGCGGACGTTCCGACCAGGGCAGCACCCCGTCCGGCAGCGAGCCGAAGACCGCCGCCGGCAAGACCGCCGCCGACCTGCTGCCCGCGCAGTACAAGAAGAGCGGTGTGCTCCGTGTCGCCACCGCGGTCGGCTATCCGCCGATGGAGATGTACAAGCCGGGCACCACCGAACTCACCGGCGTCGACCCCGACCTGGCCGGGGCGATCGCCAAGAAGCTGGGACTCAGGCTCCAGCTCACCAACGCGGCCTTCGACGGCCTGATCCCCGGTCTGCAGTCCGGACGCTTCGACCTGGCCATGTCCTCCATGACCGACAGCGCCCAGCGCCGCCAGGCGGTGGACTTCGTCGACTACTTCCGCACCGGCGGCGTCGTCATGACGAAGAAGGGCAATCCGGAGGGCATCAAGACTCTTGCGGACCTGTGCGGCAAGGCCGTCGTCCTCGCCAAGGGAAGCTCGAACCTGGACATCGGCGAGCAACAGAACGCGAAGTGCAAGGACAAGATGCGGATCTCGCAGAGCGAGGACGCACCGACCGGACTGCTTCAACTGGACAGCGGACGTGCCGTGGCGACCATCGTCGACTATCCGGTGGCCCAGATGTTCGCGCAGAAGGGCAACGCGTACCAGGTGCTGCCGACGCAGTACGGCGCCGCTCCCTGGGGCATCGCCGTGGCGAAGAACCGGAGCGGTCTGCGCGACGCCGTCCAGAAGGCCCTTCAGGACCTGATCGACAACGGCGAGTACCGGAAGATCCTGGGGACCTGGGGCGTCGCGGACAGCGCCGTCCCCCGGGCCACCCTCAACGGCGGGCAGTGAGTCCCGAAGTGAACACGGACATGACCCGCCACGGCCCAACCGACTCGGCACCCGGCAAGGCACCCGCGCCCAGCAGGACACCGGCACCCGCCGCCTCCGGCCCGACGCCCCAGGAGGACGACCTGTCCCTGGAGGTGACCGGCCGTCCCCGCCCGGGGCGCTGGTTCGCCGTCCTTGGCGCCGTCCTCTTCGCGGTGTGGCTCGCCTACACCGTCATCGTCAACCCGAACCTGCACTGGGACGTCATAGCCAAGTACCAGTTCGACAGCGTGATCCTTGAAGGTCTGTGGGTGACGGTCCAACTCACCCTCATCTCGCAGGCCGTGGGCATCGCCATCGGGGTCGTCACCGCGGTGATGCAGCTCTCCGACAGCCCGGTGCTGCGCCTCACCGCCGGCGCCTACACCTGGTTCTTCCGCGGCACACCGCTGCTCGTACAGCTGATCTTCTGGTTCAACCTCGCCCTGCTGTTCCCCGAGATCAGCATCGGTGTGCCGTTCGACGGGCCGAAGCTCGTCAGCTGGCAGTCCAACCAGGTCATCACCGGATTCGTGGCCGCGCTGCTGGGCCTGTCCATCAACGAGGGCGCCTACATGGCGGAGATCGTGCGGGCCGGCATCCAGAGCGTGGACCCCGGGCAACGGGAGGCGGGTGACTCCCTCGGCATGTCCCACCGCAAGATCCTCACCCGTATCGTCCTGCCACAGGCGATGAGGGTCATCATCCCGCCGTTCGGCAACCAGTTCATCTCCATGCTCAAGACCACCTCGCTGGTCTCGGTCATCGCCGGCGCCGACCTGATGACCGTCTCCCAGCACCTGTACCTCGCCAACTTCGAGGTCATCGCGCTGCTGGTGGTGGCGTCCATCTGGTACTTGGTGCTCACCACCATCGCCAGCGTCGCCCAGCACGCCGTAGAGCGCCGGTTCAGCCCCGGCGCCGCCCCGCCACTGCGCCGCAGGGTCCTGGCCAACCTCGTACCCGGGCGTGTCACCAAGGAGACGGCATCGTGAACAACGTGGTCCTCAGGGCCCGCGGGGTCCGCAAGCGGTTCGGCGACACCGAGGTGCTGAAGGGCATCGACCTCGACGTCCGCGCCGGCGAGGTGCTGTGCGTCATCGGACCGTCCGGGTCCGGCAAGTCGACCCTGCTGCGCTGCTTCAACCACCTCGAACGGATCGACGCGGGACGCGTCTGGGTGAACGGCGAACTCGTCGGCTACGAGCAGCACGGCACCTCCGGCCGCACCCTGCGCGAACGCCGCGCACGCGACATCCAGCGGCAGCGCGAGCGGATCGGCATGGTCTTCCAGCGCTTTCACCTTTTCCCGCACCGCACCGCGGTGCAGAACGTGATGGAGGGTCCGCTCGCGGTCAAGGGCCGGAACCGCGCCCAGGCCGAGCAGCAGGCCCGTGAGCTGCTGGACCGCGTCGGTCTCGCGGACCGCGCCGGCCACTACCCCGGCCAGCTGTCCGGCGGGCAGCAGCAGCGGGTGGCGGTCGCCCGCGCCCTGGCCATGGAGCCGACGCTGATGCTCTTCGACGAACCCACCTCCGCGCTCGACCCCGAACTCGTCGGCGAGGTCCTGGGCGTCATGCGCGACCTGGCCCGCAGCGGGATGACGATGATCGTGGTCACCCATGAGATGGGCTTCGCCCGCGAGGTGGCCGACCGCGTCCTGTTCATGGACGAGGGAGCCGTCGTCGAGGCCGGACGCCCGGACGAGCTGTTCACCGACCCGCGGCACGAGCGCACGCGGGCCTTTCTGTCCACGGTGCTGTGATGGGCCGCCCCATGGACCTGCTGCTCCGCGGCGGCACACTCGTCGACGGCACCGGCGCCCCCGCCCGCGAGGCGGACATCGCGGTGACGGGCGGAAGGATCACCGTGCTTCCCCCGGGCGCTCCGGCCGACGCGGCCGAGGTCGTGGACGCCGAAGGGCAGGTCGTCACACCCGGGTTCATCGACGTACACACGCACTCCGACGCCCTCGCCGCACCCTACGACGCGGACGCAGGCGCGGACGCCGCCGAGGCGGTCGAGGATCTGCGCCTGGCGCCGCTGCTCCAAGGCGTCACCACCGAGATCTGCGGAAACTGCGGCACCAGCCTGTTCCCCTCACTGCCCGAGCGGCTGCCGGAACTCGCCGAGCACCTGCGCGTCACCTTCGGTCTCGGCCCAATCCAGCCGGCCGTGGACTTCGAGGCCTTCGCCGCCGGGCAGGACCCGGACCTGCGCCGGACCCACCTCGCCTCACTGGTCGGCCATGGCACGCTCCGCGCCGGAGTGATGGGCTTCGAGGCCCGCCCGCCAAAGCCCGGTGAGCTGGAGACCATGTGCCGACTGCTCGACCAGGCGTTGAGCCAGGGCGCGGCGGGCCTGTCCACCGGGCTGATCTACCCGCCCGGCACCTACGCCGACACGGAGGAGATCGTCGCGCTGGCCCGCGTCGCCGCACACCACGGCAAGCCGTACGTGACCCACCTGCGTGACGAGATGTCACAGGTGGAGACCGCCCTGGAGGAGGCCCTGGAGATCGCGGTGCGCTCGGGCGCACCCCTGCAGATCTCCCACCACAAGACCGCAGGCCGCCACGCCTGGGGAGCCACCCTGCGCACCCTGCCCCGGCTGGAACGCGCACGCGCCGAGGGCGTCGACGTGCTCTGCGACGTGTACCCCTACACTGCGGGCAGCACCGTCCTGCACGCGATGTTGCCTCCGTGGACCAGCGAGGGCGGCGTGGGTGCCCTGCTGGAACGGCTGCGCCGGAGCGAGGTGCGCGACCGCATCCGGGCGGACATCGGCGGCGGTGTCGAGGGCTGGGAGAACACGGTGGGGAACGGGGGCTGGGACCTCATCGCGGTGGCCGCCGCCCAGACACACCCCGAGGCCGAGGGCCGTCGCATCGCCGAGCTGGCCGCCGAGCGCGGCGTCGAGCCGGTGGACTACGTGTGCGACCTGCTGCTGGCCGAGCAAGGGGAGGTGACCATCATCAGCCACTCCATGCGCGAGGACGACGTCCGCCGGGTGCTCGCCAGCCCCCTGTCGATGATCGGCTCGGACGGCGTACCCAAACCGGGCCGCCCGCACCCCCGTTGGGCGGGCAGCTTCCCCCGGGTCCTCGGACACTACGGGCGCGACCAGGGGCTCCTGCCGCTGGAGACCGCGGTGCACAAGATGACCGGACTGCCCGCCCGGCGGTTCGGACTCACCGGGCGCGGTGTGGTCCGCGACGGTGCGATCGCCGACCTGGTGGTGCTCGATCCGGCCACCGTCCGCGACGGCGCCACCTTCGACAGGCCGCTGGAGGTCCCGGAGGGCGTCGGCACCGTCGTGGTGGCGGGGCGGACGGCCGTACGCGGCGGCCGCCCGACCGCGGTGAGGGCGGGAGAGGTGGTGAGAGTCCGATGAGTCTGGCCCAGGTGGCCGCGGCGGCGCGCCGTTCGGCCGCGCTGCCGCTCACGTTGTCCGTGGCCGCCGTCGACGTGGACGGCGGCCGGACGGTGGGCGTCGACGACGACACCGTGCTGCCCGTCGCCTCCGCCTCGAAACTACTGCTGCTGGCCGAGGTGTCCCGCAGTCTGGACACCGGTGAGCTGGATGCCGGCCGGCCCGTCGAGATCCGCGACGAGGACGTGGCGGGCGGTACCGGGCTGCTGCGCCGGCTGGGCCGCGGCGGCTGGACCATCGAGGACCTGGCCTGGCTGACCGCCTCGGTCAGCGACAACACCGCCACCAACGCGCTGCTCCGGCTGGTGGGGCGCGAGTCCACCGCGCGGCTGGCCGGACGGCTCGGGCTCGACCACCTGGCTCTGCACGACGTCGTCCGCGACGTACGCGGCCCGGATGTGCCGCCGGTGTTCGCCACCGGTACCGCCCGTGACCTGGCGCGGCTGGTGACGCACGCGGTACGCGGCACCATGGGCTCGCCGGACGCCTCCGCGCGCCTGCTGGGCTGGATGCGCGCCAACACCGACCACGGCCTGGTCCCCGCGCTGGTCGGGCACGACCCGTACGCCCCGGGATTCCCGGAGCCGCTGCCCGGTGGGCTCCTCGTGGCCAACAAGACCGGCACCGACGCCGGGGTGCGCGCCGACGCGGGCGTGTTCATCGGGACACGCCGGCTGGCGTACGCGGTGGTGGCGCACTGGGACACGGACCTGGGGCCCAGCACCGAGCGGGCCGCGGTGCACGCCATCCGGGAGGTGGGCCGTGCCCTCGCGGACTGTGCCCACCGCAGCCGCGCCCGCGCGTGACCGTGGCTGCCCGGCACGCCAAGTGCCGCACGCCGCAGCCGGTCCCCCGCCAGGGCGGACCGGCTGGGGCCACGCCCACGCCGACCGCGCCGGGATCGCGCACTCCGCCGGGCCGGCGGCGTGGCCGGCGCGGTGAGCGCCTACGCTTCTGCCGGCATGGTCGCGGTCACGACCACTGCATCTCCAGCAGCGACCGCACCTCGGCGGCGGCGGACCGCAGTTCCACGAGGAAGTCCCGCAGCAGTGGATTGCGGTTCGTGCCCCGGGTGGCGACGCCGATCCGCCGGTGCAGCTGGGGATGGTCCAGCCGGCAGACATGCACCCCCGCAGTGTCGCCGAGCCCGAGGGCCGGGACCAGCGCGATTCCCATCCCCGCCCGGGCCAGGTTGACGGTGACCTGGTAGTGGTCGCTGCGGCAGCGCACCCGGGGGCGGAATCCCTCGGCCGCGCACGCGCGTTCCAGGACCGGCTCGCCGGTGTCGCCGCCGCGGGTGCCGATCCAGCTCTCGCCCTCCAGCTCGGCCAGCCGGACCGCGGTGCGCCGGCCCAAGCGGTGCCGCAGCGGCACCACCACCATCTGCGGCTCCTCGAAGAACATCTCCACCTCCACGGCGGCCTGGCGGCACCAGGGGTCGAGCGGGTGCTCGAAGACCACCGCGGCGTCCAGCCGGCCCGCCTCCAGGTCGGGCACCAGCTCGTGCGGCTGGCCCATGATCAGCTCCAGCTCGACCTGCGGTCGCTGGGCCGCGAAGGCCGACAGCGTCCGCGGCAGCAGGTCCAGGCCCGAGGAGGCGAAGAAGCCGAGCCGCAGCAGCCCCGCCTCGCCCTCGGAGTGCGCCCGCAGATCGTCCTGCGCGACGGCCATCAGATCCGCGATCGCCTGGGCGTGCTCGGCGAGCCTCGCTCCCGCGGCCGTCAGCCGCAGGCTTTGCGGAGCCCGCTCCACCAGCGCCACCCCGAGTTCCTGCTCCAGCCGCGCGAGCTGGTGCGAGATCGCCGACGGACTCAGGTGCAGCGCCTGGGCGGCGGCCACGATGGTGCCCCTGCGGGCGATCTCCAGCAGAACGTGCAGACGGGCGCTGTTGAGCATCGGGCCAGGCTAGGCCGCCCCGGCGGTCTGCGCCCGCACCGGGTCCCCGGTACCGGACCGCATCATGCCGAGGGACGCCGCCACCGCCGCGTCGGCCGCTTCGGAGACGTCCAGGCGCAGCAGGTCCTCGTCGGTCTCGCGCCGGACCACGACGCGGGCACGGCCGTCGGCCACGAAGACAACGGCGGGACGTGGCAGCTTGTTGTAGTTGGAGGCCATGGCGTAGCCGTAGGCGCCGGTGACGGGCGTGGCCAGCACGTCCGACACACGCAGGTCGGCGGGCAGCGCGGCATCGTCGATGATCACGTCACCGCTCTCGCAGTGCTTGCCGACCACGCGGGCGCGCAGCGGTCGCGGCGCTCGTGGGCAGCGCGGCAGAAACGCCTCGTACCGGCTGCCGTAAAGGGCGGGGCGGAGGTTGTCACTCATCCCGCCGTCGACGCCGACATACGTCCGCACGCCCTCGATCCGCTTGACCGTGCCCACCCGGTACAGGGTGATCCCCGCCCGGGCGGCGATGGAACGCCCCGGCTCGACGGTCACCTCACCGCTCCAGCCCGAGCCGCGCACCGCGTCCCGCATCCGCGCGGCCCAGTCCGCGAACGACGGCGCGACCTGACCGGCTTCGTACGCGACTCCGAGCCCGCCTCCGACGGTGAGCCGGTGTGCCCGTACCTCCACCGCGAACCGGGCGACGGCCGCGGCTCCCCGCGCGAGCTCCACCGCGTCCAGCACCTGGGAGCCCACGTGGGCGTGGACGCCTTCCAGGATCATCGCAGGAGACCCGAGAGCCCTGCCCACGGCGGCCGCGGCGGCTCCGTCGGAGATGCCGAAGCCGAACTTGGAGTCGTGGCCCCCGGTCCGGATTGCCTCATGGGCGCCCGCGGCGACACCGGGCGCCACCCGGAGCTGGACCCGGGCCGCGGGCAGGTGCTCCTCGGCGTGCAGGCGCTCGATCCGCTCCATCTCGTCGAAGCTGTCGACCACCACATGCCGTACCCCGGCCAGGAGCGCGGTGCGCAGCTCCGCCTCGTCCTTGTTGTTGCCGTGCAGCACGATCCGGTCGGCGGGCACGCCCGCGTGCAGGGCCACCCGTAGCTCGCCGCCGGAGGCGACGTCGAGCAGGAGGCCCTCCTCGTGGGCCAGCCGCGCCATGGCCGTGCACAGAAAGGCCTTGGAGGCGTAGGCCACGTGGCCCCGGCCGAACGCGGCGACCGCCTCCCGGCAGCGCCGGCGCAGGTGTTCCTCGTCGTAGACGAACAGGGGTGTGCCGAAGCGCTGCGCCAGTTCGGTGAGCAGGATCCCGCCGACGGCCAGCCCCTCCGGACGGACCTCGGCGGTGAGGGGCAGCAAACCCGCTTCGATGGCTGACGACACAGTTCCTCCCTCGACACCGGCTGGGGGGAGCGACCGGCTCGCAGCCATCCTGCGGTCTGGGACCGGGGCGGAAAAAGCGCATTCTTCCGGGGCTGAGCCTCAGGAATCCCGATGCTCCGGGCCGGCCGGACCGCCGCCGTGGATGCGCAGCCTCACCATGATTTCGCTGGTGGGGCGCGTGATCAGGAGCTTGGCGGTCTGTGCCCGCCCGCGCGGAAAAGTGCGCCTGGAACCCCTGGCAGTTCGAGGAGGACCCGGCGCTCGTAACGCTGCGCGAGGCCGCGCATCTGCTGGCCGCGCGCGCCGCCGCACCCCCGGCAGGTCGGAGCCACCCCGCCGTCGCGCGCACCTTCCCAGCACCGCCGGTGCTTGGAGGTCCGAGGCGGCCGGACGCCGCAGCCGGAACAGACCAACTCGCCTCGCAGGGCAGCGATGAACGCCTCGCGATTGTTCACGGCGGTGCCGTACGGCCACTGCGACGGACCGGCCTGACGACGGACGCCTGCCCGACCGCGACATCCTGCGTGCCGACGTCGGCGACTGGCTGAGCCTGGACCTTTCCGGGCTCGCGCAACAGCAACTCCTCGGGGCCGCAGCCGAGCACGTGGCAGATGACCTCCAGGTCATCGAGCCGGATCGAGGTCGGCTGCCCAGACCACAGGGACGACATCTTCCCGACGCTGATCTCCAGTCCGCGTTCGGCCAGCAGCCTGCGCATATCGCTGGCCTTCCAGATCTCACGGCGGGCAGCCGCCATCCGCAGGTCCCACTTCATTACCTCACCCCGCCCAGCCGGGCCGCCGAGCGGTCCGCCGCCCTCTCCCAGGAGTCTTCGATATGACTGTTATGCACGTGTATGTACCCCATCGTGGTGGCGACCCATTCGTGGCCAAGGAGCTCCTGGATCGCGACGATATCCACACCGTTGCGATACAGCGACGACGCGCAGTAGTGCCGGAGGACGTGGGGGCTCAAGCGTCCCTGCCAGGACGGCAGATGCCGCTCGACGGCCCTGGCCAGGCCGGCCCTCAGCGTCTCGGTACTGACCCGGCCGCACGACCCGTCGGCCGCGCGGCGCTCGGAGACGAGAAAGGGGGCGGCCCGCTGGTCCCAGGCGTCGTCGAACTACCCGCGGACCTCCTCGACGAACCACACCGCCTGGTCGCGGGCCCCGTTGATCAGCGGCACAATGCGCTGCTTGGGCCCGCGGCGTCGCGAGCCCTTGCCGAACCGCACGTGCACCTTGCCCAGCGGCCCCAACTCCCATTTCAGGTCGACCATGTCGAGCCGGGTCGATTCCCCGATGCGCAGGCCCACCTGGGACCACAGCTTCGCGGCGGTGTAGTTGCGGGCAGCGGGCAGGAACTTACGTGTCGTGGCGACGTGGTCTCGCCAGCCGTCGAAGAGCTTGTCGATCTCGGCGTCACCGGGCGGGATGCGGATGTTGAGCTTCCAGCCGTCCCGGGGCCGGTTCATCTCGTCGATTGGGCACTGCACGAGGTCGCCGGTCAGCGCGTAGATCTCCGCGTGGTGCCGCAGTTCCAGGTACTCGAAGAACACCGAAACACCGAAGGCTTTACCGCTGACCGTGCTGTGGGACTGACCCCGGCACCGCTCACCGAGGAATCGATCGGCATCGTCCGGGCGGGCCGTCCACAGATGACGCCCCATCGAGTCCCGGAACTCCGACACCGCCCTGATCTCGGCCTGGATCGACCCGTCCTCCACTCCTGCCGCGGATCGCGCGAGCACGAAGCCGGCCACCAGGTCCTACTCGAAGGCATCGAGGTCCTCATCCGTCGGGGTCGGCCGGACCGAGCGAAGGTCACGCACCAGTGCCAGCGACACCGCCGACCTCGCCTTCATAAATGCAACACATCGATCAACAAGGAGGCGAATATTTCAGGAATCCCGATGACCCGTCAACTCTGGCCGACGTGCAGATCCGCCATGCGACGTCCCAGGCCAGCAACGGCAGGGGCAGGCACAGGCACCCGGCAGCTCCAACGAACTCAAGGGAGAAGAGACATCAGGACCTGGAAGGAACTGACCTTCTACCGGCCCTCCAAGCAGACGGAGTACGTACACATCGACGCCCTGTTCGGCGAGCCGGGCAAGAACGTCATCGACTTCGACCTGATCGAGTCCCAGTTCCGCCAGCTGATGCGCGTGGTCGTCTCCGTGAAGGAAGGGGCGATCTCCTCGTCGACGCTGCTGAAACGGCTTCGCTCGGGATCGCGGAAGAACGCCACCTACACCGCGTTCCGCGAGGTCGGCCGCGTGATCCGCACCGTCCAGCTGTTGCGCTACCTCTCCGACGCGCCGCTGCGCCGGCGGGTGACGGCGGCAACCAACAAGGTGGAGTCGTTCAACCGGTTCTCCCAGTGGATCGGCTTCGGCAACCGTGGCGTCATCGCCGACAACGACCCCATCGAGCAGGAGAAGGCGATGAAGTTCAACGCGCTGCTCACGAACGCGGTGATCTTCCACAACGCCCTGGACATCGCGGAGATCGTCCGCCAGCTGCTGGAGGAGGGATGGGTGATCGACCCGGAAGACCTGGCGCACATCTCGCCGTACCTGACCGAGCACCGTCCCGTACGGCTGCTGGGGCGGTACGTGCCGGTCGGAGATCACTGGGGTGGTTGCCTTTCTTGCTGTGGCCGGTGCCCGGGCACCGGCCAGCGGGATGGTCAGGTGGGCTGGGGGTGGCCGAAGAGCAGGTCGTAGCCGGCCGGGAGCTGGAGCAGGATCTGGCCCAGCAGGTCCTCGCCGGCGG